>NZ_JBEOWQ010000003.1:0-283034 GCF_040296145.1 Micromonospora sp. NPDC002296
AGGTACCCCGGGGATAACAGGCTGATCTTCCCCAAGAGTCCATATCGACGGGATGGTTTGGCACCTCGATGTCGGCTCGTCGCATCCTGGGGCTGTAGCAGGTCCCAAGGGTTGGGCTGTTCGCCCATTAAAGCGGTACGCGAGCTGGGTTTAGAACGTCGTGAGACAGTTCGGTCCCTATCCGCCGTGCGCGTAGGATACTTGAGAAGGGCTGTCCCTAGTACGAGAGGACCGGGACGGACGAACCTCTGGTGTGCCAGTTGTCCTGCCAAGGGCACGGCTGGTTAGCTACGTTCGGAAGGGATAACCGCTGAAAGCATCTAAGCGGGAAGCTCGCTTCAAGATGAGGTATCCCACCCACCTTTGGTGGGGTAAGGCCCCCAGCTAGACTACTGGGTTGATAGGCCGGAAATGTAAGCTCGGTAACGGGTTGAGTTGACCGGTACTAATAGGCCGAGGACTTGACTACTAAGCTGCTACGCGTCCACTGTGCAACTCTCGACAAATGAACAACAGACCAGTGTTTGGTGTTGTTTGATATGTCGATAGAGTTACGGCGGTCATGGCGGAGGGGAAACGCCCGGTTACATTCCGAACCCGGAAGCTAAGCCCTCCAGCGCCGATGGTACTGCACTCGGGAGGGTGTGGGAGAGTAGGACACCGCCGGACATCTTTCGGTCAGGGCCACCCCTTCGGGGGTGGCCCTGACGCGTTTCCGTGACCATTTCCGTGAAACGCCTCCCGTCGGTGCCACCGGGCTCGGTAGCGTCGCTGAGGGACCCGCCGACGCGGCGTTCCCCGCGAGCGTGGCCGGAAAACCGTACGTGGCGTATGCCTCCAGCACTCTTGGGACGCGCGGGTCGGGGTACCTGCCCACAGTTCGACCGGATCTGACCGCCGACAGGCGGAGGCAGGAGTGGTCATGAAGATCGGAATTGTCGGGTCGGGGCACATCGGTGGCACCCTCACCCGTCGGCTGCGCGCCCTGGGTCACGACGTGACGGTGGCAAACTCACGCGGGCCGGCGTCCATCACCGAGCTTGCCCAGGAGACGGGCGCAACCGCAGGGACCGTGGAGCAGGCCGTCGACCATGCCGACCTGGTGGTGATCGCGATTCCGCTGCTGGCGGTGCCGGCGCTGCCCGCGGAACTTTTCGAGGGCAAGGTCGTCGTCGACGCCGACAACTACTACCCGCAGCGAGACGGGGACATCGCCGAGCTGCTGGACCGCAGCCTCAGCTCCAGCCGGTGGACCGCCGAGCACCTCAAGGGCGCCCGGGTGGTGAAGGCGTTCAACAACATCCAGGCCCAACACCTGCTGGAGAACGGTCACCCTGCCGGCTCGGCCGATCGGATCGCCCTGCCGGTGGCCGGCGACGACGCCGAGGCCAAGCGGATCGTGATGGAGCTGGTCGACGCCCTCGGCTTCGACCCGGTCGACGCCGGCACCCTCGACGAGAGCTGGCGGCAGCAGCCCGACACACCCGTCTACGGCACGGACCGCGACGCGGCCGGCGTACGCCAGGGGCTGGCCGCGGCGCGGCCCTGAGCGACCGCCGGGGCGACGTTCCGCGTACCCGATGGAGAATGTGCCCCGCCGGCGTCGCCGGCGGGGCATTCGCGTGCTGGGGCCCGACGGCCGCTCAGTCGCCGGCCCGGCCGCAGACGTAGCGGGGCTCGGCCAGGTACCGCCAGGTGAACTTCTCCCGCTTGACCACCTTGCCGGCCTTCTTGATGATCCGGAAGGCGTCCTGGGTGAAGCCGTCGATGCCGTTGCTGGAGATGCACGACGGGCCGGCATCCAGGTGGATCGTCTTCGGGCTGGTGATGCCCCGGCGGGGGCCGTACTCGGTCTTGACGCTGTCGTAGATCTTCGTGCTCCAGATCGACACGGTCACCGAGCCGGCGGTGTGCGAGGTGTCGATGAGGACGCCGTACGGGGTGTTGTTGCGGAACTTGAAGTCGAGGTTCGGCCAGAAGATCGTCGACTCGATGACGGCCGGGTACCGGCTGAACCAGTACGAGTGCGGCTTGTGCTCGACGTCCTCCAGCCCGGCGTAGTAGGTCGCGTTGAACAGGGTGGTGGTGAACTGGGAGACGCCGCCGCCCACGCCGGGGACGAGCTTGCCGTCGAGGATCACCGGCGCGTCCTGGTAACCCTGGTCGTAGCCGCGCTCGCCGGTGTGGCCGTTGAGCGAGAACGTCTCGCCGGGCAGTACGACGGTGCCGTCGACCTCCTTGGCGACCTGGACGATGTTCTGGCTGCGGGGCGAGGAGAGGCCGCCGGTGAAGTGGGTGGTGAAGCGGGACACCCGCTCCTTGATGCCGAGGCCGGCCAGCTTGGCCGTGGTCACCTCCGGCTGGGTCTCCTTGAGCTGGCCGGTGACGGTGCGGTCGTCGGTGCGGGGCAACACGGCGAGCAGGTCGCGGCTGAGTGCGGTCGCGTCGAGCTGCGTGCCGGGCCGGCCGTCGATCGGCGTCGGCTTGCCGCCGGTGACAACCATCCGGGCGTCGCGGGGTTCCACCTCGATGGCGTCCAGCTTGCCACCGAGGGCGGAGCGTAGCCGCTTCACGTCGATGCGGGGGGTGAGCTTCCCGCTGTCGTCGGCGGCGAAGCGCAGGCCCCGGGCGATGGCGGTGGGCGGGATGGTGACCGCGCCCTTGGGCGTGCGGAGCGTCACCGGGGCGGCGACGGCGGGACGGGCCAGCTCGGCGACGAGCCGGCTGACCTCCTCGTCGGTCGTCGCCGGCCGGGTCTCCACCAGCGGCACGGTCACCGGCTGGCCGGTGAGCCAGCCGTCCCGGACCGCCTGGGCCGAGCGCTGCGGGTCGAGCGCGAGGCCGGGTTTCGGGCGGACCGGCTTCGGGGTCGTACCGGTGAAGATGATCGCCGGCACGGTCCACTCGCGGATCTGGTCGCCGGCGGCCTTGCGCAGGGCGGCGTCGAGCCGGGCGGCGTCGACGGTCACCACCGGCGCGACGGTGCGGGAGCCGACGAGGCGGCTCACCGGGTGGGCCCGTGCTTTGGCTGCCGCGTCGACGGTGGCCTCGACGTCCACCGTGAGCCCCACGTCGGCGGGCTTGACCTCGACGGTCCGTTCGCCGACGGTCATCCGTAGCGGGGCGGTGAGGGAGCCGCCCCGGGCCAGCTCCGTGCGCAGGTCCCGGACCGCGTCGGTGCGGCTGCGTCCGCCGAGCTCGGTGCCGAGGACGCTGGTGCCGCGCGGGACGTCGCCGGCGTAGGCGTACGCGCCGACGCCGGCCACGGCGCCGAGGACCACCGTGGTGATGCCGGCGGCAAGCAGGATCCGCAGTCGCCGGGAACGGGGGCCCGGCCCGCCGCTGCCGGCGACGGTCGCCGCGCTGGGCTCCGGCTCGTCGTCCGGCCAGCTCACCGCGGTCACCTTGACGGTCGGCCGGTCATCGGCGGGCGGTCGTGTTTCGCCGTACAGAGTCACAGCAACCTCGATCGATACGTACCACGTGGGGTGGCCCCCACCCGGAAGACACCTACGGTAACCAACGGCCGGGCGGAGCGGCAGTCTGCGCCCCGACCCCGTCCGCGCAGCGTGTCGACGCCCGCCGCACCGGGTGTGCGTCGCAGCCCCGGTGCCGGGCGGCCGTTGCAGGGTTGGCGGGCGCGGCTGGACGAGCGGGGGCGGAGGCTCGACCGGGCGGCCCGCGCCGCGCGGAGCCCTGGAGCGGGTCTCGGGAGCGAGTGGTGGAGCCGGTGAACCAGTCGCAGCGACTCTTCAGTATCTCGTTACCAAAAAGTTACCGTTGGGCGCCGCGACTACCGCACGTGAAGCGCGCGGCGCGGCCTGCTGCGCTCTGCCCGATTTGCCCGGGCGGATTCCCCGGCGGGCGTTGACTCATGGTGATCGATGTCGATCTCTGTGTTGCGAGATGGTTACCGGTCAGTAGCAAGGGGCTTGTGAGCCGACTCCCTTCGCGGAAGCATCCAATCCGCAGCCCGCGCCGTCCGTCGGGCCCGGCGGACCGCGGCACCACCACGCCGCAGCTTTCCCTCCCGATCCGCCACCGCGCTCGGTGAGCTCCGTCCCAGGAGGACCCGTGAAGGAAGTCGACGAGCTGGTGCCCCGGCCGGAGCCGGGCGAGGACGTCGCCGGCCCGTTCACCGACACCCCGCCCCGGCCCCGGGACCCGCTGCGCGAGCCGTCGCCCGCCGACCGGGGCCACGACAGCACCCAGCTGCGGCTGCCGGCGGTCGGCCGGCAGCCGGGCGGCCCGTACCAGGGCTCGAAGCTGCTCGCGATCGCCCTGGTGCTGCTCGGCGTCTCGGCCGTCGGGGCGCTCGCGCTGCGCGAACAGGGCCCCGTGCAGGCCGCGCCGGCCACGCTCTGCCCCACCCCGTCACGCACGGGCGCGAGCCCGACCGCCGTGAGGCCGTCGGTGTCCGACCCGGCCGGCGAGAGCCCCGGCCCCACCCCGAGCCCGAGTCCCAGCCCGGGGAAGACGTCGGGCGGCAACCTGATCGCCGACCTCACCGACGGCATCGGCGACCTGATCACCGGCGACGACGACGCGCCGGCGGCCGGCGGGACCGGGGTCGCCGGGGCGACGGAGGGCCCTGAGGCGACGGCGCGGGCCACCCCTGCGGCGACCGCCACCCCGACCCGCCGGCCGGCCTCGTCGGCCAAGCCCACCCCGGACGCCTCGGCCGGCACCGGTAGGCCTACCCCGGACGCCTCGGCCGGCACCGGCAGGCCTACCCCGGACGCCTCGGCCGGCACCGGCAAGCCCACCCCGGACGACCCCGGGTGCGCCACCCCGAAGCCCACCGATCCGGGCGAGGTGAAGCCCGGCAAGCCGCTGCCCCGGATCGCCGCCGAGCCCGGCCAGCCCCGGGTCGCGGCGGAGCCGTCGAAGCTCACCGGCTCCGAGGTCACCATGACCGGGCTGCGGTTCGAGGGGATCGTCGAGCTGGACACCGACGCGGGCAAGCTCAGGACGCTCAAGTTCAGCATGGACAAGGCCGTCACCGACGACTTCCTGCTCCAGGCCGGCGGCCCTGGCGGAAAGACCATGCGGTACGCCACCGACCAGCTGACCGTCCAGGGCGACGTGGCCTTCTACGCCACCCGGTTCGTCGGGCGACTGCTCGGCGTCAAGATCACCCTGGCCCCGGACCTGCCGTTCCCGGACGGCATCCCGATCACCTCGCCGTTTCCGATCACCTTCACCGACCCGGTCATCGACCTGGCGTACGTCGACAGCGACGTCCTGACCGCGAAGCCGGAACTCAAGCTCAGCCTGGCCTGACACGGCCACCCGCCGGACGGGGACCAGCGGCCAGGCCGGCCCCGGTTATCGCGCGGCGGTCGGGACCCAGGGGTCCGCCCCTGCTCCCGGCCGCCGTCGTCGCCTCAGATCCGGGCCAGCGCCCGGCGTAGCGGGTCGAGCCCCAGCGCCCCGAGGTCCAGCGCCTGCCGGTGGAACTCCCTGAGGTCGAAGTCGGCGCCCTTGCGGGCCTTCGCGTCCTCCCGGGCCTGGAGCCAGATCCGCTCGCCCACCTTGTACGAGGGGGCCTGCCCCGGCCAGCCGAGGTAGCGGTTCAGCTCGAAGCGCAGGTTCTCGTCCGGCACCCGGCAGTGCGCCCGCATGAACTCCCAGCCCAGGGCCGGGGTCCACCGCTTTCCGGGGTGGAAGCCGAACGGGTTGTCCTTCGGGATCTCCAGCTCCAGGTGCATGCCGATGTCGACGATCACCCGGGCGGCCCGGAACGCCTGCCCGTCGAGCATGCCGAGCTTGTCGCCCGGGTCATCCAGGTAACCCAGCTCGTCCATCAGCCGCTCCGAGTAGAGCGCCCAGCCCTCGCCGTGCCCGGAGACCCAGCAGAGCAGCCGCTGCCAGCGGTTGAGCAGGCCGGCCCGAACGGCGGTCTGCCCGATCTGGAGATGGTGGCCCGGAACGCCCTCGTGGTAGACCGTGGTCACCTCGCGCCAGGTGGAGAAGTCGGTGATCCCCTGCGGCACCGCCCACCACATCCGTCCGGGGCGGGAGAAGTCCTCGCTCGGGCCGGTGTAGTAGATCGCGCCGTCGCTGGTCGGGGCGAGGCAGCACTCGATGCGGCGGACCTGCTCCGGGATGTCGAAGTGGGTGCCGTGCAGCTCACCGACCGCCTTGTCGGCAAGGGCCTGCATCCAGTCCCGGAACGCCTCCTTGCCCTGGATCGTGCGGGCCGGGTCGGCGTCCAGCGCGGCCACCGCCTCGTCGACGGTCGCGCCCGGCCCGACGATCCGGCCGGACACCGTCCGCATCTCGGACTCCAGCCGGGCCAGCTCGGCGAACCCCCAGGCGTACGTCTCGTCGAGGTCGACCTTCGCGCCGAGGAAGTACTGCGAGGCCAGCTCGTACCGCTCCCGGCCGGCGGCCTGCTTGTCCCGCCCGAACGGGGCCAGCTCGTCGCGGAGGAACTGGCCGAACCCGGCGGTGGCCGCGGTGGCCGCCGCCGCGCCCCGGCGCAGCTCCGCGCCGAGCGTGCCGTCCGCGCCGAGCCGCTCGACCAGCCCGTGGAAGAAGTTGTCGCCGTCCGGATCCGTCCAGACGTCGCACTGCTTCGCGACCTCGACGAGCTGGGTCTTCGAGCTGACCTTCCCGGACGCGGCCGCCTCACGCAGCGTCGTCTTGTAGCCCTCCAGGGCGCCGGCGAACCGGTTGAGCCGGGCGGCGATGTCGGCCTGCGCGTCGGCGCTCCCGGTCGGCATCAGGTCGAACACCATGCGGAGTTCGTGCAGGCCGCTGGCGATGACGTTGACCTCGCTGGTCGTCTCCCCGGCGTCGTAGCGGGCGAGGTCCAGGCCGAGGCGCTCCTGCATGGCCTCCTTGGCCGTCCGCTCCGACTCCGACGCGGGTTCGGTGACGTCGAGGTCGGCGAGGGTGCGCCGGGTCAGGTCGGCCCGGGCCGTGTAGCCCTCCGGCGACAGGTCGTCCAGTTGATCGTCGTGTCCGGCGATGCCGACGTAGGTCGCGCCGGTCGGGCTCAGCGCGGCCCAGTCTGCGACGTACCGGTCGGCGAGGTCATCGATTCGTCCCACGGCTGCGACCCTACGCGACCACGCCGCCGCCCTGCCGACCTGTTCAACGTGTTCAGGGCAGCAGCTCGGCCGGGTCGAAGTCGATCGGGAACGGCGCGTCGGCCCGCAGCCGCTCCCCGCTGACCGCCCGCGCGACGGTGTCGTAGCCACCGAACTTGCCGAGGGCGAACAGCTCGACCGCCGCGCGTGCCGCAGCCGGCGGGAGATCTCGACCCGCATGAAGCACGGCAACAGACGGGCCGGGATCGCACCATCACTTGAGATGGTTCCTATGGCGCGGGACACGGCGGCCGAAAAGCGCGGGACTTCGTCGTACGGCTCCGGCAGAGTGTCAGGAGTGACACCGGAGATCACCCCTGACAGATCGGCGCTGCGCAGCTGGCTGCCGGGCTTCCTCGCGCTCGCCGCGATCTGGGGCTCCAGCTTCCTGTTCATCAAGATCGGCATCCGGGAGCTGCACCCGCTGCACCTCACCCTCTACCGGGTCGCCGCCGGGGCGCTGACCCTGCTCGTCCTGCTTCCGCTGCTGCGCGACCGGCTGCCCCGGGAGCCCCGGGTGTGGGCCCACCTCTTCGTGGCCGCCGCCCTCGGCGTGGCCCTGCCGTTCACCCTCTTCGGGTACGGCGAGCAGCGGGTCGAGTCGATGCTCGCCGGGATCTGGAACGCCACCACGCCGCTGGTCGTGCTGCCGCTGGCGGTGCTGGTGTTCCGCACCGAGCGGTTGACCCCGCGCAGCGCGGTCGGGCTGGGGCTGGGCTTCGTCGGGGTGCTCGTGGTGCTGGGCGTCTGGGAGGGCGTCGGCGGGGCGCACTTCACCGGCCAGCTCATGTGCCTCGGCGCGGCGGCCTGCTACGGCGTCGCCATCCCGTACCAGAAGCGGTTCATCGCGGGCAGTTCCCACTCCGGGGTGTCGCTGTCGGCGGCCCAGCTTCTACTGGCGACCGCCCAACTCGCCGCGGTGGGGCCGCTGGTGGCGGGGGCGCCGCCGGTGCCCACCGGCCTCTCGGCCGAGGTGCTCGCCAGCGTGCTCGCGCTGGGCGCGCTCGGCACCGGGCTCGCCTTCGTGATCAACCTGCGCAACATCCGGGTCGCCGGGGCGAGCACCGCCTCCACGGTGACCTACCTGATTCCGATCTTCGCGGTACTGATCGGGGCGTTGGCGCTCGGCGAGCGGCTGAACTGGCACCAGCCGGTCGGCGCGCTGATCGTGCTGGCCGGGGTGGCGGTGACACAGGGCCTGCTCGGCCGGCGCAGGCGGCCGGCGGGGGCTCCCGGCCCGACCGGGGCTCCGCCCGGCCCGGCGGCGGTCGGGAAGACGGCCGCCCCCGCGGTCGACGGGCGGGCCACCCCGGCCGCCGACGGGGGTGGCCGGGGTGCGCCGGCGACCGGGCCCGCCGTCGGCTGATCAGCCCCGGGCCCACTCCACCAGGCGGTCCGCCGGCCAGGTGTTGACCACCCGGTCGGCGGGGACGCCGCACAGCGCCGCACGCTCGCAGCCGAACCGCTGCCAGTCGAGCTGCCCCGGGGCGTGGGCGTCGGTGTTGATCGCGAACCGGCAGCCGGCCTCCAGGGCCCGGCGGATCAACCGCTTCGGCGGGTCCTGCCGCTCGGGGCGAGAGTTGATCTCGACGGCGACGTCGTGCTCGGCGCAGGCGGCGAAGACGGCGTCCGCATCGAAGTCGCTCTCGGCCCGGGTACGCGGCCGGTGCGCCCGGTCGCCCGGCCCCTTCACCCCGGCGGGACGGGAGGCGACCATCCGGCCGGTGCAGTGGCCGAGGATGTCCAGGTTCGGGTCGGCGATCGCGGCCAGCATCCGCCGGGTCATCCTGCCCCGCTCGTCGCCCAGCCCGCTGTGCACCGAGCCGACCACCACGTCGAGGCGGGCCAGCAGCTCCTCGTCCTGGTCGAGCGAGCCGTCGGCGAGGATGTCCACCTCGATCCCGGTGAGGATGCGGAACCCCTCGGGCAGCGCCGCGTTGACCGCCGCCACGTGGTCGAGTTGCTTGCGCAGCCGGTCCGCGGTCAGCCCCCGCGCCACCTTCAGGCGGGGGGAATGGTCGGTCAGCACGACGTACTCGTGGCCCAGCTCGACCGCCGCGAGCGCCATCTCCTCGATCGGCGAGCCGCCGTCGGACCAGTCGGAGTGGGTGTGGCAGTCGCCGCGCAGCGCCGTGCGCAGCGCGGTGGCCGCGGCGTCCAGGTCGGTGCCCTCCGTGGCGACCAGTCGGCGCAGGTAGACCGGCTCCTCGCCGGCCAGCGACTCGGCGACGCAGCGCGCGGTGACGTCGCCGACCCCGGCCAGGTCGGTGAGCGTCCCGGCGCGGGCCCGCTCGGCGGCCTCCTGCGCCGGCAGCGCGGCCAGGACCTTCGCCGCCGAGCGGAACGCCCGGACCCGGTACGTCGCCTCGTTGGCCCGTTCCAGCAGGAAGGCGATGCGGCGGAGGTCGGCGACGGGGTCCCGGGCGGTCATGCCCTGCAACCTACGCCCCGCGCCGCCGGTCGGGGCGACCGGCGGCGCGGGGGTGGTGGTGCGTCGGATCAGGAGTACGGCAGTTTCACGACCGACTGGTTGCCGAGTCCGAGGGTGGTGGGGTTGTTGCCGATCGCCGACCAGACCTCCACCCTGACCGTGCCGCCGGTCAGGTTGCCGAGCGTCCCGCTGCTGGAGGCCAGCCCGGCGGCCTGGGTGTAGTGCTCGTACCCGGCGACCGGGTCGGTGGCGAAGTAGCGGTACGTCTCCACCCGGTCCCAACTCCCGTTGCCGGTCAGGTCGTAGGAGACCCGCACCTGCACCCCGTTGCCGACTGCGGCGCCGGCGTCGAGGAACAGGTCGAACGACGTCTGCCCGCCGGCGTACCCGAGGTTGAGGCCGGTCGCGGTGAACACCCGGGCGTTGGTCGGGGTGCCGTCGTGGTTGCCGTTCGCCGCCGCCACCGTCGTGGTGGCCGCGCCGCCGGCCGCCCCGAGGCCGCCGCCGGTGAGCAGGTACCGCGTCGACGAGCCGGACGGCGGCGGGGTGGTGGTCGGGCTCGGTGACGGGCCGGTCGGGGTGGGGGTCGGCGACGGCCCCGGGCCGCCGCCGGTCGCGTTGCCGCCGCTCCAGGTGTACGCCCCGGTGGTGGCCGTCTTCCCGGCCGCCACCGCGAGCGTGGTCCCGTCGGAGAACCGGACGGTGATCGGCGTCGCGGTGATGTTCGACGCCACATACGTCCGTGCCCCGTTGCGGCTGAAGACGGCGCTCAGCGGGTGGTTCGCGCTGACCGTGGTGTCGACGGTGCCGAGTGCGGCGAGGTTGCGGATCCAGTGGAAGGTGTGCGCCCGGCTCTCCCCCTCCTCCGGCGTGTAGCCGGGGTTCGCCCGCAGGCTCGACAGCGCCGCGTTGCCGTCGCCGAGCGCCTGGAACTGCCAGAGGATGTCCTGCCACACCGTCGGCTGCCCGCCGTTGTTGCGGACCAGCTCCGCCCAGTTGGTGCGGACGTACGCCGGGTCGTAGCCGAGGTAGAGGTGGCCGCCGGTGACCGGCAGCAGGTTGATGCCCTGGATCATTTCCGGCTCGGCGCTGAACCAGGTCGAGTACGCCCCGCCGTCGCCCCACACCATGCCGACCGTGGAGTGCCCGAAGGCGGCCGGGAAGTTCTCGTTGGCGTGGTCGAACCAGTACTCCTGGATCGTCGCCGCCTGGGTGGTGTAGAGGAAGATGCCGGCGTCGCGGACGGCGGTGTCG
The DNA here is from genome assembly GCF_040296145.1 of Micromonospora sp. NPDC002296. Taxonomy (NCBI): domain Bacteria; kingdom Bacillati; phylum Actinomycetota; class Actinomycetes; order Micromonosporales; family Micromonosporaceae; genus Micromonospora; species Micromonospora sp. NPDC002296. The sequence goes on from NZ_JBEOWQ010000003.1 coordinate 10,783, forward strand.
CCGGTGGCCTGGCCCCACTGGATCAGGGCGTTGGCGAAGTTCATCCCCTCCGACGAGGACTCCTGGTTGTTGCCGGCGCCGAACGAGCCGTGCCCGGAGGCCCAGTCGTGGCCGGCGTAGATGTCGAAGTCCCGCAGGTACGGGAACCGGGTGTCGTTGCGGTCGTAGTTGTCGGCGTCCCGGATGAGCAGGTCCACCATGCCGCCGTAGCGGGCGTCGGTGGCCCACTGCGGGTCGTACTTGGCCAGGGTGGCCGCCGCGGCGATGAAGTAGCCGTAGTGGAAGTGGTGGTCGTTGAGTTCCTGGTCGGACCCGTACGACGCCGGGTAGCCGATCAGGGTGCCCCAGTTCTGGTCGTAGTAGAAGACCTTCGCGGACTTGCCGGGCGAGGCGGTGAACCAGTCGGTGAGGGTGGCCCGGATGGCGTTCAGCGCGCTGTCCCGGGTGGCGGTGTCGTCGACCAGGTCGGCCACCTCGGCGATCCGGGCGGCCCGGCCGAGGCCCTTGCCGGTCCAGTACGTGTCGCCGCCGCGCTGGTCCATCGGGTTGCCCCGGACGGCGGCGAGCTGGTCGCGCAGCGTGTTCAGGTCGGCTCCGGAGCCGTCGCCGACGGCGGGCAGTTCGGGCAGCACCCCCTGGAAGGTCATCGCGGTGCGGAACTGGCTGACGCCGGTGAGCACCTTCATCCGGCCCCGCGCCGACGGGTAGCTCTGGGCGATCGGGGTGGACCCGGTCAGCGCCTTCCACTGGTGCGGGTAGAGGCTCACCACGGTCTGGGTGGCGGTGCCCTCCCGGGCCGTGGTGGTGAACGCGTACGTGGTGGTCATCCGGCTGCTCGCCTGGTCGTAGGCGTACGAGACCCGGGTGCCGGTGACGTGGGCGTGCGCGTACCGGCCGTAGGAGGCGGCCAGGTCGGCGCGCTCCTGCGCGGTGCTGCTCGCGGTGGTGGGCAGCAGGGCGAGGGAGAAGTAGCCCCTGCCGGCCAGCGTGGACGAGATCCGGCCGCCGCTGACCGTCCAGCTCGCCCCGGTCGGGGCGTACCCGACGTAGTCGTGGCCGGCGATGGTGAAGCCGATGGTGGCGCCGCTGTTCGACCAGACGGTCGGGGTGCTGTTGGCGCTGACCACCGCGTCGCCGCCGGTGGTCTGGAAGTACGCGAACGGCAGCCCGTGGCCGATGGTGGCGCGCATGGTCCGGGCCCCGTCGCTCCAGTACGGGGTTACGGTCCAGTCGGTCCAGTTGGCCACCTTCACGGTCGGCGCGGCCAGCCCGGCCACCCCGACGCGGATGTCCTGCACGTACGGGTAGTGGAACTCGCCGACGCCGGTGGCGGTGCCGCTGATCGCCGGGGTGGAGTTGGCGGAGAAACCCAGCCCGTCGGTGAACGTGTCGTAGGAGAGCGGGTGGGCGTGCAGCGGCTCGCTGTAGGCGCAGTCGGTGCGCTTGAACAGCAGCGACGACCACCAGTCGTTGGTGGGCACGGCACCGGCGGGCGCGTCGGCGGTGACGAACTGCCGGGGGTTGGTGGAGAGCTGACCGCACCCGGAGGGCAACGGGCCGACCGGGGTGGTGGTGTAGCTGCCCGCGCCGACCGGGGCGGCCTCGGCGGGGGCGGTGCCGGCGGCGACGGCGAGGCCGCCGGCGACGAGGGCGAGGACGGTGGTCGAGGCGAGGGCCCAGAGGCGGTGGCGGTGTGGTGCGGGAGGTGTCACGGGTGCCTCCATCGCGCGGGGGCGCCGGACGGGCCGGCGGCGGCGTTTGGTGGTAATCGGGAGGTTCGTTACCTGTGAGAGCGCTCTCTCACGATAGGACGTTAACCGCTTGCCGAGACATGCGTCAATGTGTCCGACCGGTTAAGCCGTGATGTCGCGATTGGCCCGAGGGGTGGGCCCGCTCCCGGCGGGCGGCCCCGTCCGGGCCCGGTCAGCCGGCTGCCGGGGCCTTCGGGCAGCCGTGCTTCCGCCGCCACGCGCCCACCTCGGCGGCCGGCTCCCGGTTGCCGAGCCGCCGCCACGAGTCGAGGTAGCGGGCCGGCCAGACCACCCCGCGCCGGATCCACCAGTCGCCCCGGCCCGTGCAGGCAGGCGAGATGCCGAAGTGCACGTGGCAGACGTTGTTCGCGTTGCCCGTCCGGCCCACCCTGCCAACCTGCTGACCGGCCCGCACCCGGCTCCCCGTGTCGATCCCCGCGGTGATCGCGCTGAGGTGCGAGCCGTAGTAGCGCACCCCGTCGTCGCCCAGCAGCGACACCGACAGGCCCCCGTTGTTCGGCCCCAGCGGCCCTCGCCGGTCGAACCGGTCCACCCGGCTCACCTCGAGAATCGTCCCGTCGGTCACCGCCACCACCGGCTCGCCGCAGTCGGCGAAGATGTCCGTCCCCGGGTATGCGGAGTGGGTCGGGTGGTAGTCGACGTTGCCGGCGCGTACCGGGAAGACGTGCCGCAGGCCGCCCCGGGTCGGCGAGGCCGAGGCCGACGGCCGGGCGGCCGTCGGCGCTGGTGCTGCCGTCGGCGCGGCCGGCTGGTCGGCGGTGGCCGGGGCCGTCGGCCCGACCCACCCGCCGCCGTTCGGCGCGGCGGACGGCGGCGCCGAGCAGCCGGCGGCCAGCACCGGCGAGAGCAGCAGCAGGACCGGGTAAGCCGCACGCGCGCGGCGCCGGCGCGAGAAGCGCGAGGGCATCCGGTCATCCTGACAGAACGGTTACGGTTGGGTCGGTACGGTCCGGGGCGCCGCCGGCACCCGTCCCGCGTGCCGGCCGGACCGGCCGGTGCGGGAGCGCCGGCTCGGAAGGAGTGACGGTGACGACGTGGCAGCCTGCCCTCCCGGCCCACCCGGAACCGGGGCGCCCCGGTTCGCGTACCCCCTCGGGGCTCTTCCCCTCCGGGCCGCCGACCCGGCCGACCTGGCGCGAACCGCACCCCGTCACCGGGGCGGGCGTCGCCTCCGGCGGCGCGCTCGCCGCCGCCTGGCTGGCGTTGTTCGGCCTGCTCGGCCGCGACGTCCCCGGATACGCCTGGTGGACCGTCCTTGCCGGCGGGCTGGCCTGGCTGGCCGCCCTGGCGCTCGTCCGGTTCGGCGACCGGGGGGTGGCCACCGGGGTCGCCATCGTCACCGCCGGAGGCTGGAGCGTCGCCGCCGCCGTGGTCGCCGTGCGCTGGGCGAGCGTCGGCGACTGGCCCCTGTGGTGAGACCGCAGCGGGGAGGCGCGAGGTCGATGACCGCACCCCCGCCGCGCCACCACCAGGCCGGCGGCGGGCAGCCGCCGGCCGGTCGGCCGCGCACCGACGGTCGCGGCCCGGTTGCGCACGGAAGTCCCGTCTTGACGTACCCGCTCGGACGGCGCACCCTCGGCGTATGGCCTGGACCACCTCCCGCCCCGACCCCGAGCGGAGCCGCCGCCGCCTACAGATCCTCGCCGAGCTGGCGGGGGCCCGGGCGGAACGCAGGCAGGACCGGCCGCAGCGCGCCCGCACCGAGCAGTTGCGGCAGCTGATCGCCACCCGGCGTCGCGTCGGCGGCTGAGCCGGCACACCCACACTTTCCACGGGATTGACCGGCCCTTCGGGGCGTTGACCGGTCGCCTGCCGATCCGACCGGTTACCGTGCACGCGTACGGGTCGGCGAGTAGGGCCGAGGCTATTTGGGGGGACCGTGTCGTACTTCGCTGCGGCCGTGGTGCGCGACGAGGGCGGCTGGACGGCCGCCGAGGTGAACCTGCGCGGCGCCACCGACGTCGACGAGGTCGCCGACCGGCTGCGCGACGTCGAGCCGGACGCCGACCTGTCGCTGCTCTTCGTCGAGGCCGACGATGCCTACCTGGTCGTCCTGCGCCTCGACGAGGCCGAGGACCTGCGGGTATTCGGCTCCGACTCCGCGTACGCCGAGGAGTCCCGGCTCGGCGCCATGTTGATCGGGGACCTCAAGGGGTCGGTCACCGACTTCGACGACACCGACGAGCCCCGGTCGAACGCGACCGGAGGCGACGACGACAACGAGCAGCCGGCGGTCGACCCGGAGGCCGACCCGGTCGGCGACGCGGACCTCCTGGCCGACCTGGGCATCTCCGCGCAGCGGCTGCTGGCCCTCTGCACGCACGAGGGGATGCTGCCGGCCGACGTCACCGCCGAGGTGTGTCAGATCCTCGGGTGCGTGGACGAGGTCGAGGAGCTGCGTGGCGTCTGATCCGCCGTCCTCCACCGACGGGGCCGGGCTGGCCGGCGGCGGCTCGGCAGCGAGGGGTGCCGCCGAGCCGGCCGATGCGACCGACCCGGCGCTGGGGCCCGTGCGACCGGGCCAGCCGACCCCGGGCGCGGTCGGGCGGATCGGCCCGGGCGCGGACGAGGGCCTGGCGGAGCTGGACGGAGCCGGCCGCCGGCAGCGGCACGAGCTGTGGATGCGCCGGGCGCTCCAGGTGGCCGTCACCGGCCCGGAACCGACTGTCACCGGCCCGCCGGCGGACGACATGGCGACGGACGACGTGCCGGTGGGCGCCGTGGTCTACGGCCCGGACGGGACCGAGTTGGCCGCCGGGCGCAACGAGCGGGAGCTGACCGGGGATCCGACCGCGCATGCGGAGGTGCTGGCGCTGCGCCGGGCCGCCGAGCGCCTGGGCCGCTGGCGGCTCGACGACTGCACCCTGGTGGTGACCCTCGAACCGTGCACGATGTGCGCCGGGGCGATCGTGCTGGCCCGGATCCCGACCGTGGTCTTCGGGGCGTGGGAGCCCAAGACCGGGGCCGCCGGCTCGCTCTGGGACGTGCTGCGCGACCGCCGTCTCAACCACCGCCCCGAGGTGTACGGGGGAGTGTTGGAGGCCGAGAACTCCGCCGTCCTGCGAGCCTTCTTCCGCTGAGGCGCTGCCTCCGCCTGCGGCGTGGCCCGGGGATCGGGCAGGATCGCGCTCGATCCGGGATGTGGTGGCCTCCGGGGCGACCGGACGCCACTGTTTCCCGGATCGAGCGCGACCCTGGGGTACGGAGTGGTCAGGCGACGATGGTGTCCAGGCCGATCTCGACCATCTGGGAGAACGTCTGCTCGCGCTCCTCCGCGGTGGTCTTCTCGCCGGTCTTGATGTGGTCGCTGACCGTGAGGATGGTCAGCGCCCGGGCCTTGAACCGGGCGGCGATCGTGTAGAGCGCCGCGGACTCCATCTCCACCGCCAGCACGCCGTAGTCGGCGAGCGTGTCGTACAGGTCGGGACGGTCGGTGTAGAAGGCGTCCGCCGCGAGGACCGAGCCCACCCGCATGGTGACGCCGCGCCGCTCGGCCACCTCGACCGAGGTACGCAGCAGCCCGAAGTCGGCTACCGGGGCGTAGTCGATCAGCCCGTCGAAGCGCATCCGGTTCATGTTCGAGTCGGTGGAGGAGCCGATCGCCGCCACCACGTCCCGCAGTTGGAGGTCCCCGGCGAGCGCCCCGCAGGAGCCGACCCGGATCAGGGACTTCACGCCGTAGTCGTTGACCAGTTCGTGGGCGTAGATGGAGGCCGACGGCATGCCCATGCCGGAGCCCTGGACGGAGACCTCCACGCCGTTCCAGCGGCCGGTGAAGCCCAGCATGCCCCGAACCGTCGAGTAGCACCTGGCGCCCTCGAGGTAGGTCTCCGCGATCCACTTGGCCCGCAGCGGGTCACCCGGCATCAGGACCCGTTCGGCGATCTCTCCCGGCTTCGCGCCGATGTGCGTACTCATGGCAAAGATCCTGCCAGGCCGATCCGGGCGATACCGGTTCGGCGTCCAGACCCGGCGTCCTGTACCCTTCTCGGCGGTGGCGTGTCCGAGTGGCCTAAGGAGCACGCCTCGAAAGCGTGTGAGGGTTTACGCCCTCCGCGGGTTCAAATCCCGCCGCCACCGCCATATAGCAGGGTGAAATGCCCGGCAGCTCCGCTCGGAGCCGCCGGGCATTTCCTCGTCCGGTCTCAGCTGACTGAGCGGACCTGGTCATGACCGCGATGAGCCGAGCAGGTCATTTTTCGATCTATCGGGTGGACTCGCGGTTGAACAGCTTCTTCGACCAGAGGTAGCCGCCGAGGGTGATGACGACGCACCAGCCGATGGCGATGACGGCACTGTTCCCGATCGGAGTGCCCATCAGGAGACCGCGGATGGTTTCGATGAGCGGGGTGAACGGCTGGTACTCGGCGAACCAGCGCAGCGCGGTCGGCATCGAGTCGGTCGGGACGAACCCGCTGCCGAGGAACGGAAGCAGGACCAGCGGCATGCCGACGTTGCTCGACGACTCGACGGTCTTGCTGGCCAGACCGAATGCGACCGACAGCCAGATGAAGGCGAAGGCCATCATCACCAGGACGCCGGTGAGGGCGAGCCAGTCGCCGAGACCTGCCGACGGCCGGAAGCCGATGAGCAGCGCGACGCCGATGACCACCGCGATGCTGAGCATCGTCTGGACGAGGCTGCCGATGACGTGGCCCGTCAGGACGGAAATGCGGGCGATGGCCATGGTGCGGAACCGGTCGACGATGCCCTCGGTCATGTCCATGGCGACCGAGATGGTGGTGCCCTGAACCGCGGCGGTGATCGTCATCAGGATGATCGCGGGGGTGACGTAGTTGACGTACTCCGCCCGTCCGCCGGAGGGGCCGCCGAGCCCGGCGCCGAGTGTGCCGCCGAGGACGTAGACGAACAGCAGCAAAAAGACGATCGGCATGCCGATGAGCATCACCGTCATGGACGGATAGCGCACCATTCGCGTGAGGTTGCGGCGCAGCATCGTCGCCGAGTCGGTCAGTGCGTACGACACGGTGCTCATCGCGTTGCCACCTTTTCGTTCCTGGGGTTGCCGGTGAGGGCGAGGAAGACGTCGTCGAGGTCGGGGGTGTGCATGCTGAGCGAGTCGACCTCGACCGCGTTCTCGTCAAGCCGGTCGAGCAGGGCCTTCAGCGCACGGGGGCTGCCGTCGTGCGGCACCCGCAGGGCGAGCGCGTCGCTGTCGCGGGACGTCTGGCCCACGACGCGAGCGGCAGACTCGAGGTCGCCGGGGCCGGCGAACCGCAGCAGGATGTGGCCGCCGGGGATGCGGCGCTTGAGTTCGTCCGCGGTGCCCTCGGCGACGATCTTGCCGTGGTCCAGTACCGCGATCCGGTCGGCGAGTTCGTCGGCCTCCTCCAGGTACTGCGTGGTGAGGAAGATGGTGACGCCATCCGCGACCAGCTCCCGCACGATCTGCCACATGCCACGGCGGCTGCGCGGGTCCAGCCCGGTGGTCGGCTCGTCGAGGAAGATCACCTGGGGTGTGCCGACCAGGGTCATCGCGAGGTCAAGCCGCCTGCGCATGCCGCCGGAATAGGTCGCGACCGGCTTCTTGGCCGCGTCGACCAGGTCGAACTGGTCGAGCAGTTCGGCCACCCTGCGCCTGCCCGCCGCCCGACCCAGGTGGTGCAGATCGGCCATCAGGGTCAGGTTCTCCTGGCCGGTCAGCAGGTTGTCGACCGCGGAGAACTGGCCGGTGACGCCGATCGCGGCGCGGACCGCGTCGGGCTCGGCGGCCAGGTCGTGGCCCGCGATTCGTGCGCTGCCCCCGTCGGCGCGGATCAGCGTGGACAGGATCTTCACCGTGGTGGTCTTGCCAGCTCCGTTCGCGCCGAGCAGCGAGAAGACGGTGCCCCGCGGGACGTTCAGGTCGATTCCGTCGAGCACGACGTGGTCGCCGAACGACCTGCGCAGTCCGGTCGCCGTGATCGCCGGCTGGGATGGCGTGGTCATGGGAGGGCCCCTTCGAGAGGTCTGGTCAGGAACGGCGGACGGTGATGTCGCCGAAGGAGGTGTTCGCACGGACTTCGACGGTCTCCTCGGACGTCTTCGGTCCTTGGCCGATGTCGTCCAGCGCGTTGTGCACTCGCCCGTGCCCGGTTTTCAGGTCGAGCCACGCGGCGGTGCCCGCAGCGACACCGATCTCCAGGTCGCCGGTCGCGGTGTGCAGCGTGACCGAGCCGCGCGTGACCTCGCCGATGCGAATGGTTCCGTTGGAGGTCTTGGCTTCCACTCCGGCATCGGCCCGGTCGACGGAGATGTCGCCGTTGGCCGTACGCGCACGCAGCTCGCCGGTGACGGTGCCGATGTCGGTGTTGCCGTTGGAGTTCTTGATGACGGCGGCCCCGCCGATCTCGCCGATGTGAACCCGTCCGCTGCCGGTGGCGACTTCGGCGTTACCGTCGATCGTGTCGACCGTGACGTGGCCACCGGAGGTGTCCAGGCGAAGCTGGCCGATCCGGTCGAGTCGGAAGTGACCGACGGAGGTCTTGAACCGGCACTCCCCCAGCGCGCCGGTGCTGTGGAAGTCCCCGACCGACACGTCACCGTGCACCGCCGAGCCAGTGGGAAGTTCGACGAGCACAGCGACCGACCTGGTCTTCTTGGAGAAGCCGAACACCCGGGCCTTCGGCCCGCGCACGGTCAACGTGCCGTTGGCGTACTCGACGCGGGTCTGCTGTGCGGCCTCCACGTCGGATTCGTCGGACTCGTCGCTCGGCCGCACCTCGACGACGGTGTCGGTGCGGTCGCTCGCGATGAGCCGCACGCCGCCGACGGCGATGTCAATCGTGACGGAGATCGATTCCGGGGTGGCAAAAACAGGCATGGCTGTCCCCTCAAGATGAGTCGGAAGAACATCCCCGCTGGTGGGGGACGTGAAAGGAAGGTAGGGCCGGGTTCGGCTAACGCGCCCAGCCGGTGTAGCGCTGCGCACTGGGCTTGCCGCGCCGCTCGGAGCCGTGGTCGCGCTCCGCGGCTCGCAGCGCGGTCGAGGCGGCACGCACCAGCCACGCGTTGACCGACCGGCCCTCCTTGCCGGCCGCTTCCTCGACCGCGGCCTTGAGCTGTTCCGGGAGGCGGACGTTGATGCGCGCCGTGGCACCGTCCTCGAAGCCCGCCGCGGCTTCGTCGGCCGGCACCGCGCCCCGGTCGGTGGCCTCCTCCTGTGGCTGCTCCGCCTGATGAGGTGCCACGACGAACTCCGGGTCACGGCCACGCAGGCGAACCTGGACCGAACCGGGAGCCAGCTCCCTGGTGATCTCGTCGGCGGCGGCCGACAGTGCTTCGAGCAGGGCGAGCCGGATCGCCGACTCCATCGACACGGTCAACCGCTCGATCAACGCGGTGTCGTTGTCATTACCGGTCTCCACGGCCGTCAGCAGCTCACGACCGAGAGAGGCCACGTACGGGGTCAGGTCCATGGCATCACTATGGCACACGATGGCACCATGGGCAACCGATCTGGCTCAATCTGGCTCAGGATGGCAGCAGAATGATGCCAGTGGTGCCGCAGTGGCTCCGGATCGGTTCAGCCGTCCTTGAGAGCGATGCTGTCGACGGGTGGCGGCCGGCGCGGTCTCAGCGTTCCCGCCGGCACCTGGTCCGCGAAGAACTCGAGCAACTCCCGGTGGACGAAGATGTACCCGTCTCCGACATCACGCAGGAAGAGACACTGCACCGCGTAGTCGAGGAACGGCCGTAGCGGTCGGGGCAGGGCGTCCTCCCGGGCGAGCCGCCGACGGACCAGCCACTGCTCCACGATCGGCCCGACCGCGACGGACGCCAGCAGGTACAGCACCGCCGCCGTCCCGACGAGCAGGCCGTACCGGAAGCCGTCGGCGTCGGTCCGCTGCCAGGCGACGAGCAACCCGGCCGGGGCGCCGGCGATCACGCCGAGGGGCGGCGTAGCGCGGAGGGCGATGCGGAGGCGCTGGCGCAGCGCGGGGCTCGGGACCTCGCGACGTGGGGCACCCCCGGGCGGGCCCACGACGTAGAGGTGGAACGCCACGGTGTTGCCGACGCTCATGGCGAGCAGCGCGGCGAGCGCGAAACCGATCCAGTACGCCAGGCCGGTGAGCAGGCCCGCCCAGCCGTCGGAGAGGCCGAAGATCGCCCCGACCGCGAGCGTGCCGGCGACGACCGATCCGCCGACGGCCGACTTGAACAGGACCTCTGTGAACTCCGCGGCCGTGTCGGTCAGCCAGTTGACCTGGGTCGAACGCCGGCCCTCGGGCCGTCGTCCCCAACGCGCGATCAGGGTGAGGTCGTCGTACTCGCCGAACGCGAGGCCGAGCGCCGTCAGGACGGCGGCCACCGGGCCGGCGGCGATGCCGGGCCGGCCCGCCAGCGCCGCCCCGCAGAGAGTGACCACCAGCCCGACGGCGATGCTGATCGCGGTCCGGCTGTACAGGTCGGGGTTCCTGAGCGGCCAGGTCGGTGACCAGTCAGGGGCCACCAGGTCCAGGACGAAGATGGACTGCTGGCGTGCCCGCATCCGGTCACCGAGCAGCGAGAGGTACCGGGTGGCCTGCTCAGGCCGGTAGCTGGGGTGCGGCCGGTGCCGCAGCATCGTCTCGGTGTACCGGGCGAAGAGCCGGTGCCGGCGGCTGCCGGTGCCGGTCTCCGGGCCGGGACCGTCGGCGTAGGCCAGCGCCATGATGCTGAGCAGCAGCGGCGACCCGGTGAATTCCCACAACTCCTCGTCCGCCGCGAGGGCGTCCCGCAGGCCGGCGAGGGCGGGCCCCGACCGGTTCAGGTGCCGCTCGATCTGCGGCCGGGTCAGCGGCTCGATGGTCACGTTGCCGTAGACGGGCAGGCTGGTCCGCAGCCTTTGGTACTCCGCCGCACGGCAGCAGAGGGCGATCGGGGTGAGGGGCTGTTGGGCGTGGAACGCGGCGATCGCCGCCACGCATTCGTCGCGGCGCGCCTCGACCACCTCGTCGAGGCCGTCGAGCAGGGGCAGGATCTCGCCGGCCGCGACCCATGCCGCGGCCTGGGCCGACGGTATCCCGTACCGCTCGGTGAGCTGCTCGGCGAGCCACTGGGCGAGGGGCTGGCGGCGCGTCGCCCACGACGAGAGGTTCAGGACCACCGGGACGGGCGCGTCCCGGTCCGTCTCGGCCCCGTCGAGCAACTCCCGCGCGAGTTCGAGCAGCGTGGTCGTCTTGCCGGCGCCCGGTGCCCCGAGGATCACCATGGCCCGGTCGAGTCGCTCGAAGATCGTGGCGACCGACGTCCGGTCGTGGAGGACGCCGGTGAAGCCGTCCCGGTGGCTGGCCCGCAGCGTCCACGGGTACCGGCGGTCGTCGGCGGACGCCGTGATGCCCAGTTGGAGCCGCGCCTCCACGTGCAGCGAGCGGTCCAGCACGCTCGTGATCCAGTAGCGGCGTACCCGGTCGAGCAGCACCCGGCGGGCCCGCCCCGCGCTCGCGCCGCCCACCGGACCGGGTTCGCGGGCCCGGCGGATCTCGACCACCGTCAGCGCCGTGGCCACGAGGGCGAGCAACGGCCAGGCGAGCCAGAGGTACGGGGACCAGCGGTCGGGCAGCACCCCCGTGGCGACGTTGGTGACGATCCCCAGCAGGGTCACGCAGACCACCGTGAGGACGACCGTGGTTACCCGACGCATGCGTAGTCTCTACCGTCCGCCGCCGTGGCGCACAACCCGTGATCGGGTGCGGCCGGCGCGCCGTGCGGCTGTCGCTTCGGCGGTCAGCAGGGGCCGTGCCCCTCGGCGAAGAGGCGGCGGGCCCAGTTGGCGTACCCCGCGATGATCTTCCGGACGGTGCGGCCGTCGTGCAGGAAGAGGTACGCGCGGTCGCCGCGTCGGGCCAGCAGGCCGTCGAACCGGTACGTCCCGTGTGGAGCGGCCAACCGGCTGACCCGCCCGTAGCGGGCCCCGACCTGGTCGACGGGTGTGCCGACGGTGACGCCCTCCGGGGTGCGGACCGGATCGTCGAGCCAGAGCAGCACCAGCCGGTCGTCGACGAAGATCGGGCTGGTCTCCTCGTGGCCGGCGAGCGTCGGCCCGCACGCGTCGACCTCGGCGCGGAGTATGCCGCGCCGGGTCAGGTCCGCCTCGGTGTCGCCGAACTCGACGTTGCGCAGGCCCCGCAGGTTGACGACCTCGTCGGTGCCGGACGGTTGGTCGGCACCGGGTCGGTCGGGCGGGCGCAGGTCGCCGACGGCGTCGACCGGCCCCTGTGGACATGCGCCGCTGCCGGCGATCGAGGTAGCCGTCAGTAGTGTCGCAATGAAAACGAATTGTCGCAATCTCATGGAATCCCCCAGTCCCCAACGGGACCGGGGCGCTCAGGTTGCTGCCGATCGGCGGATTCCCTGATTTCCCATTCCTCGGCCAGCTCGTCCCAGTAGTCGGCGGTCAGTCCGCGCCGTCCGTGGATCAGCCAGCCGTCGGCGTTCCGCTCCAGGTGCAGGCCCAGCTCGGCGAACGGGTCGATCCACCGGCCCGGCTCCGCGCCGAGGCGGGTCAACGCCGCGTTCAACGGCCACTGCTCGCGCGGGGAGCCCAACACGTCGTCGAAAAGGGGCCCCCAGCTCACCGCGCCGGCCAGCCAGACCACCGCCGCCTGGTGGCCGACGCCGCCGGAGAACTCGGCCTCCAGGTACGCCACCGGCCCGAGCCGCGACCACCCGGCGAACAGCGCGTTCAGGCCCGGCGAGAGCACCAGCTCGAACGGCTGGTCGGGACCGGGCCCGTCCACGACGAAGTCCGGCAGCGCCCCGGTCAACTCCTCGACCAACTGCGGGGTGACCGGCAGCAGCGCGAAGTCCTGACGCAGGGCGGCGAGCACCGCATGGTCCAGGTCGGCGGTCTGCTCGCGGAGCAGCTCGCCGTCGGCGACCACCGCGCTGAGCTGGTAACTCATCGGAGCCCCCCGGTGTCCACAGCCTGTGGATGGAACATGTGTACGACCGGGGGTGGAGCGCCGGCGCTGCCCCGGAAGATACCGGGTGTGCGCGGCCCCCCCCGTGTCGACGGGGCCCGCCCGCTCAGTACACCGGGCCGCCGCCCTGAGGCCCGGCGATGCGCAGGCCGTAGCGCAAGGGCCAGACGCGTTCGGTACGCATGGTCGAGCCGCTCCACGACGTCGACTGCGGGACGAGACCGCCGGTGGAGCCCCGGAACACGGTGATCGACCCGGACGCGTAGCCGGGGATGTCGCCGGCCACCTCTTCCCCGTACGACGCCACGAGGGCGTCCAGTCCGCCGACGCCGTCGAGGTTCAGCAGCGCGACGGAGGCGCCGAACTTGTCCCCGCGCTCGGACGAATCCGGGACGACCGCGTGGTTCTGGTCGAACTGCTGGGCACCGCTCCCGGTCAGCCCGCCGGCGGCACCCAGGAGCAGGGTGACGACGCCGGCCTCGGCCGTCGAGCCGACGGCCTCGCCGGGCACACCGACCAGCACGTCCGCCCTGCCGTCGCCGGTAACGTCCCCGGTCGCGAGGGTCGCGCCGAAGCGGTCATCGTTCCCGGGGTCGCCCGGCACACCGGCGGTGCGCTGCGTGATGACCCGTACGGCGCTGCCGGACAGGCCGGCGGAGCGGCCCGTGAGGACCGCGATGAGGCCACCGTTGAGGTGCGGGGTCTGGGCGCCGGGCGCACCGGCGATCACCTCGCCCAGCCCGTCGCCGTCCACGTCGCCGATCGCGAGGGCCTCACCCAGGTACCACGCGATGGTGTCGCTGCTGCCCGTCGACCCGTACACCGCCGCTCCGGTCACCGACGTGGCCCCGGTCAGCGAGACCCCGGCCGCTGAGCCCCACATCAGGGTGACCATGCCGGTGCCGTCCCAGGAGACGCCGTCGTTCTCGTGCGGGGCACCGATGGCGAGGTCGGCGTACCCGTCGCTGTTGACCTTGCCGATCGCGAGCGTGAAGCCGAAGTGGTCGTTGCGCTCGGCCGCGCCCGGCACCGCGGCCTGGTCCTGGTGGAGCTGTTGGGCGCCGGTGGCCGTGAGGCCCCCCGATCCGCCGAGCAGTACGGTGACCGTGCCGGCCTCGGCCGCGGCCCCGATCGACTTCCCGGACGCGCCGATCGCGAGGTCGTCGCGGCCGTCCCCGTTGATGTCGCCCGCCGCGAGCGCCGACCCGAACCGGTCGTAGTTCGCCGGATCGCCCGGAATGCCCGGGGAGCTCTGGGTGAAGTGCGTTGCCGAGTCGACGACCAGGCCCGTCCGGCTGCCGGGGAGGACCCAGACGCCGCCGGCGTGGGTCGCGGTGCCCGGGACCACCTCGTCCGAGTCGCCGACAGCCAGGTCGTCGTAGCCGTCGCCGTTGAAGTCGCCCGCCACGAGCGCGGTGCCGAAGCAGCCGCAGCCGCCGTCCGTCGACAGGACGCCCAGGAGGTAGTCGACCTGCGGCGCGGACGAGTAGCGCACCGTCACCACGCCGGTCGGGTAGTGGGGGAGGTTGGTTTCGAAGGGGTCGCCGGTGGCCGCGACGTCGTCGACGCCGTCGCCGTCGAAGTCGGAACGGGTGATACCGGTGGGCTTCACCCGGATGCCGATCTTCTTCACCGGGCCGCCCAGCTTCGCCACCCGTTGATGTTGGAGGACGACGCCCTCCCGGATGACGGTCCGGAAATCGTCCGCCGCCTCCGCGGGGGCGCCGACTGTCAGCCCGGCCAACACAGCCAGAACCGAGACGCTCGCAACTCTCCGACGCACCAGAACCCTCGCTCACTGTGGACGCCCCGACACCTTATATTGACCGCGATAAAGAATCGTCACTGCTCACACGGAAGGACACGAGTGGAACGCCGACTTCTGCATGCGCTGACGGCCATGACTGTCATCATTGCCGGTACGGGCGTGGTGGCCACGCCAGCCTCGGCCAGCGACGCGTGGGGCATCGTCTGCAACCTCAGGGAAAACACCTGGCTCCGCGCCGCACCCCAGAGCGGCTTCGTGCTGCGCACCCTGACGGCCGGGCGCGGATTCCGCTGGCACGGTCAGGTCTGGGCCATCGACGCCGACTCCTGGGTCTACGGCCACGGCGCCGAGGATCCGTCGCTGGACGGCTGGGTCCCGGCCCGCAACACCACCTGCTGAACCCATGGTTGACGGGGACGGCCGTAGGCGACTGCGGCCGTCCCCGCGCCCGGGCTCGCCGGCGAGCCCGGGCCCGCCTGGACGCGCGGCGCCGGACGGCCCAGGTCGAACGGGCCCGGGCCAGGCTCAGGTGCATCCCGGCACAGACAACGCCGGGCCGATCCGGTGAGGGGATCGGCCCGGCGTTCGTGCTGCTCGGACGAGCGGAGGATACGAGATTCGAACTCGTGAGGGTGTAAACCCAACACGCTTTCCAAGCGTGCGCCCTAGGCCTCTAGGCGAATCCTCCGTGGGACAGGATACAGGTCCGTCCCGGCCCCACCACCCCACCACCCCCCGAAGATCGACCGGCGGTCGGGTAGGGTGGGTGTCACCTCCCGTGCGGCGGTATCTCGTGAACCTCCCCAGGGCCGGAAGGCAGCAAGGATAAGCGAGCTCTGCCGGGTGCACGGGAGGCCTTTTTGTCTCCGGGCGCCGGTACCGTACCCGAGGTCAGGGTCACGGGGTGGTGGGTGGTCACGCGTGCCCGACCGGCGCAGAATGGCTCGGTCGAGAGGAGGCGGGACGGGTGGCACTGGCGCTCTACCGCAAGTACCGGCCGCGCACCTTCGCCGAGATCATCGGGCAGGAGCACGTCACCGAGCCGCTGTCGCAGGCGCTGCGCAGCGGGCGGCTCAACCACGCATACCTCTTCTCCGGCCCGCGCGGCTGCGGCAAGACCTCCAGCGCACGCATCCTGGCCCGCTCGCTGAACTGTGAGCAGGGCCCCACCCCGGAGCCGTGCGGGCAGTGTGAGTCCTGCCGCGCGCTGGCCACCGACGGCGGCTCCATCGACGTGCTGGAGATCGACGCGGCCAGCCACGGCGGCGTCGACGACGCCCGGGAGCTGCGCGAGAAGGCGTTCTTCGCGCCGGCGCAGAGCCGGTTCAAGATCTACGTCATCGACGAGGCGCACATGGTCTCGTCGGCCGGCTTCAACGCCCTGCTCAAGCTGGTCGAGGAGCCCCCGGAGTACGTCAAGTTCATCTTCGCCACGACCGAGCCGGAGAAGGTCCTCGGCACGATCAAGTCGCGGACCCACCACTACCCGTTCCGGCTGATCCCGCCGAAGGTGCTCCGGCCATACCTTGAGCAGCTCTGCGAGGCCGAGGGGGCCACCGTCGAACCGGCGGTCTTCCCCCTGGTCGTGCGCGCCGGCGGCGGCAGCGCCCGGGACAGCCTCTCCGTGCTCGACCAGCTCATCGCCGGCGCGGGCCCGGAGGGGGTCAGCTACGCCCGGGCCGCCGCGCTGCTCGGCGTCACCGACTCGGCGCTGATCGACGAGATGTGCGACGCGCTGGCCGCCGGGGACGGCGCGGCGGCGTACGCGACCGTGGACCGGGTGGCGGAGGCCGGGCACGACCCGCGCCGGTTCGCCTCGGACCTGCTGGAGCGGCTGCGCGACCTGATCGTGCTCCAGCAGGTGCCCGACGCCGCCACCAAGGGCCTGATCGACGGGCCGGCCGACGAGATCGAGCGGATGACCGCCCAGTCCCAGCGGCTCGGCCCGGCCACCCTGTCCCGGTGCGCCGACATCGTGCACAACGGCCTGGTCGACATGCGCGGCACCACCGCGCCCCGGCTGCTGCTGGAGCTGATCTGCGCCCGGATGCTGCTGCCGGGCGCGGACGACTCGACCGGTGCCCTGCTCCAGCGCCTGGAGCGGATGGAACGCCGGCTCACCCTCGGTGGCACCGAGCCGCCGCCGGCCGCCGCCGGCCCCGCGCCGGTCGCCCCCACCGCTGCGGTACGCCCCGAGCCGGCCACCCCGCCCACAGCTGCCGCGCCGGCGGCGGCGTCCGCCGCCCCGGCGGGTGGCCCGCCTCCGCCCGCCGCTCCCGTGTCGGCGGCTCCGGCCGCCCCGGTCGCGCCTCGGCGGGAGGTCCCGCCGGAGGCGGTCATGCCCGACCCCGGCACCCCGGCCCCGCCCCGCCCCGGCGCGGCGGCCCCGGGTGCGCTGGACGCGGTGGCGGTGCGTCGGGCGTGGCCCGAGGTGGTCGGCAAGGTCAACCGGACCAACAAGCGGATCGCGGCGCTGATGCGTGACGCGGTGGTCCGGGAGTTGGACGGCGACGTGCTGCTGCTGACCGTGAAGTCGACGGTGCTGGCCAAGATGATGTCCGACCATGCCCAGGTGCTCACCGACGCCCTCTACGAGGAGTTCGGCGGGCGTTGGCAGATCCGCTGCGAGGTCTCCGGCGAGCGTGGCGGCGGCGGCCCTCGGGCGGCGGCTCCCGCGGCGGCCCGTCCGACCCCACAGGCACCGACCGCCCCCGCCGCCCGCCCGACGTCCGGCGTACCGGACGGCCGGGCCGGCGCGGCTCCGGGCGGGCCGGCCACGTCGGCCGGTGGGAACGAGGAGTGGCCCGAACCGGCCCGCCCCGGCGGGGCCACGCCGGCCACGAACGCGACGCAGGAGGACGACTGGCCGGAGGCGGCCCGCCCGGGCGGGACCGACCCCGCCGGGCCGCCCACCGACGGCGCGGGGGCGACCGCCCCGCCCCGGACCCCCGCCGCCGCTGCCCCGACGCGCGAGCCCGCCCCGGCTCGGGGCGCGGGCCCGGAGTCGGCCGCCCCGTCGGCCAACGGTGCCGCCGGCAACGGTGGCGGCGCGGGCGGCGCACCGGTCAGCAGCGCCATCGCCGCCGCGCGGGCGGCGGCGGCCGGCCGCGGCGGCCCGCGTACCCAGAACGGGGCCCGGCGGTCCGCGGACGCGGACTGGGCCGGCGAGCCGCCCTACGACCCCGACTACGACGGGCCGGTGCGCGGCGGTGGACGCCCCGGTCCGGCGGCGTCGGCCACCCCGGCCTACGAGGGCTTCGACCCGGGTGACGAGCCGCTCGACGAGGTGATCGACGAGCGGACCGCCCGGCAGTCCAGCGAGGAGCAGGCGGTGCAGCTGCTCCGGGAGGCGTTCGGCGCCGAGAAGATCGACGAGGTGGACGCCCGCTGACGCGGGTGTCGCCC
Source organism: Micromonospora sp. NPDC002296 (assembly GCF_040296145.1). Lineage (NCBI taxonomy): Bacteria > Bacillati > Actinomycetota > Actinomycetes > Micromonosporales > Micromonosporaceae > Micromonospora > Micromonospora sp. NPDC002296. The sequence goes on from NZ_JBEOWQ010000003.1 coordinate 28,632, forward strand.
GTACCGGAGAACGGGCCACGCCCCCGACTAGGCTGGGCGCGGCCGAGCAGACGAGTGCGAGAAGGAGCCCCCGTGCGCCCAGGTGGACAGCCGAACATGCAGCAGATGCTGAAGCAGGCGCAGAAGATGCAGCAGCAGATCGCCAAGGCCCAGGCCGAGCTGGCCGAGGCAGAGCTGACCGGCACCGCCGGCGGCGGCCTCGTCACCGCGACCGTCTCCGGCTCGGGCGACATCAAGAGCATCAAGATCGACCCGAAGGCGGTCGACCCGGAGGACGTGGAGACGCTGGAGGACCTGGTGGTCGCCGCGCTGCACAACGCCGCCGAGGCGGCCCGGGTGCTGACCGAGCAGAAGATGGGTCCGGTCGCGGGCGGCGCGGGCGGCCTCGGCCTCCCCGGTTTCTGAGCCGGCGACCAGATGTACGAAGGTGCCATCCAGGACCTGATCGACGAGCTGGGGCGGCTGCCGGGCGTCGGCCCGAAGAGCGCCCAGCGGATCGCCTTCCACGTCCTGTCGGCGGACCCGGCCGACGTCAACCGGCTGGCCGGGGCGCTGCGCAAGGTCAAGGACCTGGTGCGGTTCTGCACCACCTGCTACAACGTCGCCGAGTCGGAGCAGTGCCGGATCTGCCGGGACCCGCGCCGCACCGACGAGGTGCTCTGCGTGGTCGAGGAGCCGAAGGACGTGGTGGCGGTCGAGCGGACCGGAGAGTTCCGGGGCCGCTATCACGTGCTCGGTGGGGCGATCAACCCGTTGGAGGGGATCGGCCCGGACAACCTGCGCATCCGGGAGCTGCTGACCCGGCTGAGTGGCGGCGCGGTGCGCGAGCTGATCCTCGCCACCGACCCGAACACCGAGGGTGAGGCGACGGCGACGTACCTGGCGCTGATGGTCAAGCCGATGGGCATCGCGGTGACCCGGCTCGCCAGCGGCCTGCCGGTCGGCGGCGACCTGGAGTACGCCGACGAGATCACCCTCGGCCGCGCCTTCGAGGGCCGCCGGGCGGTCTGAGAGTCCGGTTCCCGATGGCGAAACGGTGGGCCGCTGGTGGCGTGTCGGTGACCTCCGTCGCGAGGCTGGTGCTTCTCGCACCCCGCGACGGAGGTCACTGTGCGGAGAATCTTGATACCTGTGCTCGGACTGGCGGTGCTGATGCCGTTGGTCCCTCACGGACGACCGGCATCGGCGGCACCCCCCACTCCGGCCGGACCGAGCGCCGCCGCCCCACAGGACGACCGTAGCGCGCCGGTGGCACCCGACCGCGTCCTCGATCCTGACCGGAGTCTCGGGCCTGGCTGGCGACGGTCCACCGACCGGGCGGTCACCACCTCTGCCGACGAGACCGGCCTGCACGTGCTCGTGGCGGACACCAAAGCGGCGTACCAGTGGCGGACCGCCGCGACTCTCGCCGAGCCGGGCGTGACGACGGACCAGTGGACGGGCCAACTCTGCGTCACCGGCTCCGGGCGGCGAGCCGTCGTGGTCTACGCCCCGCGACAGTTCGCCAACAAGGAGAACCTGCTCAACGCGGGCGCTTTCGCGGCCGTGGTGGACCTGAGCACCGGCGCGGTCACCAAGCTGCCCGAGCGGTACTCCCTGGCGTACCACAACCCGGGCTGCGCGGCCGGTGAGAGCGTGGTGCTGACCCGGCTGGAGCTGCCGGCCACGGCGAATGGGAACGCGGCGGCCCGGACGGTGCTCACCACGGTGGACACCCGCCGGCCCCTCGCCGGTCACCGGGTGTACGCGTCCGGCCAGCTCACCTCGGCTGTCCCGGTCGAGGGCTCGATCCTCGCCGCGAAGGGGGACGCGCTGGTCACGGTCGACAGGAAGGGGACGGTGCGGACGGCGGCCCGGACCGGTGGGACGCCCTTCCGGCTGATGCCGGACGGGTCCCGGGGCGTCGCCTTCCAGGTGGCCCGGACCGACAAGGTCGACCTGCTCCGCTGGACCGGCGGCCGGCTCGCCACCGTGGCCACCGTGCCGAGCGGGACGGTGAAGCTCCGGGCCGGTGGGCAGGGCCGGGTCTTCGCTGTGGGGGCCCGGGCCGGCGCGAGACTCGCCGGACGGAGCCTGCCACCCGGCTGGCGTTCCATCGACGCCCCACCTGACAGCGACGTTTCGCGGACCGGGGACCTGGTCGTGACCCGGGCGGGCACGGGTCGGGAGGCCGCAGGGCCGGCGGCCGGCGACGGCCGGGCGGACCGGGTCCGGATCACGGCCCGGGTCCGCAGCGGCGCGCAGGTCGAGTTCGACGTGGAGCCGTCGGTCGACGCGGCCGGCCGGCGGCTGTCGCCCGCCGTCGGCGGGACGATCGGCGTGGAGGAACCGCGGGCCACGCTCACCGGTCCCGACCCTGCCACGGTCGCCTGGGACGAGGACCGTTCCTGCGCGGTGCCCCGCAACGACCCGATGATCCAGGCGTACCAGCCCACCCGGGAGCAGATGGAGTGGGCGGCCGACCTGGCGGTACGGGGGCAGCTCACCTTCCAGCGGCCGGCCAACTGGTCGAACAACGGGCTGCCGGCGTACTCCCCGCAGGGGATGTTCCCATCGCTTGCCCTCTCCGGCGGCGGGTTCGTGCCGGCGCAGGTGTTCCTCGGGATCCTGGCGCAGGAGTCGAACCTGCTGCAGGCCAGCTTCCACGTGGTGGACGGCCTCGCCGGCAACCCGTTGACCAGCCTGGGCTACTACGGGCTCGATCTGATGAACCCCGACGTCACGAAGATCGACTGGTCGAAGACGGACTGCGGGTACGGTGTCGGCCAAGTTACTACCGGAATGCGGAAGGCCGACACCGGCCAGGTGATCACCGGCGTGCAGTGGGACTACACCAAGCAGAAGGCCGTGGCTCTGGATTACGCCACCAACGCCGCGGCCGGCCTGCGCATCCTTCAGGACAAGTGGAACACCACGCGCAACGCGGGACTGATCGCGAACAACGGTGATCCCCAGTACATCGAGAACTGGTGGTTCGCCATCTGGGCGTACAACACCGGTTTCTACCCGCAGGCAGGGTCGCAGCCCTGGGGGGTCGGCTGGGCCAACAACCCGAGCAACCCGAACTTCCCCCCGGACCGGCAGATGTTCCTGACCGCACCGCTCGACGTGCCGGACGCCAACCCGCCGGTGGACGACGACATCGGATACGACAACGCCAAGCACCCCAACCACTGGTCGTACCCGGAGCGGGTCATGGGCTTCGCGTACACCTCGCTGCGGCGGTACGACTACGAGACGCAGAACTACGCCCCGACGTATGCTACGGCGCAGGTGCGCAACAAGTTGGTGGCGCAGCCATCGCGTCACACGTTCTGCGTCCCTGCCCAGAACGCTTGCGATCCGAACGTCTCACAGGTGCCCGGCGACTATCCGACAGAGAAGCCGGGCCCGTGCACCCGGAACGACCTGAAGTGCTGGTGGAACTCGCCCGTGACGTGGACGGACTGCTCGATCAACTGTGGTCTGGAGAACCGGCGGTACACGACTGTCGAGCCGCGTCCGTTCGGCAGCAGCATCTACGACTCGCAGTGCAGCCGGACCGGCCTGCCGAGCAACGCGCTGATCATCGACGACATCGACAGCGCCAGCGCGCTCGGCCCGCAGGGCTGCGCCCGGGACTACACCCCCGCCGGGAAGTTCTCGTTCAGCTTCGACGGGCGCGCCGGGCCGTCCGGAGGAACGATCTATCCGGGCAAGGTTGACACCCACCAGATCGGCGGCGGCTTCGGCGGCCACTTCTGGTTCACGCATACCCAGGGCTCCACCACTACGCCTGGTAAGGCGACCGGCCGGTGGACGCCGACCACCAGGTTGAACGGGTGGGCGAAGGTCATGGTGCACATCCCGGACCATGGCGCGCACACCCAGCAGGCGCGGTATCGGATCAACACCGGGTCCGGGCAGAAGACGCGGTACATCCCTACCCGTACCGAGGCCCACCGTTGGGTGACCCTGGGGACGTACCAGTTCTCCGACCAGGGAGCCCAGTCGGTGGAGTTGGACAACATCACCGAGGACGGCACGGGGGTCGAGGACGTCGCCTGGGACGCCTTGGCGTTCGTGCCGCTCAGCGCCAAACCCCAGCACTTCGTGGTCGCCATGGGTGACTCGTACGGCTCGGGTGAGGGGGCCGGCAGCTACTTCTACGAGAGCGACAACAACTACGGCAGCCGCGCGTGGAACGCCTGCCGCCGGAGCACCAAGTCCTGGCAGCTGCTGACCCGGCTCCCCGGATCGTCGAGCTCCATCGCCAACCGGTTGGCTGCGCACGACCCGAACGTGGACTTCCAGTTCGTGAGCTGCTCGGGGGCGACCGCGGCGAAGATGGGGAGCACCGTGACCCCCAGTCACTGGCAGAGCCCGCCGCCGAGCATCGGCGGCTACCACCAGGCAGCGGAGGGGCAGTTCCGCGAGATGTCCCAGATCGAGTCGGGGACGCTGGACGGCAACACGACCCTGGTTCTGCTGTCGGCCGGCGGCAACGACGCCAGGTTCGCCGGAACGATGACCTACTGCGCCGAGTCGTCCTGCAACGAGGCGGGCTACGAGGCGCTCGTTCGACAGCGCATCGACAGCTCCGTGACGGAGGTGCGCCAGCTGATCGACTCGACCGCCGCGAAGGCGCCGAACGCAACCATCATGCTGGTCGGGTATCCCCGGCTCTTCGCGGGCTACCACTTGGACTCATGCGTCTTCGGCAGGTTCACGGGCGGCGAGATGGACATGGTCAACCGGCTGGCCCTGTACATGCGGGACGGCCAACGCGACATGGTGGCCCAGGCCCGCGCGGCCGGACTGAAGGTCCAGTACACCGACATGGTCGAGGGCCTGCTCGACCACGGGACGTGCCGCAAGTACGACACCGGCCACGACGTGCTGGTGCCGGACGACATCAACAGCGTCGTCGCCGGCCCGGAGGGTGAGGGTGACTTCCGCATGGTGGAGGGTGACACCGCCGCCACCTGCGTCGGCTGGATCACCGCTGGTCTGAACGTCTGCATCAGCCGGGCGTCCTTCCACCCGAAGGACACCGGTGCGGTGACGTATGCCAACGCCGTATCCTCCCGACTGTCGGCCGTGGGCTACAACTGATCCAGGTCCGTGGGCACCTCGCCGATCGGCGAGGTGCCCACGGACATCGGGAGGTGGCTGTGAAACGGCGGCCGGATGAGCGGGAACCTCTGGCACCGGGGGTCCTGACGGCCCTGCTGCTGATCGCCTTCGTGGGCGGGGCGGTGTGGCTGGAGGCGAAGGCGCGGCAGCACGGAAAGGCCAGCCGGGCGGGCGAGGCGCGGGCGGAGGCGGCGCTGGCACAGCGAGCGCGGGAGTACGCCGACGCGGTGCTCGCCACGGGGGCGACGGCGCCGACCGACGACCGTGTCCTGGCGATCGCCGACGAGATGGGTGTGGAGGTGCGGGAGATTCACCGGACGCCGGACCTGTCCGTGGTCCTGCACGACGCCCAGGGGCACGGCCCGGGTCCCCTGCCCACCGTCGTGACGCAGTGCCACCGGATCACGTTCCGCCGCCCGGCGGTGGCGACCCCCGCCGCGCAGGTCGAACTACTGCCGACCTGTCCGACCGTGACCGCCATCCCGACTCCCTCCCGTTCTGGATCCTGATCCCGCACTCGCCGCTGGCTGAAGTACGCCGGCCGTCGGTCCTTCCGGCGTCCCGATTCACGGTGGGGTGTCTGACATGTGGTCGGACGGGGGCGACGGTCGATGTAACAAGTTCGCATCTATGAATCAGTGCAAATCGCCCCTTTGCTGGCGGCCCGCCGGGCCGACGCGTGCGAGGCGCACCGGTTAAGACACGATCCGGTACCAACCGCTTCCTCGGCAGTTTCCCGGGGGTCCGAACGGCAGCTAAGGTCACGGCCATCGGTGACCCCTGTCACCACGTTGTCCGTACCCCCAAGGACGAGGTGAAGCACCCATGCGTGCACCCAGGCCGAAGGTCGCAATTGCGGCCGTCGCGGTCGCGGCCCTCGCGGTAGCAGGCTGCGCCGAGAGCGACCGCGATGACAGTTCCGGCGGTAGCAAGAAGGACACTCTGGTCTTCGGCGTGGCCGGCGACCCGAAGGTCCTCGACCCCAGCTTCGCCAGCGACGGCGAGTCGCTGCGCGTAGCGCGTCAGGTCTTCGAGACCCTGGTCCGGCCGGAGGAGGGTGGCACCAAGGTCACCCCGGGGCTGGCCGAGTCGTGGACCCCGGACGCAGCCGGCACCACCTGGACGTTCAAGCTCCGCTCGGGCGTGAAGTTCCACGACGGCGCCGACTTCAACGCCGACGCGGTGTGCGTGAACTTCAACCGCTGGTACAACGCCAAGGGCCTCATGCAGAGCCCGGACGTGACCGCGTACTGGCAGGACGTCATGGGCGGGTTCGCCAAGAACGAGAACGCCGACCTGCCGCCGAGCCTGTTCAAGTCGTGCACCGCCAAGGACGCCACCACGGTCGACCTGGCGTTCACCCGGGTCTCCAGCAAGATCCCGGCCGCGCTGATGCTCCCCTCGTTCTCCATCCACAGCCCGAAGGCGCTGGAGCAGTACGACGCCAGCAACGTGGGTGGCACCGCCGAGGACATCAAGTACCCGGCGTACGCGATGGAGCACCCGACCGGCACCGGCCCGTTCAAGTTCAAGGCCTGGGACGTCGCCAACAAGACGCTCACCATCGAGCGCAACGACGACTACTACGGCAACAAGGCCAAGCTGAAGACCCTGATCTACAAGACCATCTCGGACGAGAACGCGCGCAAGCAGGCGCTGCGCTCCGGCGACATCCAGGGCTACGACCTGGTCGGCCCGGCCGACGTCGAGCCGCTGAAGTCCGAGGGCTTCAACATGCTCACCCGCCCGGCGTTCAACGTCCTCTACCTGGCGATCAACCAGAAGGGGAACCCGAAGCTCGCCGACGTCAAGGTTCGCCAGGCGATCGCGTACGCGCTCAACCGCCAGGCGCTGGTCGACTCGAAGCTGCCCCCGGGCGCCAAGGTCGGCGTGAACTTCATGCCGGACACCGTCGAGGGCTTCAACGGCGACGTGGCCAAGTACGACTACAACCCGGAGAAGGCCAAGGCGCTGCTGGCCGAGGCCGGCGCGTCGAACCTGACCCTGCGGTTCCACTACCCGACCGAGGTCACCCGGCCGTACATGCCGAACCCGAAGGACATCTTCGAGCTGCTCTCGGCGGACCTCAAGGCGGTCGGCATCAAGATCGAGGCCATCCCGCTCAAGTGGAGCCCGGACTACCTGAACGCCACCACCTCGGGCAACAAGCACGACATCCACTTCCTCGGCTGGACCGGTGACTACGGCGACGCCTACAACTTCATCGGCACCTTCTTCGACCGGCCGAAGGACGAGTGGGGCTTCACCGACAAGGCCCTCTTCGACCAGTTCAAGGACGCGGACACCACCGCCGACCAGGCGGCCCGGGTGGAGAAGTACAAGGCTCTGAACAAGGCCATCATGGAGCTCGTGCCGGGTGTGCCGATCTCGCACTCGCCGCCGGCGATCGTGTTCGGCAAGGACGTGACCGGGATCAAGGCGAGCCCGCTCACCGACGAGCGGTACGCCACCGCCGAGTTCAAGTCCTGATCTGACGCAACGAACGCGGGCGGGTGCCGTTACCACGGCACCCGCCCGCACCCCTCCGCACCCCCTTCCGAGGCCGCCGTGTTCCGGTTCATCGTCAGACGCCTGCTACAGCTCATACCGACGCTGATCGGGCTCTCCCTCCTGCTGTTCATCTGGCTGCGCCGGCTGCCGGGCGGCCCCGAGACCGCCATCCTGGGTGAGCGCGGCACGCCGGAGATGCGCGCCGCCATCCGCCGCAACTTCGGTCTCGACGAGCCGATCCTGATCCAGTACGGCCGGTTCGTCCGGCGGCTGATCAAGCTGGACCTGGGCACCTCGACCTCCACCAAGCGCCCGGTCGTCACCGAGTTCATCGAGCGGTTCCCCGGCACCGTCGAGCTGACCGTGATGGCCATGGTGATCGCGATCGGGATCGGCATCCCGCTGGGCTACCTGGCCGCCCGCCGTCGGGGCCGGATGCTCGACCACCTCTCGGTCGGCGGGTCGCTGATCGGCATCTGCATCCCGGTCTTCTTCCTGGCGTACGTGCTGAAGGCGGTCTTCTCGGAGAACCTCGGCTGGTTCCCGTCCAGCGGACGGCAGGATCCGACCCTCGGGGCGACCCGGATCACCAACTTCTTCGTCTTCGACGGGCTGATGACCCGGGAGTGGGACGCCGCCGCCGACGCGCTCTGGCACCTGGTGCTGCCGGGCCTCGCGCTGGCCAGCATCCCCCTGGCGATCATCGTCCGGATCACCCGGGCCAGCGTGCTGGAAGTGCTCAACGAGGACTTCGTCCGCACGGCCGAGGCCAAGGGCCTGACCGAGAACACGGTCCGCCGCCGGCACGTGCTGCGCAACGCCATGCTGCCGGTGGTCACCTCGATCGGCCTGCTCACCGGCGGCCTGCTCTCCGGCGCGGTGCTGACCGAGACCGTCTTCGCCTTCAGCGGCATCGGGGCGTTCGTCGCCGAGGCGATCGGCCAGCGCGACTACCCCGTCCTGATGGGCTTCATCCTGATCATCGCGGTGGTGTACGTGCTGGTGAACCTCCTGGTGGACCTCTCATACAGCGTGATCGACCCGAGGGTGAGGGTGCGATGACGGCCATCAGCGGCAAGAAGCGCGAGAAGATCGACCGGCTCGCCGAGTTGGCCGCCCGGGACGACGAGCGCGGCGTGAGCCTCTGGCAGGAGGCGTTCCGCCGGCTGCGGCGCAACCCGGCCGCCATCGTCGGCGCGGTGATCCTGGGCCTGTTCCTGCTGGTCGCCATCGTCGGGCCGTTCCTGGTCCCGCACCCGGCGGACGCCCAGCTCTGGAAGGGCGAGATCCGGGACAACATCGGCTACTTCCCGGGCCCCCGGGCGGAGAACTGGTTCGGCGTCGACCACATCGGCCGTGACGAGTTCAGCCGGATGATCGTCGGTGCCCGGCAGACCCTGCTGGTCGGCATCATCTCCACCCTGATCGGGCTGGCCGTCGGGTCGCTGCTCGGCGGCGTCGCCGGCGCCGCTGCCGGTCTCGGCGGCAAGTGGGGCCGGGCCCTCGACAACGTCATCATGCGCTTCGTCGACATGCTGCTGGCCATGCCGAGCCTGCTGCTCGCGATCAGCATCGCCGCGCTGCTCGGCTCCGGCCTGACCACCGTGATGATCGCGGTCGGCGTGGTCTCCGTGCCGGTCTTCGCCCGGCTGCTGCGCGGCTCGATGATCTCCCAGGCCAACAGCGACTACGTGCTGGCCGCGACGTCGCTGGGCGTGAAGAAGCCGAAGATCGCGCTGACCCACGTGGTGCCGAACTCGCTCGCCCCGGTGATCGTCCAGGCGACGCTGACCCTGGCCACCGCGATCATCGAGGCCGCCGCGCTCTCCTTCCTCGGCCTCGGCAACAACGACGCGTCCATCCCGGAGTGGGGCGTCATGCTCGCCGACGCGCAGCGCTACCTCGACGCCGCGCCCCGGCTGGCCGTCCTGCCCGCCCTCGCGATCATCGTCACCGCGCTCGGTTTCACCCTGCTCGGCGAGGCGATGCGCGAGGCCCTCGACCCGAAGCTGCGGAAGTAGGCCGTCTGTCATGGCACTGCTCGAAGTGGACGACCTCTCCGTCACGTTCGCCCGGCGCGGTCAGCGCACCGTGCACGCCGTCGACGGGGTGTCCTTCGCGGTCGACGCCGGCGAGGTGGTCGGCCTGGTCGGCGAGTCCGGCTGCGGCAAGAGCGTCACCTCGTTGGCCATCATGGGCCTGCTGCCCAAGCAGCCCGGCCTGAAGGTCGGAGGCAAGGCGGTCTTCGACGGCACGGACCTGCTCCAGCTCGACGACCGGTCCCGTCGGGACATCCGGGGCCGGGACGTCGCGATGATCTTCCAGGACCCGCTCTCCTCGCTGAACCCGGTGATCCCGATCGGGTTGCAGGTGACCGAGGTGCTGACCCGGCACCGGGGGATGCGGGGGGAGGCGGCCAAGAAGGAGGCCGCCGACCTGCTCGACCGGGTCGGCATCCCCGACCCGCGCCGCCGGCTCAAGGAGTACCCGCACCAGCTCTCCGGCGGCATGCGGCAGCGCGCCCTGATCGCCATGGCGGTGGCCTGCCAGCCCCGGCTGCTGATCGCCGACGAGCCGACCACCGCGCTGGACGTCACCATCCAGGCGCAGATCCTGGAGCTGCTCAAGGACCTGGTCCGGGACTCCGGCACCGCGCTCGTGATGATCACCCACGACCTGGGGGTGGTCGCCGGCATGTGCGAAACGATCAACGTGCTGTACGGGGGCCGGGTGGTGGAGACGGCCCGCCGACGGCCGTTGTTCCGCGAGCCGCGGCACCCGTACACGGTGGGTCTGCTCGGCTCGGTGCCGCGCCTGGACGCCGGGCGTGGCGAGCGGCTGAACCCGATCCCCGGCTCGGTCCGGGACCTGCTGGCCTGGTCGGACGGCTGCGCCTTCGCCCCACGCTGCACCCGCCGCCTCGACGAGTGCGTGGGGGAGCCGCCGGAGCTGGTGCTCGCCCACGACGGCCGCAGCTACCGGTGCCTCAACCCGGCCCCGGTCCCGGGTACCGTGCCCTCGGGCGTCACCGGCGGCCGGGCCGCGACCGCCCCGGGCACCGTCCCGGCGGCCGGTGCCGCCGCCCCCGTGGTGGCCGACGACGCGACCGCGGGCCCGGTGCCCGCCCCGCGCGAGGAGGAGAAGCCGTGACCGAGAGCGACATCCTCGTCGAGGTCCGCGACCTGAAGGTGCACTTCCCGATCAAGCGGGGAATCCTCCTCGACCGGGTGGTCGGCCACGTCAAGGCGGTCGACGGGGTCGACCTGAGCATCCCGCGCGGGAAGACGTACGGACTGGTCGGCGAGTCCGGCTGCGGCAAGTCCACGCTCGGCCGGGCCCTGCTCCAGCTCACCCCGCCCACCGCCGGCGAGGTCCACTTCGACGGCGTCGAGCTGACCACGCTCCCGGCCGGGAAGCTGCGCACCATGCGCCGCCGAATGCAGATGATCTTCCAGGACCCGATGTCGAGCCTGGACCCCCGGCAGAACGTCGAGTCGATCCTGGTCGAGGGGTTGCAGACCCACGGCATCGGGACCGACCGGGACGACCGGCGGCGGATCATCGGCGAGACCCTCGACGCGGTGGGGCTGCCCCGTTGGGCGCTGTCCCGGTACCCGCACGAGTTCTCCGGCGGCCAGCGGCAGCGCATCGGCATCGCCCGGGCCCTGGTGCTCGGCCCCGAGCTGATCGTCGCCGACGAGCCGGTCTCCGCCCTGGACGTCTCCATCCAGGCCCAGGTGGTGAACCTGCTCGACGAGCTTCAGGACAACCTCGGCCTGACCTACCTGTTCATCGCCCACGACCTTGCCGTGGTCAAGCACATCTCCGACGTGGTCGGCGTGATGTACCTGGGCGCGCTGGTCGAGGAGGCACCGAGCGACCGGCTGTACAGCGAGCCGCTGCACCCGTACACCCGGGCGCTGATGTCGGCCGTGCCGGTGCCCGACCCGGACGTGGAGGACCGGCGGGAGCGGATCCTGCTCGCCGGGGACCTGCCGTCGCCGGCCAACCCGCCGTCGGGCTGCCGGTTCCACACCCGCTGCCCGTGGGCCCAGCCCACCCGCTGCGCCGAGGAGCGGCCGGCACTGCGGGACATCGGCGGCAGCCGGGTCGCCTGCCACTTCGCGGAGCGGATCGCCAGCGGCGAGCTGCGACCGCACAAGGTGAGTGTGCAGATCGTCCGGCCCGAGGATGAGGGCGCGGCCCCGGCCGTCGTCTCCGCCCCCACCGAGCCCGGCTCGTACGTGTGAGCGAGGGGCCCTTGTCGGCGCGGCTCGCGTCGCGGGGGCCCCGGCCAGGTCAGCCCTCCGGGCGGTTGAGCAGGCCGACCGCGATCGTGTGTACGGCGTCCAGCCCGGCCGGGTCGGCCAGCGGGGCCGTCCCGCCGGTCACGACGTACCACTCGTCGGCCTCCCGGTACTGCACGCGGAGGACGACCTGGCCGTCGGCGTACTCCGTGCGCAGGGTCAGTTCACCGGTCACCACGCCGGCCTCGTCGGTCATCACGCCGCCCGGGCCGGGGACGACATCGGCGGTACGGTTCTGCGCCCCGCCGCCGGCCGGAGCGCCCGTGGGCGGGGACGCCGCGGCGTCGGTGGCCCCCGCGTCGGCGGACATGCCGGCGCCCGAGACGTCGGCCGGACCCGCCGGGCCGCCGTCCGCGATCATCCCGGCCGTGGTGGCACCCTCGTTCGTCCCGGCCCCGGTCACGGCTTGCTCGCCCATGTGCAGCCCCCCAGCATGTCGGTCAGGGCGGCCTTCTCGGCACTGGTCACCGTCAGCCGCCAGTGGTGCTTGACCGTCACCCAGTTCTCGGCGTACTTGCACCAGTACGATCGGTTCGCCGGCTTCCACTGGGACGGGTCCTGGTCACCCTTTGCCCGGTTGGAGGAGGCGGAAACCGCGAAGAGCTGCGGTCTTGTGAGATCGTTCGCGAAGTCGCCCCGCTTGGCGTCGTCCCACTCGTCCGCCCCAGAGCGCCACGCGTTGGCCAGCGGCACCATGTGGTCGATGTCCACGTCCGAGGGGTCGGTGAAGACCCGGCCGTCGTACACGCTCTCCCAGTGGCCGGCGACGACGTTGCAGCCGGAGAGCCGGATGTCCTTACCGTCGCGCTTGAGAACGCTGTCCCGCACGTCGCAGTTCTTGCCGGTGTTCCGCCAGTGCGGGAAGTGGTCGCGGCTGTAGCCCTTCATCGAGCCGGCACCGGCGACGGTCAGCTGGCCCAACTGCTCGCTGACGTTGCCGCCGCCGCCGCTGGGCGGTGCCTCGGGCTCGTCGACCGCCGAGCAGCCGGCGGACACGAGGGCGAGCGCCGCGGCAAGCACGGCAGCCCCGGCCACACGACGTCCTGATCTGGTTCGCACAGACGACACCTCTCCAGCTTGCGGGCTCCCGGCGATTGCGCACAGTACCCCGGCACCGTTTCCATGAATCGTGGCGTCCGGCAAATCGACCGGAGGAGGATGGGTACCCGTGACCGAATCCGCACCCACGCCCGCGCTCCGGATGGGCACCCCCGCCGGCCGGGGGACGCTGCTCGCCGCGATCCTCGCCTCCGGCATGGTCTTCCTGGACAGCACCGTGGTCAACGTGGCCCTGCCCCGCCTCGGCGCGGAACTCGGCGCCACAGTGGCCGGTCTCCAGTGGACCATCAACGGGTACCTGCTCATGCTGGCCGCGTTCGTACTGCTCGGCGGGGCGCTCGGCGACCGGTTCGGGCGGCGGCGGGTGTTCCTGATCGGGGTGGTCTGGTTCGCCGTCGCCTCGGCGCTGTGCGGCCTGGCCCAGGGCACCGGCTGGCTGGTCGCGGCCCGGTTCCTCCAGGGTGTCGGGGGTGCGCTGCTCACCCCGGGCTCGCTGTCGGTCATCCAGTCCAGCTTCCACCCCGACGACCGGGGCCGGGCGATCGGGGCATGGTCCGGGCTGGCCGGGGTCTCCACCGCGCTCGGCCCGCTCGTCGGGGGCTGGCTGATCGACGCCCTGTCCTGGCGGTGGATCTTCTTCATCAACCTGCCGCTGGCCGTGCCGGTGGTGCTGGCCGCGCTGCGCTGGGTGCCGGAGAGCCGCGACGAGGACGCCTCGCGTACCGGGGCGGGTCGGCGGCGGTTCGACGTGGCCGGCGCGCTGCTCGGCGCGCTCGGCCTGGGCGGCGTCACGTACGCCCTGATCGACGCGCCGGCCCGGGGCGGTTCGCTGCCGGTGTTGGCGTCGGCGCTGGTCGGGGTGCTCGCCGCCGTCGCGTTCGTGCTGGTGGAACGGCACCGGGGCGACACCGCCATGCTGCCCGTCGGGCTGTTCGGCAGCCGGCTCTTCTCGGTGCTGAACGTCTTCACGGTGGTGATGTACGCGGCGCTGGGCGGGTTCACCTTCTTCCTCGCCGTGTACCTGCAGAACGTGGTGGGCTGGTCGGCGCTGCTCACCGGCCTGGCCACCGTACCCATGACGGTCCTGCTGCTGGTCGGCTCGTCCCGTGCCGGGGCGCTGTCGGCCCGGATCGGCCCCCGGCTGCCGCTGACCGTGGGCCCGGTGGTGGCCGCGATCGGCCTGCTGCTGCTGCGCGGGGTGCGGCCGGGCGCGTCGTACTGGACGGATGTGCTGCCCGGGGTGACCCTCTTCGGCCTGGGCCTGACCCTGGTGGTGGCGCCGCTGACGGCCTCGGTGCTGGCCGCCGTGGCGGACCGGTTCGCGGGGGTGGCCAGCGGGTTCAACAACGCGGCGTCCCGGGCCGGCGGCCTGCTCGCGGTGGCCGCGCTGCCCCTGCTGGTCGGCCTGAGCGGCACCGGGTACGCGCAGAAGGCGGCGCTGACCGACGCGTTCCGGGGCGCGCTGCTCTGGTGCGCGGGCGGGCTGCTGGCCGGGGCGGTGCTGGCCGGTCTGCTGATCCACCGCCCGCCCCGCGAGGCACCCGGCTCGCAGCCGTGTCCGTCGCTGCCAGCCTCGACCCCGCCCGACGGGCGGTAGGCGGCGCCCGGCGGGTGCCGGGCGCCGCCGGGCGACTCAGGCGCGGGCGCGGTTGACGGCGCTGGTGACCGCCTTCACGGAGGCGGTGACGATGTTCGCGTCCACCCCGACGCCCCACACGGTGCGGCCGTCGACCTCGCACTCGACGTACGCGGCGGCCTGCGCGTCCCCGCCGGAGGAGAGGGCGTGCTCGTGGTAGTCGAGCACCCGTACCGCCACGCCCACCGATCCGAGCGCGTTGACGTACGCGTCGATCGGGCCGTTGCCGACGGCGGCCAGCGACCGGATCTGCCCGCCGACGCCCACCCGGGCCTCGATCTCGACCTTGCCGTCGGCGGTGCCGATGGCGTAGCCGGCCAGGGTGACGGCCGGGTCGGGCTGGTGGTCGAGCAGGTAGTGGCCCGCGAAGATCTCCCACATGGTGCCCGGGTCGACCTCGCCGCCGTCGTGGTCGGTGACCTGCTGGACCACGCCGGAGAACTCGATCTGGAGCCGGCGCGGCAGGTCGAGCTGGTGTTCGCTCTTCATGATGTACGCGATGCCGCCCTTGCCGGACTGCGAGTTGACCCGGATGACCGCCTCGTAGGTGCGGCCCAGGTCCTTCGGGTCGATCGGGAGGTACGGCACGGCCCAGGTGTGCTGGTCGACCGGCACCCCGGCCGCCGCCGCGTCGGCGTGCAGGGCGTCGAAGCCCTTCTTGATCGCGTCCTGGTGGGAGCCGGAGAACGCGGTGTAGACCAGGTCGCCCGCGTACGGGTGGCGCTCGTGCACCGGGAGTTGGTTGCAGTACTCCACGGCCCGCTTGACCTCGTCGATGTTGGAGAAGTCGATCATCGGGTCGATGCCCTGGGAGAACAGGTTGAGACCCAGCGTCACCAGGTCGACGTTGCCGGTGCGCTCGCCGTTGCCGAACAGGCAGCCCTCGATCCGGTCGGCGCCGGCCAGCAGGCCCAGCTCGGCGGCGGCCACGCCGGTGCCCCGGTCGTTGTGCGGGTGCAGGCTCAGCACCAGGCTGTCCCGCCGGGGCAGGCGGCGGTGCATCCACTCGATCGAGTCGGCGTACGCGTTCGGGGTGGCCATCTCGACGGTCGCCGGCAGGTTGATGATCAGCTTCCGGTCCGGCGTCGGGTCGATCGCGTCGATCACCGCCGAGCAGACCTCCAGCGCGTACTCCAGCTCGGTGCCCGTGTACGACTCCGGAGAGTACTCGTAGTAGATGTCCGTGTCCGGGGTGTGGATCTCCGCGTACTTCTGGCAGAGCCGCGCGCCGGTGGTGGCGATGTCGGTGATGCCGTCCCGGTCCAGCCCGAAGACCACCCGACGCTGGAGGGTGGAGGTCGAGTTGTAGAAGTGCACGATCGCCCGCTTCGCGCCGCGCAGCGACTCGAAGGTCCGCTCGATCAGGTGCTCCCGGCACTGGGTGAGTACCTGGATGGTCACGTCGTCGGGGATCAGGTCCTGCTCGATGAGCTGCCGTACGAAGTCGAAGTCGGTCTGGCTGGCCGACGGGAAGCCGACCTCGATCTCCTTGTAGCCCATCTGCACCAGGAGCTGGAACATCCGGCGCTTGCGCTCCGGGGACATCGGGTCGATCAGCGCCTGGTTGCCGTCACGCAGGTCGACGGCGCACCAGCGGGGCGCGGCCTCGACGTGCCGGGTCGGCCAGGCGCGGTCCGGCAGGTCGATCCGGAACTGCTGGTGGTACGGCTGGTACCGGTGGTACGGCATCCGGCTGGGACGCTGCTGGGCGATCGGATCGGTGTCAGCGTCGGTGGTGCCGGTGGGTTGAGCCATGACGGAGTGCTCCCCTGAACATGTGGCGTCAGCAATCGGAAGGTCGGCGACGATGCCGGGTCGGCGCGAGGCGCCGATGAGAAAGCGCGAATGTGCTGGACGGCGCGGTTCGACTCCGCGACGAGGTGCCGGCCGGTCAGGCCTCGTCGCGGCGACCAAGGAGAAGGTGCGCCTGCCACATGACAGAGTGACCCTACGTGATGAGGTGAGGGGTGGAAAGGTCGGTCCGGAGTTTGAGATCGACGTCGCAGCCGCCGGCCGGTCCGTGCCGGACGGGTGAGCGCCGGCTCAGTCCCGGCCCGCCGACCCGGCCCGCGCCGACCGGGTCAGCGCAACAGCAGCTCGGCCAGCGGACGGCGGCGGCGCAGGCCGGTCTCCTGCCGCTGCAGCTCCTCGGGCAGGCTGAAGGGGTCGCCGAGCCGGCCGACCGCCGCCACCACCAGGGGACGGATCCCGGCTGGCAGATCCAGGTCGGCGGCGAGCCCGGCGGCGTCGAAGGCGGCCAGCTGGCGCACGTACAGCCCGAGCGCGGTGGCCTGCACGGTGAGGTGCGCCACCGCCTGCCCCAGGTCGTACGCGGCTCGGCCGGCGGGACCGGACACCGCCGACCCGCGACCGTCGCCCACCCCGGCCGACCGGTCCGGTCCGGCGGCGGGGCCCCCCGCGCCGGCCGCTCCCGCGTCGTCGGCGTCGACGGCCCGGGGCGGACGGCCCGGTGCCGCGGTGACGGCCGGGTCGGCCGTCAGGTGGGCGCCGAGCAGCAGGGCGGCGGCGTGCCGGGCCCACCGCTGCTCGGCCGCCGGCAGGTTGGCCAGAATCCGCTTGTACGTCTCGTCGTCGCGGTGCCCGAGGGCGAACCGCCACGGCTGGCGGTTGCCGGCGGAGGGTGCCCAGCGGGCCGCCTCCAGCAGCGAGTCCGCCTCGGCGGAGGGCAGCGCGGCGGTCGGGTCGAATGCCCGGGGGCTCCAGCGGAAGGCGAGCAGCGGGGTGAGGTCGGCCATGGGGCAAGCGTCCCGTATCGGGCATTTTGCCCGAAGGTTAGGGGTGGGAAAATGTGGCCAGAACCACCCGTAACGGGACGCGAGGTCAGGGCGTTCCCGTGGACAGGGGCGTCGGCTCCTCCACGTTCGGCGCCGCGACGCCGAGCGGCTCGCCGTCGGCCACCGGCCCGGCGAGCTGCACGGTCGCTGGGGCCGGCGCCGCCGGACCGGCCAGGACGAGGGTTCCGGTCACGGTCCGCACGGCGGTCGGCGTGCCGTCCGGGGCATAGCAGTAGATCCCGACATCCAGCGGGGCGTTCAGCGAGGCCGAGGTCGAGTCGACCGAGTAGCAGGCCCCGGTCGCCCCCGCCGGCGGCCGGGCCGGGGAGACCGCCAGCGGGGCCAGCCGGTCGGTGAGCACCTCCAGCCAGTCGGTGAACGGGTGCTGCACCCGGGGATCCAGCCGGCTCGGGACGGCGTCGTCCGGGTCGCCGAGGCGTACGCAGCTCGCCGGCTCGGGGCGGCCGGCCGACGGCAGGCCGCACTGGAAGAGCCCGTCGGCGGTGCCGGCGAACGAGACGTCCGCAGTTCCGCCCAGCGCCCCACCCGGGACGTCGACCCGCCAGGTGTCGTCGTTCGCGCTGGTCACCGTGATCGTGCGGTCGGGGCCGTCGCCGGTGAGGGTGTACCGGGCGACGAAGTGCCGGTCCTGGGCCGCCGCGGCCAGGGCGGCCAGCTCCTCCCGGGCGGAGTCGATCGCGGCGGGCGCGGGGTCGCTCGACGGCGGCGAGGTCGTCGCGGCGGGCGGCTCGCCGACGCAGGCGGCGAGCAGGGCCGGCAGGGTGAGCGTGAGGGCGCCGAACAGGCGCCGGGCCACGCGGAGGTGGGCATGCACCGGGTCATTCTGCGGTGTGCCGCCCCCGCCCGGGGGCCCGTGCGACGTCGGTCGGCCGGCGTGTCGCGTACCCCCTGCCGACCTGGTGGGACGGCGGCCGGGCCGGCCCGCGCCGGCCGGATGGTGGGATCACCCGTCCCGGCCGCGTGGGGCGCCGGATACCCTGATGTGGTTTGACATGCGCCGCCGACCGGTTTCCCGGCGGCGTCGGCACGCTCAGGGACTGCTGGGAGGGAGTGCGCCGTCGTGGCACTCGTGGTGCAGAAATACGGCGGGTCCTCCGTCGGGAACGCCGAGCGGATCAAGCGGGTGGCCGAGCGGATCGTCGCCGCCCGCAAGGCCGGCGACGACGTGGTCGTGGTCGTCTCCGCGATGGGTGACACCACCGACGAACTGCTCGACCTGGCCAACCAGGTCAGCCCGCTGCCGCCGGGCCGTGAGCTGGACATGCTGCTCACCGCCGGGGAGCGGATCTCCATGGCGCTGCTCGCCATGGCCATCCACAACCTGGGGTACGAGGCCCGCTCGTTCACCGGCTCGCAGGCCGGTGTGATCACCACCTCGGTGCACGGCCGGGCGCGGATCATCGACGTCACCCCGGGGCGGCTCAAGGGCGCGCTCGACGAGGGCGCGGTCGTCATCGTGGCCGGCTTCCAGGGCGTCTCGCAGGACACCAAGGACGTCACCACGCTGGGCCGGGGCGGCTCGGACACCACGGCGGTGGCCCTGGCCGCCGCGCTGCACGCCGACGTGTGCGAGATCTACACCGACGTCGACGGCGTGTTCACCGCCGACCCGCGGATCGTGCCCAACGCCCGGCACATCCGGGACATCACCTACGAGGAGATGTTGGAGCTGGCCGCCTGCGGCGCCAAGGTGCTGCACCTGCGCAGCGTCGAGTACGCCCGGCGCGCGGGGTTGCCGATCCATGTCCGTTCGTCATACTCGACCAACACCGGCACCATGGTCACCGGATCGATGGAGGACCTTCCCGTGGAACAGGCACTGATCACCGGGGTCGCCCACGACCGCAGCGAGGCGAAGATCACCATCGTCGGGGTCCCGGACGAGCCGGGCGCCGCCGCGCGGATCTTCGACACCGTCGCCGGGGCCGAGATCAACATCGACATGATCGTGCAGAACGTCTCCACCGAGGGCACCGGCCGCACGGACATCTCGTTCACCCTGCCGAAGACCGACGGCCCGACCGCCATGGCCGCGCTCAGCAAGATCCAGGAGCCGGTCAAGTTCAAGGGCCTGCTCTACGACGACCACGTCGGCAAGGTCTCGCTGATCGGCGCGGGGATGCGGTCGCACCCGGGCGTGGCGGCCGGCTTCTTCGCCGCCCTCGGCACCGCCGGGGTCAACATCGAGATGATCTCCACCTCCGAGATCCGGGTCTCCGTGGTCTGTCGGGACACCGACCTCGACAAGGCGGTCCGGGCCATCCACGACGCCTTCGAGCTGGGCGGCGACTCCGAGGCCGTCGTGTACGCGGGGACCGGGCGGTAGCGGCGATGCCGGCGCTGCCCACCCTTGCCGTGGTCGGGGCGACAGGTGCCGTCGGAACCGTGATGTGCGAGCTGCTGTCGTCCCGGCGCAACGTCTGGGGCGAGATCCGGCTGCTCGCCTCCGAGCGGTCGGTGGGGCGGCAGGTGCGCTGCCGGGGCGAGGAGTTGACCGTCGGCGCGCTCACCCCGGAGGCGTTCGACGGCGTCGACGTGGCGATGTTCGACGTGCCGGACGACGTCTCCGCGCGGTGGGCGCCGGTCGCGGTCAGCCGTGGCGCGGTGGCGGTGGACAACTCCGGGGCGTTCCGGATGGACCGGGACGTCCCGCTGGTGGTTCCCGAGATCAACCCCGAGCAGGTGCGTAACCGGCCGAAGGGGATCATCGCCAACGCCAACTGCACCACCCTTGCCATGATCGTCGCGATCGCCCCGCTGCACCGCGAGTACGGCCTGCGCGAGCTGGTGCTCGCCTCGTACCAGGCGGTCTCCGGGGCGGGGCGGGCGGGGGTGGATGCCCTGCACCTACAGCTCGGCAAGATCGCCGGGGACCGGGCGCTCGGCTCCCGGCCGGGTGACGTGCGGCAGGCCGTCGGCGACGAGCTGGGGCCGTTCCCGGCTCCGGTGGCGCTCAACGTGGTGCCCTGGGCCGGCTCGCTCGCCGACGACGGCTGGTCGTCCGAGGAACTGAAGATGCGCAACGAGTCGCGCAAGATCCTCGGGCTGCCCGACCTGAAGGTCTCCGCGACCTGCGTCCGGGTGCCGGTGGTGACCGGGCACTCGGTGGCCGTGCACGCCGTCTTCGCCACCGAGGTGGACGCCGAGGGCGCCCGCGAGGCGCTACGCAACGCCCCCAGCGTGATCCTGGTCGACGACCCGGCCACCGGGGAGTTCCCGATGCCGATCGACGCCGTCGGCACCGACCCGTCCTGGGTCGGCCGTATCCGCCGCGCCGTCGACGACCCGCGCGCCCTCGACCTCTTCGTCACCGGCGACAACCTCCGCAAGGGCGCCGCCCTGAACACAGCCCAGATCGCCGAACTCCTGGCCAAGGAACTGACCCCCCACCCCTGAACCCCTCCCGCCCCCGCCCCGGGACGGGGTGGGTTAGGAGGTGGCCAGGTGGACGGCGTCGCGGCCCTGGCGCTTGACCGCGTAGAGGGCCTGGTCGGCGCGGCGGAGGGTCTGCTCGGGCGACTCGCCGGGATGGGCCAGGGCGACGCCGACGCTGATCGTGCGACCGGTGCCCCGGGCGGCCTCGGCCAGCCGCTCGGCGATCCGGACCGCCTCCTCGGGGCGGCTCACCTCGATCACCGCGACGAACTCGTCCCCGCCGATCCGGTACAACTCGTCGCCCTGGCGCAGCGCCGCCTCCAGCGCCCGGGCCAGCTCGACCAGCAGCCGGTCGCCGGCCTGGTGACCGTACGTGTCGTTGACCGCCTTGAAACCGTCCACGTCGATGGCCAGCAGGGCCGTACGCCCCGGCGTGGCACGAGCGATCCGCTGCCCGAACGGCCCGGTGTGCCGCAGCCCCGTGAGCGGGTCGGAGCTGGCCTGCTCGCGCAGCCGGGCCAGCGTGCGCAGCCGGTCCAGGCAGGTCCACGCCTGCCCGGCGAGCAGCTCCATCAGGTTGACGGTGGTCGAATCGGGCCGCAGCAGCCGCTCGTCGGCGACCAGCAGCACCCCGCCGGAGTCCGGGGGGCCGACCGGCACCGCCACCAGGGTGCGCACTCCGGCGTCGGCGAGCGGGCGGTACTCCGCCGGGGGCGGATGCCCCGTCTCCCCGAGCGTGTAACCGGAGCCGTGCCGGTGGGCCCGGGCGATCATCCCGTGCAGCGCCGGGGCGCCCGCCTCGGTCAGCTCGGCCCGGACGCGGGACTCCAGCTCGCCGGTCGCGCCCGTGGGGACGTCCAGCCGGGGGCCGGTCCCGCCGGCCAGCAGCAGCACCGCCGCGGAGAGGGTGGAGACCTCCCGGGCCGCGCGGATCGCCGCGGTCATCAGGTCCCACTCGGTGGGGGCTGTGGTCAACGCGGCGGCGTGCCGCAGCAGCTTTTCGCTCCGGCTCTCCGCAGGCGGGCCGCCCAGCGCCGTGATCCGGGCGCCGAGCCGGCCGGCGACGCGCTCGGCGGTCTGCCGCCACAGGGCCAGCTCGACCGGCCCGCTCCACTGGAGGTCGAGCACTCCGACCGGGCGGCCCGCCGGGTCGAGTATCGGCACGCAGATCTCGGCGGTCACGTCGGGGCGGGCCGGGAGGGAGTCGGGGGCGGTGGCGACGTCGGGGACGGTGGCACCGATGCCGGAGGCGTACACCCGGCCGACGATGCCGGCCTCCGGCGGGACGGTCGAGAAGACCTGCCAGGCGCCGGTTGCCGCGACGCAGCGGAGCCGGTCCGGCACGGGGAGCAGGACGGAGATGGTGGCCGGCGCGTACCGGGCGAGCGCGGTGACGGTCCACCGGCACGCCTCGACGGCGGTCGACGCCATCGGCAGGCGGACCGTGACGTCCCGGACGAGCCGGTGGTGATCTACGCGCACGTGGTTCCAGACAGGGGAGGGGCGGCTTTCCGATCAAGCGTACTCACCGCAGCTCAGGGACGTTCTTCCAAGATCAATTTCGTCGTACACATGTGCTATCCACAGGGTGTGGACGGAGCCTGTGGATCCGGGCGGCCGGCATTAGCCTGGACCCCCCGGTCGACGTGGAGGACTCGATGCTCATCGCCCAGCTAAGCGACACCCACCCGACCGGGGCGTGCTGACGGCCGTGGACGGGCTGCTCTGGTACGTCGCATACGGGTCCAACATGCACGCCGACCGGCTGAACTGGTACCTGGGCGGGGGCCGTCCCCCGGGCGGGCTGCGGACGTACCCCGGCTGCCGGGACTGCCGGCCGCCGCGCCGGTCGGCGGCGGTGCTGGTGCCCGGCGGGATCTACTTCGCCGGGGAGTCCCGGGCCTGGACCGGCGGGATGGCCTTCTACGACCCGGAGCTGCCCGGGGTGGCCGCAGCCCGGGCGTGGCTGCTCACCAGGGAGCAGTTCGCCGACCTCGCCGCGCAGGAGATGTACCGGGAACCCGGTGCCGACCTCGATCTGATCGAGGTCGCCGTCGCGCGGGGGCGGGCGACCCTCGGCCCCGGCCGGTACGAGACGCTGGTCCGCACCGGCGTCCGGGACGGCGTGCCGATGCTGACCTTCACGGCACCGGGGCGGGCGGCGGACGTCGAGTGGAACGCGCCCGCGCCGGTGTACCTCGCGATGCTCGCCGGGGGCCTACGCGAGGCGCACGGCTGGGACGCGCCGCGGATCGCCGGCTACCTGGCGGACCGGCCCGGGGTGGCCGGCCGGTGGGAGCTTCCCGCCGTCGAGTCGTTGGTCGCCGGGGCGCTCGACGGGTGAGGTGCGGCGCCGTTCGCGTCGGGCCCGTGTGCCGTTCGCGCCGGCCGGGGACGCCGTTCGGCCGCGATCGGTCGACCCGCGGCCGGTAGTTGGCGGCGCGGGGCGCCGCACGGTCCATAGTGGCCGGACGAGTCGGTAGCCTCGTGCACGTTCCACGCCGGCACCGTCAGAGGCCGGCCGTCAACAGGTGGGGGATCGTGTTGAAGAAGAGGTTGACCGGTATCGCCATGGCCGTCGCCGTCGGCGGTTCGCTCGCCGTGGCCGCGCCCGCGCAGGCCGCCACCCCGGCCCTGGAGATCACGAAGGCGTACTACAACTCGCCGGGCACCGACAACCGGTCGAACAGCAGCCTCAACGCCGAGTACGTGAAGCTGACCAACCGCCTGTCCTCGACCGTCAACCTGAAGTCCTGGACCCTGCGCGACAAGTCGAGCCACGTCTACAAGTTCACCAGCGACTTCCGGCTCGCCGCCGGCGCCAGCGTTTACATCCACACCGGCAAGGGCACAAACACCTCGGCCGACCGCTACTGGGGGTCGGGCGCGTACATCTGGAACAACACCGGGGACACCGCGTACGTACGCAACTCCGCCGGCACCCTGATCGACTCCTGCTCGTGGGGGAGCAGCGGCAGCTACACCAACTGCTGACCGCGGGGGCCGGACCCGTCCGGTCGGTGCGGCGGTCGGCTCTCGTGAGGGGGGAGCCGACCGCCGCACCGTCGTCTCAGCCGAGCAGGCCGCGGCGCAGCTCGGGGGCGAGCCGCTCCGGTGGCACCTCGTGGAAGCCGTCCTCCAGGCCCGACGTGCCGCGCCCCCGGCGCCGCGCCGTTCGGTCCGGCATATCCACGAGCGCTGAGGGGCCCGTGCGGCTCCGCAAGGTCATGCTCGTTCACGGAAACTGTGGCTTCCGGCCGCTGGAAGGCCCCAGTTTCCGTGAACGAGCGGCGATCCGTGAACGAGCACGATTCGGGTGTGGGCGTGGTCAGGCGGCCGGTAGCGGGGTTCGCGGTGGCGCGGAGACCGGTGGGCGGCCGTCCTGGGCGGGGGTGAGCAGTCCGCGCAGGGACAACGCGAGCAGCGATGCGGCCAGGCAGCCGCCGACCACGACGGCCACCCAGATCCGGCCGTCCGCCGCGCCGATGAGCGGGCCGGCGGTCACCGGGCCGATCACCCCGCTGATTCCGAAGATCATCGAGCTCATCGCGTTGTACCGGCCGCGCAGCTCGTCGGTGGCCAGCGCGTTGGTGAGCGCGGGCATCACCGGCGAGAGCATCGTCTCGCCGAAGCCGAAGACCGTCGCGCAGGCCACCACACCGAGCGCGGCGACCAACGCGTTGCCGCGCCCGATCAGGCCGGCCGCGCCGAGGACCAGCCAGGCGCCCGCGAAGACCGCCCCGACCAGGGCCAGCGCGCCCGTCCGGCTGCGCCCCTCCATCCGGCGGATCATCAGCAGCTGGGACAGCACGATCATGACGGTGTTGCCGGCCAGGGCCCAGGCCACCACCCGCGGGGTCACCTCGGCCACCCGGACGGCGTACGCGGTGAAGCCGACCTCGATCTGGGCGTACCCGCAGGTGGTGAGGACGAGCCCGAAGACCACCAGCCGGCGGAACGGGCGGTCCCGCAGCACTGTCAGGTAGCCCCCGGCCGACGCCGCACGCCCGCCCGGCCCGGTGCCCGCGATCCGGTGGCCGACCCTCGGCAGACTCATCAGGATCAGTGCCGGCATCAGGTAGCTCACCGCGTCGAGCAGGTAGACCAGTTGGAAGGTCACCGGGCGGGTGACGTCCACGATGGCCCCGGAGATCAGCCCGCCGACCCCGATGCCGAGGTTGAGCAGGGCGAAGTTCAGGCCGTACACCCGTTGCCGCTCGTCGGGGTCGGTCAGCGAGGCGAGGATGGTGTTCTGCCCCGACCAGATCGCGGAGCTGCCGATCGCGATCAGCGTGATCACCGCGAACGCCGACGCGGTCCCGGAGATCAGGGCCAGCGAGCCCGTGCCCGCCGCCTCGACCAGCAGGCACGGCAGTACCACCCGGCGCGCGCCGAACCGGTCGATCAGCGTCCCGCCCAACGGGGACAGCGCCAGGGTGACCACGCCGTACCAGCCGATGACCAGGCCGGCGCGCGGGTCGGAGAGGCCGCGCACGTCGGTCAGGTAGATGAACAGGAACGGCAGGGTGAGGCCGCGACCGACCGCCGAGAGCAGGGTGCCGACGAGGATCCGCCGGGCTTCCGGGCGACGGGGCAGGGCGCGACGCAGCATGTCGGCGATTCTGGGCGGACGGTGCGACAGACCGCGAGCCGTTTTCCGGCGCGTACGCGCTCGGCAGAGCCGGTGGTGACGCGGCCCACAACCGTCGGCGCGGGCGGCGGCCGGGGCTCCCGCCGACCGGGCCGACGACGCCGGCTGGTCGGTCTGCGATCCTGGTCCGGATGACGACGACGACCTGGCGACACCTGCCCGCACCGGCCCGCGAGATCGCCGTGGCGGCCACCGAGGCCGTGTCCGCGGCCCGGGCGCGCGACCGGGAGGCGTACGACGAGGCGGTCGACCGGCTCGCGGGGGCGGACCGGTCCGGCCTGGTGCTGGGCGCGGTGGTCCGGCTGCTGCTGGAGGAGACCCACCCCGACGGGCTGGACGGCGACGACGTCCGGCAGGTGCTGGAGGCCTGCGTTCGGGGCGCGGCGAGCTGGCGGCCGGACGTCGACCCGCACGTGGTGCTGGTGCTGCTGGCCGGCGCCCTCGGGGTGTACGACCCGGACGACGACGCCACCCCGCCCGACCCGGCCGCGCTGGCCCGGCACGCCCCGCTGCTGCTCGCCGACCTGCTGCCCGGGACCGACCGGCCGCTCGACGGCTGGCTGACCGCCGCGTTCGCCGAGATCCGGCGCACCGAGCTGCACGACTGAGCCGCACGGGGCCCGTGCGATTCCGTTCTGCCGCCTGATCCGAGGGGATACGAATGCTGCTTCGGGGAGTCGACGCCGGTGACGTCGACGCGTACCGCCGGATGCGCTGCGATCCGGTGATGATGGCCGACCTCGGCGGGCCGATGCCGCCGGAGTCGGTGCCGGGCCAACTCCGGCACGACATCGACCTGGTGGCGCGGGGCGTCGGGCTGATCAGGATGATCGTGCCCGACCCGGCCGACCCGTCGACGGTGGCCGGCACGGTGACCCTCCACCGGCACGACATCGACGGCGAGCCCGGCGGCGAGATCGGCTGGATGGTGCTGCCGGAGCACCAGGGGCGGGGAGTGGCCAAGCGGGCGGTCCGGCTGCTGCTTGACGAGGCCCGCGAGGACGGGCGCTGGTCGCGGGTGCACGCCTTCCCCGAGGTCGGCAACGGTCCCTCGAACGGCATCTGCCGGTCGCTGGGGTTCGTTCTCCTCGGCGAGCGCGAGACGCCGTTCCGGGGCCGGGTCTTCCGTACCCGACACTGGGTGATCGACCTCTGACCAGGTGACCGGTCCCGGGCGGGCGACGCCGCACGGCGGGTTCGCGGGGCGTTCGCCTGGGAGTCCCGGTTGTGGGAATGTCGTGTCTGTCTATATACATGACAGACGATAGTCCGCCGACCAGGACGGAGCACCATGAACCGTACGCCGCGCATGGCCGCGACCACCCTCGCCGCCACTCTCGTCGCCACCGTCGGACTGGCCAACCCCGCCTGGGCCGCCAGCTACTCCGCCCCACTGCGGACCGCGGTCGCGGCCCTGCCCGTGGCCACCGAGGTACGCACCGGCTACAGCCGGGACCTGTTCCCCCACTGGATCGACGCCGACGGCGACCGCTGCAACACCCGCAACGAGGTCCTGCTCGCCGAGGCGGTCTCCGCGCCGACGATCACCGGCACGTGCACCCTCTCCGGCGGGCGCTGGTACTCCTACTACGACAACGCCTACTGGACGGCGACCGGCGACGTCGACATCGACCACATGGTCCCGCTCGCCGAGGCCTGGGACTCCGGCGCCCGCAACTGGTCCACCAGCCGCCGGCAGGCGTACGCCAACGACCTGGGGGACTCCCGTCCGCTGATCGCCGTGACCGACAACGTCAACCAGTCCAAGGGCGACCAGGACCCGGCCACCTGGATGCCGTCGTACAGCTCCGCCCGGTGCCGCTACGTCAAGGAGTGGGTGGCCACCAAGACCCGCTGGCGGCTCACCGTCGACACTGCCGAGAAGAACGCCCTGACCAGCCTGGCCAACTCCTGCTCCAACGTCACCATCTCGGTCACGTACGCGTACTGATCCGTCATGTCGCCGGTCCGTCAGCGCAGTGTTCGCAGCCGTCCACCGCTGCCCTGTCACTCACGTGGTCACCCAGGAAACACTAGAGGGCACATCCATCGATCGGATGTGCCCTCTGACCTCTGTCGGGGTGGCCGGATTCGAACCGACGACCTCTTCGTCCCGAACTGGCGGCGAGGCGGTCGGATCGGGTGTCGTCCGAGGTCATCCAGCATCCTGAGGGTCGTTGGGGTCGGATGTGGTCGGTTCGGTTGCTGTACTCCACAGCTGTACTTTCTCGGCGGCGTCGAGGAGGTTGCGGGCGGCGGTCGCCACCGGGCAGTTCGGTGTCCGGCAGACCGGGCAACGGCCGTCCGGTCCGGTCCGGTGGTCGCGGAGGATCGCTCGGGCGGTGAAAATCAGCCGGTTGCGGATCTGGGCCAGGGACAAGAATGGTGCGGTCATAGTCAGGTCACCCCGAGGGCGGCGGCGAGTTGAATGATCGTGGCCGGGGCGTGTGGGTCGCGGGCCACCTGGGCGAGGACCTCCCGGCCGGCGGGGCGGTGGCGTATCTCGGCCGGTGCGGTGCGGTCGGCGTCGATCAGCGTCCGGCCGGCGTTGGCTGGGTCGTCCGCTTGGAGGTAGGCGCGGGCGGCGTCGAGCAGGTGGGCGGCGCGGTGTTCGACCGGTAGCCACCGCCAGGCGTCCCGCTTGGTGGTCTTCTCGTGCCAGGCGACCGCGTCGTGTGCATTGCCCAGTTCGAGGGCTGCGGCGGCACGGGCCAGGTCGACCGCCGTCGGCCCGAACGCGGTCCGGTGGTGATCGTGGCCGTCGCCTACCCGGGCTGCCATGTCGGCCGCCTCGCCGATCAGGTCGGCGGTGGCCTGGTCATCGCCGTGGCGGGCCGCCGCCAGAGCCGCCTGCACGAGCAGCGTCCCGCACAGCGACAGTTCGGCGGGGGTGCCGTCGTCCGGGTCGGGCGGGGCGATCCGGTACGCGGCGGCCAGCGTCGCCGACTTCGCCGCCCGCGTCCGGCCCGATGCGCGCAGCACCTGGCCGAGCTGCACTGCTGCGGCTGATACCAGCACCCGATCGCCGGTGGCGGTGGCCATGGCCCGGTCGACGGCCAGCCAGGCCAGGTCGGCTTCGCCGAGCTTCACTAGCAGTGATGTGGCCACCCGGTATGCCTCCACCAGCGACACACGCCCTGCAGCAGGATCCTCGGCGTGGGTGCGTTGCGCGTCGGTCAGTAGTTGCGGTAGCAGGTCGATCGCCTGCGGGTATCGGGCGTGCTGGTAGGTGACCCACGCGTGGGCCACCTCCCGGGCCAGCCGGTCGGCCGGCAGGACGGGGTGGCGAGTTGCTTGCCGACCGAGCGCGATCTCGTACGTCGACAGCGCCGCCCGGATCCGCTCGACGCCCTCGGCCCGCTCGGTCAAGGCTGCGGGTTGCGCGTCTCGGCCAAGAAGTATGGCGGTGTCGATGCGTAGAACGGCGGCGATGTCCTGGAGGGTGGACACCTTGTCGAGGGACCGGACTCCCCGCTCGACCTTGTCGACCCAACTCTTCGACTTGCCGAGCCGGTCGGCGAACACCTGCTGCGACAACTTCCGCCGCCCACGCCAGTACGCCACCCGCCGACCGACCGGCAACAGCTCACTGCTGTCCACGCCGCCACCGCCGGTCCGGCACCGCCCGGGTCGTCTCCTCGACCGGTATCCGATCCGCCTCAGCCTGCGCCAGGATCCGACGTTTGGCAGCTTCCCGTTCCGCCTGCTGGATCTGCTCGCCTCTGCCCTCGGCCGGAACAGCGTCGCTCATCCCTACCTCCGCTGGGGAGGGACGCGACGGCGGGTGCTCTTGGAAGGACCGCCGCCGTCGCGTCCCGTATCGAGGGACGCGACCGCAGCGGCACTGATGCCGGTGGGTGCTCAATCGCGTCCATGCTCGGACGGTAGAGCGGTCGACGTGACGGCAAGCTAACTGTCAGTTAGATTCCGTGAGGCTCGGGATCCAACGGATCGATACCGATGCGAATTGCGAGGTCCCGCAGCTCGGGGGAACCCCGTCGGCGGGCATCCCTGACCATCTGTCCGACGATTTCCCGCACGCTCGGCCGGGACCGCAGCTCAGCGGGTGACGCGTTGTCCGCCTCCAGGAACGCCAGGACCGCCCGGTCCTGGTCGCCGGCCGCATACCAGCCGCGTCCCGCGTCCAGGTGCAGGCGGCATCGGCGGTTCGGGGTACGGACCTGCGACCGGTCGACGCGCCGAGCCTGTTCCGGTGCGCGCTCAGGTGAGCCGTTCTCGACGGCCACACCCACCCGCCAAATCCCGCAGTTCGCCGGGGTGAACTCCATTCGCCACGGGTCGGACCCGGCCCGACGCGCGGCGCTCTCCGCCTCCGCCAAGTGCCCATCCGGGTCGCCGGCGCCCAGCGAGGCAGCCGACATCGCGGAATGCAGATGAAGCATCCCGTACCAGGTCAACGACTCATCGTCCCCCATGTCGCCCAGCCGCTCCGCCGCGCTCGTAGCCACTGCCAGCGACCGCCGCCGACCGCCATGCGTACCCGATGACAAGGCACTCTGCGCCGCAGCGAAGGCTGCGGCAGCAACCTCCGCCGGTCCAGCGAACGTGGCGGCCAACTCAGCACGCTCCGCATACCGCGCCGCCAAGTCGATGTAGCCAAACGGCTTGATCGCCAACACCGTGGTCACGGCAGCCCGGACGAACAAGCGCGGCCCGTCCGGATGCCCGGAGTCGGCGAGCTGCCGAGTGGCCCCGACCAGACCAGGCAGCAACCGCGCAAGCGCCTTGTAGTCACAGGCCATCCTGGCAGCCATCGCCTGGCCCACGGACGCACGCAAGACGGACGGATCCAGCGGATACCCCGGCGCTTCCGGATCATCGTCGAGAGCGCCACGCAGTGCCGGAACAGTGGCGTAAATGGCGAGATCATCTTCACTGCGGGGCAGATGCGGCTGCCCGGTCAGATCAGTGACACTCACACCGAGAGCGCTCGCCAAGGCAATAAGCCGCGAACGCTTGGTGACCGGCCGTCGTCCCGACTCGATCATCGAGATGTAGGAGGCGGTCACACCTACCCGATCGGCCAGTTGCTGCTGCGTCATCCCGGCGGCGTCCCGCCAACTGGCGACGCGCAGCCCAATGTAGTCAGCCATGACTCCTCCTGCACGCGGTCGACGACTTCCGGCGTAGAGCCTGCACAACGGACGGTACGTGCGGTCACGCTTCGCGGCTAGCCCAACACCGCACGCGCGCCGCCAGGTCACCATCAACCGCCAGCCCTCCGGTCGAACCGACCTCTCGCTTGTAAGTTCTGGGCGCTTCGTCTGGCGGGGTCCGTCCGCATCCGCGACCTCGGGCCCCTGTCCGCGCCCGGCAGTCGGCGGCTGGCCTCGTCCCGCTTCGTTGCTGTCACCGTTGCTGTCGCCAGCCACCCCACGAGGTGGGGCGGTTGCTCGTGATCCTCGGATCAGCCCTGACCGCACGAGCCGATGGCCTTGCTCAGCGCCTCGGCGAGTCGCGTTCCAGGCGCTCCAAGTCGCGCTCCCAGGCGGCGATCAGCCCTTCGCTGATGGCGTCGTCGGTAACGCCTCTGCGTATCCAACCGAGATCACGGTCGTTGTAGCGAAGCGCAAACACCAGTCCAAGCTCGCCTGAGACCTGCTCCAGCCACGCCACCAGCCACCGGACCTCGGCAAAGAACCGCCGTTCCACCACAGGCGTCGTCCATGGTCCCGGCGCAAGAAAAGCGTGTGTAAGCCCGATCTGGCGCGCGCCATCCCGGTCGACCTCGTCGAACGCTTCCGCCTTCTCGCCAAACCAGCTCAGTCTGCCGCAATCGCGCTCGTAGGCCCGCAGGAAACGGCTAACGTCCCTGTCGTCCAAGCGTCCCTCGCTGTAAGCAATCAGCTCATCTATCGGCACAGGCATGGTCCGATCCTAAGGACAGGCAGAGAGCTGTCATCCGGACGACCGCGCGCCCGACGGCAGGCCAGCGCCACGACTCCTTGACCCCCAGGCAACCGGCACCGCCACGTGAGCTGCTGTTCTTTGGCCCTTGACCTGGAAACGCGGTCCGCCATCGTCCGTGCTCGTCCGTTGGCGTCCGCACCGATCGTCACTCAGTTAGTCACGCACTCGGCCACCCCCTTGTGCAGAGTCCGAGGTAGGTCCAGGACCATGGCCTCATGGATGAAGCTGCTCGACGGCGGTGGCACCAGCAGCATTCCGGGTCCTGGCTCCAGCTCGTCGCCACCCTTCGGAATGAGGGCTGGGAAGCGCAGGTGACGTGTGAGGCAGCTCCAGTGCAGGTAGAAGGGACTCTGCCGAGTGGCGAGCGGTTCTACTTCCGCGCCCGGCACAGTGACGTGTCATTGGGCATCGGAGGCGACGACCCGGCAGACATCGCCGAGTGGGAAGCCAGCGAGTCACATCAAGAGGCCAGCTACCTGCCCGCCGCCGTCGGCGAGGCCATGATCAGACGACTTGCTCGCCGCTACCTTGAGGAGCGCTAGCCGACCGGGCAAGCACCCTCCCTCAGTTTGGAAGGTGCATAGCCTCAGCTTGGGAATCAGTTTGAAAGGCACCTTGATTGGGCCTGCCGACCCTTGAAGCAGCATGTCCAGCGAGGTCAGCCTATCCCTTCGGTGTCGTGCAATCCCGTCCAATCGTCCGTCGTTGACCCTTGTTAACTGAGAGAGCGGGCACGCATCGGGCACGCCAGCATGGGTGCCATCGTAGCCTCGACATGTCGAAGTCGTGTGTACCGTGCGCGATCCGACTGGGCCGTGCAGGCGTCGAGATCTTGTCCGTCAGCGCGCTTGCGCCTGGGTGGGAAAATATGCAGGTGACAAGAGATTTCGCCGCCCTCCTGGCTCAAGTCGTCCCAGTCTTCGCAATAGCACTTGCGCTGGAAATACGTGCTCTAGGGCCACGCCTGGTGGAGATATCAAAACAAGAGCGAGCAGAAAGGGGGGGTCGGGAACGCTGGCTAGACGAGCCTGTTTCGAAAGCAAGTCTCTTCGAGATGGCGTACGTGATCGCTTGGACAAACATGCCAGCACTCGGAGCATTAGAGATGAAGGCATTGTATGTTGCTGGCGAGGCCAGCAAAGATGTCCCCTTCGGCGCAATCTTCATCGGCATAGGAATCGTGTGCACGATCCCCCTAGTCCAAGGTGCGCTTTACTTTGCCGAGGCACGGGACGCCCGGGGAAAGTCATGGAAGGAAACGACGTTCTGGAGAAAGGCCTTCATTCTTCTGATAATATTTGCAGGACTTACTACAGTGAGCGTATTTGTGTAAACCGCCGCAAGGATTTGCGCCGTCCCGTCTGCCGTCGACCCGCCCTCTTGGGGAGCGGGCCTCCGCCCGGCCCGCCACGTCAAGACGGCCTTGACGGCTCGTACGGACGCTGGCGGGTCGGGTGGTGGTCTGCTCGGCTCGCCCGGGTCGACGGTGGGCGGGATGGCTCCCCACCCCAACCACCCACGGACCGCAAGCCGCCGACGGACCCCCGGCCATCCTGGAGCCGGAGCGCCCCCGCCGGAGGCGCAGTAGCCGCAACCCCGCCACCCACCCGGCAGCCGCCCACGGACCCGGCGTGCGCTCCCCTACGCCGCGCGGTGCTCGCCGCGCGGCCCGGCCGGCTGCCGGCCCACCACCCCACCGGAAACGGCCTGTCGTCATCCGGCGGCCCACCGGGCTCCCCGCCCTCCGCGCCAGCCGCCGGGCGTGTTGCGTGGCCGGCGTGGAGCGACAGCGCAGCGTCGGACGCGCGCCCAGGCGGCGGCGCGTGCGGCCCGTTCAGGGCCGCCTTGATAGACGTACAGAAAGTCCTCCCACACCACTGGCCGGCAGTCGGTCGATCGGTCGGCACCGGGATCACGGCGGGTTGACGTGTCGGTACCCGGTGCTACTCTGGCGATCGTCGAGCACGCCAGCGCGGTCTTCATGCCGGATCGCTGGACTCGACCACTGAGGTGCTGAGCGGCCTTCCTGCCGCTGATGCGGGCCACGTCCCGCCGGTCCTCGATCGCACCGGCCGCCGTGCCGGTTCCCCCGGAATCCGCTGAGCGACCCAGCACGGCCTTTTTGCCGTCCACGATGGTCCGGATTCGCGTACCTCGACGGGTGGGCTTGCCTGCGGCAACTCGCCGGATGCCGACGACCAGGCACCCCACCCGTTCCGGCATCACAAGGTCCAGCAACCTAGAAGGACGCATCTCAGCGGCGGTGTGGCAATGGCCACGCTTCCACCCTCCGGCGTCAGCCGCCCTCTAGGCGGTGCCAGGAGACACCACGAACACCACCGACGGAGGCAGCTCCGCGACCGGTGGCAGTCCGTTGCCTGTTCCTGTCACCCCTTGAGGAGAGATCCGTGTCCACCCTGCTCACCCTGCGCCGCCCCGGCGTCGCCGCCGGCCGTGACGCCCAAGCCCTACATCGCGCCACCAGCCCGGACTTCTTCGGCTGGCTGGAGCACACCCGCGCCGCCGGAGGCTGTACCCGCCCGATCCGCCTGACCGGCACCCTCACTGCCGTCGAGACCGACACCGGCCGCGTCCTGGAGCAGCGGCACACCGACGAACTGCCCGACCGGACGCTCTACAAGGCGTGCGGTAACCGGCGTGCCGCCCAGTGCCCCGACTGCGCCTGGGTCTACGCCGGTGACGCCTTCCAGGTCGTCCGCTGCGGCCTGACCGGCGGCAAGACCATCCCCGCCACCGTTGCCACGCACCCGGTCGTGTTCGCCACCTTCACCGCCCCGTCATTCGGGGCGATCCACCACCGGCACATCCCCCGTCACACCTGTGCCGACCGGCGGCGCTGCGACTGCCGTCCGGCACCCTGCCGTGCCCGCCGCACCGCTGGCACCTGCCAGCACGGGCAGCCCGCGGCGTGCTTTGCCCGCCACGACAGCGATGATCCGCAGCTCGGTCGGCCGCTGTGCCTGGACTGCTACGACCACGACCACCAGGTCGTCTGGAACTACTCCTCGGGCGAGCTGTGGCGACGCACCAAACAGGCCATCGAACGCCACCTCACCGCGCTGTGCCGCCGACGCGGCATTCCCCACGTCCAGGTCACCACCGACTCCAGCCGGGTGCGCCGAGTGCCGTCGGTACGGGTGTCGCACGGCAAGGTTGCCGAGATGCAGCGCCGGGGCGCGGTGCACTTTCACGTCCTGCTCCGCCTCGACGGCGTTGACCCTGACGACCGGCACGTCCTGGTGCCGCCGCCAGCCGGGATCACCGCCGACGACCTCGACGCCGCCGTCCACGCCGCCACCCGACAGATCACCCTCACCACCCCGCCGCATCCCGACCAGCCGCACGGCTGGCCGATCGCCTGGGGCGAGCAGGTCGACGTCCACCGCATCGGCACCAGCGACGGGGACGTGACCGACGGGAAGGTGGCCGCCTACCTCGCCAAGTACGCCACCAAGGCGACCGAGGTGACCGGCCACTGCTCCAACCGACTCACCCCCGACACCATCGACGCCTACGCCGACCCGGAGGGCGACCACCTGGCCCGCCTCATCGACGCCTGCTGGCGGCTCGGCCGCCCCGCCCACCACCACACCACCCACACCGCTACCCCGGCCGGCGAGCGTCAAGCCGGCCTTGACACCAAACCCAACGTCTACGCCGGGCTGCGCCGTTGGGCGCACATGCTCGGCTACGGCGGTCACTTCCTCACCAAGGCCCGTCGCTACTCGGTCACCTTCGGCCTGCTCCGCGACACCCGCGCCGTCTACCGCCGCACCGAGCACGACGACACCGCCGACACGATCACTGTGGGCACGCTGGCCTTCGTCGGCTCCGGCTGGCTCACCAACGGGGACGCCCTTCTCGCCAACACCGCCGCCGCCCAACACCGCGAACGCCAACGCATCGGCCGCGAAGAACTCGCCCACGAAGCCTGGCTGACCGGGGCCGCTGCATGAGCAGAGGCCTCACCCCGCGCTGGTACTCGCCCGCCGAGGTCGCCGTCCTGCTCGGCTTCGGCCTGTCCAAGGTCAAGATGAAGATAGCCACCGGTGAGCTGCGCTCCGTCAAGGACGGCAAGTACCGCCGCGTCCTCCCCGAATGGGTCGACGAGTACGTCCGTGACCAGGTCGAACGGCAGGAGGCCGCCTGATGCCCGGACGCGCACGAGCCAACGGCGAAGGCTCGATCTTCCCATACCGCAATGGCTACGCCGCGTACGTCTGGGTCACCAAACCCGACGGCAAGCGCACCCGCAAGTACGTCTACGGCCAGACCCGCGAAGCCGTCCACGACAAGTGGATCAAACTGCACCAGCAGGCCAAGGCCGGTCCGGTCGCCACCCGCGTTCCCACCCTCGGCGACTACCTGACGTACTGGCACCGCGAGGTCGTGCGCCCCAACCTCGCGCCGCTGACCTGCGCCACGTACGAGACGATTCTTCGGCTGTACGTGATCCCCGGCCTCGGCGGAAAGCGGCTCGACCGGCTTCAGGTGCGCGACGTGCAGACGTGGATCAACGAGGTGGCCCGCGCCTGCCAGTGCTGCGCACAGGGCAAGGACGCCCGCCGCCCGGAGGCCAGATGGCGGTGCTGCGCGCTCGGCCGGTGCTGCGGTGACACTCCGTCGTCCCGCACCGTCAAGGACATCCGGGGCGTGCTGCGTTCGGCGCTCAACCACGCCGCGACCGAGGAACTGGTCACCCGCAACGCCGCCGCCCTGGTCAAGCTCCCACCGGTCCGCCGCCGCAAGGGCAGGGCGTGGACCAGCGACGAGGCGCGTCGCTTCCTGGAGTCCGCGCGGGCCGACCGCGATCCGTTGTACGCCGCGTACGTGCTGATCCTGGTGCTCGGCCTGCGCAAGGGCGAGGTGCTCGGCCTCACCGAGGACGCCGTCGACCTGGCGGCGGGGGAGCTGTCGATCGGCTGGCAGTTGCAGCGGGTCGGCGGCCAGCTATTGCACCGTGAGACCAAGACGCAGACCTCGGACGCCACGCTCCCATTGCCGGACATCTGCGCGGCGGCCCTCGACCTCCGCCAGAGCGCGAGGAAGAACGACCGCGATCAGGCGGGCATCGCCTGGCAGGGCTCGCGGCTGCTGTTCACCACCCGCTACGGAACCCCCGTGGAACCGCGCAACTTCAACCGCTCCTGGGACGCCCGCTGCGCCCGAGCCGGAGTCCGCAAGATCACCGTGCACGACGCCCGGCGTACCTGCGCCACGCTCCTCGTCGATCTGGACGTGCACCCGCGCGTCATCATGCAGGTGCTCCGGCACGCCGAGGTCTCGGTGACGATGGAGATCTACTCCCAGGCGTCCTCGGACGCCACCCGGGACGCGCTCAAGAGGCTGGGCGAGAGCCTGCGATAGCCGCTGCTGTACTCAACTGCTGTA
The DNA here is from genome assembly GCF_040296145.1 of Micromonospora sp. NPDC002296. Classification (NCBI taxonomy): domain Bacteria; kingdom Bacillati; phylum Actinomycetota; class Actinomycetes; order Micromonosporales; family Micromonosporaceae; genus Micromonospora; species Micromonospora sp. NPDC002296. The sequence continues at coordinate 65,445 of NZ_JBEOWQ010000003.1, forward strand.
CGGAAACACTAGAGGGCACATCCATCGATCGGATGTGCCCTCTGACCTCTGTCGGGGTGGCCGGATTCGAACCGACGACCTCTTCGTCCCGAACGAAGCGCGCTACCAAGCTGCGCCACACCCCGAGGCGTGCGGACAAATAGTAGCCCACCCTGTCCGGCGGTCAAACTCGGTACCCCGTCCGCAGCTGGACACCCCGCCGGGTTCCGGGCTGACCGGAGCCGATGTCGCAGGCGACTCAGCTCCAAAGGCGCGCCCACCAGCCTCCCGGACCCCGGCGGCCTACCGCGCAGGACAGCGGATGCCCAGGCGAACCCGTGCCTGACCGCCCGCCGGACAGCCCGGGGCGGTGCCCGGACCGGCCGGCGGTAGCGCACGCGGGGCAGCTCCAAAGCGGCGTAGATCACACCCGGACAGGCCGACCTGAATCGGGCCGAGTCGTGTCTGACCGGGCGTGGGTCAGCGCGGGATCAGGGTGAGGATGCTCGCCTCCGGGCGGCAGGCGAACCGGACCGGCGCGGTCGGGTGGGTGCCCAGGCCGGCGGAGACGTGCAGCCAGGAGTCGGAGCCGGGCCAACGGTGCAGGCCCTTCGCCATCGACCGGGGCAGCCCGCAGTTGGTCACCAGTGCCCCGTAGCCGGGCACGCAGACCTGGCCGCCGTGGGTGTGGCCGGCGAGCAGCAGGCCGAAGCCGTCCTCGGCCATCCGGTCGAGCACGGCCGGCTCGGGGGAGTGGGCCAGGGCGATCGACAGGTCCGCCGAGGCGGAGACCGGGCCGGCGACGGCGGGGTAGTCGTCCCGCGCGACGTGCGGGTCGTCGACCCCGACCAGCTCGATCAGCCGGCCGCCCGCCTTGACCGTCGTGCGGGCGTTGTTCAGGTCGGCCCAGCCGGCCCCGGTGAGGACGTCACGCAGCTCCTCGTACGGCAGTTCGACGCCCTCGGTGTACTCCCGGTCGGGAAGGAGGTAGCTGAACGGGTTCTTCAACACCGGCCCGGTGTAGTCGTTCGAGCCGAAGACGAACGCGCCGGGCAGGTCCAGCAGCGGGTGCAGGGCGCGCAGCACGCCGGGCACCGCGCCCGGGTCGGCCATGTTGTCCCCGGTGACCACGACCAGGTCCGGGTCCAGCGCCGCGAGCGACGCCACCCAGTCCTGCTTGCGTCGCTGCTCCGGCATCATGTGCAGGTCCGACAGGTGCAGCACCCGCAGCGGCTCGGCGTCGGCCGGCAGCACCGGGACATCGAACCGACGCAGGGTGAACATGTTGCGCTCGACGAGTGACGCGTACGCCAGGGTTGCCGCTCCGGCGGCGGCGGTCCCGAGGGCGAACCGGAATAGTGTGCGCTTTCGCATGCCAACCAGGGTAGTTTCACCGTTCATGAGCACGTTGAAGGACCGCCTCACCGCTGACATGCGCGCCGCACTCAAGGCACGCGACGAGCTGACCACCTCCACCCTGCGGATGGCGCTGGCCGCCGTCGGCACCGCCGAGGTCGCCGGCAAGGTCAAGCGCGAGCTCACCGACGACGAGGTGCTCGGGGTGCTGACCAAGGAGGCGAAGAAGCGGCGCGAGGCCGCCACGGCCTTCGGCGACGCGGGCCGCGCCGAGCAGTCCGCGAAGGAGACCGCCGAGGGCGACGTGCTGGAGCGCTACCTGCCGAAGCAGCTCTCCGACGAGGAGTTGGCCGAGCTGGTCGCGGGGGCGCTAACCGCCGGCGGGTTCAGCGGCAAGGCCCAGATGGGCCCGGCCATGAAGGCGGCCCAAGCCGCGGTGGCGGGTCGGGCCGAGGGGGGCCGGGTGGCCGCCGAGGTACGCCGCCAGCTCGGCCTCTGACGTGGCACCCCCGGCCGAGCGGATCGGCCGGGCGCGTCGTCTGCTCGGGGGACGACGACGCCTGACGCGCCTGGCCGCTGCGGGCGTCGCCGTACTGCTTCTCGTCAGCGCCCCCTGGCTGTGGACGAAGATTGCCGCGCACGGTCACGTGTACGCCGAGTCCGATGCGCCGGCGGCGGACGTCGTCATCGTCCTGGGGACCGAGGTGGCGGCGGACCGACGCAGACCGGCGGAACGGCTCGCCGGCCGCCTGGAGACCGCCGCCGCGCTCGTGCGCGCCGGGCGGGCCCGGGTGATCCTCGTGTCCGGGGACGGCGGCGGCGCGTCCGGCGACGAGCCGGCGGTGATGGCGTCGTACCTGACCGGGCTCGGGGTCGACCCGCGGCGCGTCGTGGCCGACCCGTCCGGTCTGGACACCTACGACAGCTGCGCCCGGGCGCGTGAGGTGTACGGGGTCACCCGGGCGCTGATCGTGACGCAGTCCTACCACCTGTCGCGGGCGGTGACGCTGTGCCGGCGCCTCGGCCTCGACGTCGACGGGGTGGCCGCCCGCTGTGCCGGCTGCGCTGCCACTCTGCTCGCGGAGAAGGCGGTCCGCGACTACTTCGCCAGCGGGAAGGCGGCGTGGGACGCTGCGCGGCGTAGGCCGCCGGCGGTCCGCTCGCCCGCAGACCCTGCTGTCCAGGACGCGCTACGGGACAGCTGAGCCCGTCCGGGCCGCACTGGCCGGGACTGTCGTGGTTGCGCCTCCGCGGTGTGGTGTCCCGGTTGCGGTGACCCAAATCCATGGTCAGTGACGGAACGGGCGGGCACCCCCGAAGGGATGCCCGCCCGTCACCTTGTGGCCGAGGGGGTGGGTCAGCCGGGGCGACCCGGGCGGCCGCCCTGGCCCGGTGGGGTGCCTGGAGCGTTGCCGGTGCCGTCGTTGTTCGGCGGGGTGACCGGTCTGTTGCTGCCGCTGCTGACCTCGATGGTCACCACTCCGCCCTTGATGGTGCGGCCGTTCGGGCTGGTGCCGGCGGCCTTGCCGGCCGCGCAGCTCGACGCCACCCGGCTGGAGGAGACCACCACGTCGAAGCCGGCGCCCTTGAGCCGGTTCTTGGCGGTCTCGAGGTCCTGACACTTCACGTCGGGGATCGAGCGCTGGTCACCCTCCATGATCTTGCCGCTGGGCGGGGTGAACTCGATGCCCTTCTTGCCCTTCATGGCGTCGCGCAGCGTCTCGTACACCGGGGGGTTGATGCCATTCGAGACGTCGTGACCCATCTTCTGGTTGGTCTGCGGCCAGTCCGGGTCGGCCTGGATGCCGGCGACCGCGTACTGCTTGGTCATCGCGACCAGGGAGGAGGTCTTCTCCGAGTCGGTGGTGCCGGACTTGCCGGCGACCGGCTTGCCGACGATGCCGCGCACGTTGCGGGCGGTCGCGCCGACGCACTTGGAGGTCGACGAGCGGTCGCCGACCGGGCAGCGGGCCGCGTCCACGGCGGCCCGGGCGACCTCGGTGCTGATCCGCTGCTCGCAGCGCGGGTTGGCGATGTCCAGCTTCTTACCGTCCGGGCCCTTGATCTCCTGCACCGGGATCGGCTCGCAGTAGTTGCCGTCGGCCGCCAGGGTCGCGTACGCGTTGGCCAGGTCCAGCGGCGTGGTGGCCGAGACGCCCAGGGTGAACGCGCCCCACTGGTGCGCGGCCTCCTTGTTGTTGGCGAACTTGGCGTCCTCGGCCGAGCGGAACTGGATGCCCAGCTTCTGCGCCGCCTTGATCACGTTCTCCGAGCCGACCTGTTGCTGGAGCGGGACGAAGAAGGTGTTCACCGAGCTGCCGAACGCGCTCCACATGTTGTGCACGCCGGCCATCGACTCCACGGAGTTGGTGGGGCAGTAGAAGTGCGTGCCCGGGCAGGCCGCGTTGCTGCTGCTGTTGATGATGTATTCCGACTTGAACTGCTTCGGCGAGTTGATCGTGTAGCTGAGCGGGATGCCCTTTTCCAGGGCGGCGACGATCGTGAAGATCTTGAACGTCGAGCCGGCCTGATACCCCTTGATGTCGCCGCCGCCGGTGAGCAGTGGGATCACCGTGTTGGGGTAGTTGCCCCGGATCTTCTTCTTGGCCTTCGCCGGGTCACTGTTGATCTTGTTCTGCGGCTTCTTCGGATCGTCGATCTTGAAGTTGCGGTTCACCGCGAGGGCGCGGACGCGACCGGTGCCGGGCTCGATCGCCGAGACCATCCGGGCCGCCTTGCTGTTGACCCCGAGGCCCTTGCGGACCGCCTTGTCGGCACCGTTCTGCGCCTGCACGTCGAGCGTGGTGATGATGGTGTAGCCGCCGCTCTTGAGTCGCCGCTCCCGGTCGTACGAGGTCGAGCCGAACGTCTCCTGCTGCAGCCACCAGCGGTAGAAGTAGTCGCAGAAGAAGCCCCACTCCTTCTTGTTGGTGGCGACGCAGCCGTTCGGGGTCTTCTTGTCCTTGACCACCATCTTGGTGGCCTTGGCGGCCTCGCCCTCCTCCTTGGTGATGGCGCCGATGTCGACCATGTTCCCGATGATGTAGTCACGCCGGGCGAGGGCCAGCGGGTATCCGGCCTTGGTGGTCGGGTCGTTGGTGGTCGGGGCCTTCACCATGCCGGCCAGCATGGCCGCCTCGTCGATCCTGAGCTTGCTCGGCGGCTTGCCGAAGTAGACCTGGCTGGCGGCGTAGACGCCGTACGCGCCGTTGCCGAAGGCCGCGATGTTGAGGTAGCGCTCCAGGATCTCGTCCTTGGAGAGCTCCTTGTCGACCTGGAGGGCCAGCCGCATCTCCTTGAGCTTGCGGGCGCTGGTGTCCTCGGTCGCGGCGACCACGTCGGCCGGGTGGGTGGCCGAGTACGCGATGGCCAGCCGGACGTACTGCATCGTCAGGGTCGACGCCCCCTGCTGGGAGTTGGCGCCGGACTGGTTGTTGACGAACGCGCGGGCGATGCCGTTGAGGTCGACGCCGTTGTGCTTGTAGAAGTCGTGGTCCTCGGCGGCGATGATCGCCTTCTGCATGTACGGCGAGATGTCGGCGAGCTTCGCGTTGCGCCGGTTCTCGTCGTACATGATCGCCAGCGGTGTCTTGGCGTCGGAGGCGAGCAGGTGGCTGATCTGGGGCGGGAGGCCCACCATCAGTTCCTTGGGCAGCGCTCCGAAGGTCTCCGCGCCGGCCTTGGCGGCCAGCCCGGACATCGCTACCGCGGGGAAGGCCGCCGCCGCGACCACCACGCCGGCCAGCAGGCCACAGATGAGTAGCGATGCGGCGTTGGTCAGCACATTGTGGTCACGTTTCCGCATCCAGGTCACCTCGACAGAGTACGCGAGTAGGGAATGAGGGGCGCTGGGGCGTCTTTCTCCCATTTCCTGCGCGCGCCGACCTCGTTGTGCTAAACGCACGAACCCTGGTGCGAGGTTGCGTGGATCGGGCGACGAGTCTTCACCGATCGGAGGAGCGGCGCGGAGTTTTCACGTACCCCGGCCGGGTAGACGGGGGCCGAAGGCCCGGGAAGCCGGGAGTGTCCGTAATAGTGGATTTTGCCGACAACGTTGCGTAATCAGTCGACTACAGAGCATGATGGTGGCGGTGACCGAGCCACGCGTCGTCCGGGCCGCCCGGGGGGTCGGGCGGACGGCAGAAGTATTCGACGGCTGGTCGCGCGACGTCGGTAGGTACTGCAAGGGGGGACGTGTACACATGGGCATGATCACTGACTGGCCGTCGCTGGCGGCGTGTCAGAACGGGGACCCGGACGCGCTGTTCGTGCAGGGCGCTGAGCAGAACGTGGCGAAGCGGATCTGCCGGAGCTGCCCAGTTCGGTACGAGTGCCTGGCCGACGCGCTCGACAACCGGATCGAGTTCGGGGTGTGGGGTGGCATGACCGAGCGGGAACGCCGGGCCCTGCTGCGCCGGCACCCCCAGGTCGCGAGCTGGCGGAAGATGTTCGAGGCGGCCATGAAGAAGAACGCCAAGGACAAGCCCGGCAAGGACAAGGTCCTGGTCACGGCCGGCTGACGCCGGTCACGGCCGGCTGATCGCCGCGCCGATCGTCCGCAGCCCGTCGATGTCGTGCACGTCGGCGGGCTGCGCCGTCACCGACACCGCCGGCACCTGCGGGAACGCCTCGCTGAACCGGGCCGCCACCCGCTGCTCGCGGTGCGCCTGCTGGGCCAGCGCGGCGTGGGCCCGCAGCACGTCCACGGTCCCGGAGTGCCCGCCGGCCTCGGCCAGCCGGTCGGCGGCGGCCAGGCTGGTCGCCGCGTCCAGGGAGTCGACCGCCGGCCGGTGCACCCGGTTGAGCACCAGGCCGGCCAGCGGCATCCGTTCCTTGCCCAGCCGACCGGCGAAGTACGCCGCCTCCCGGACCGCGTCCGGCTCCGGGGCCGCGACCAGCAGGAAGGCCGTCTCCCGCGCCTGCAGGATCCGGTACGTCTGCTCGGCCCGCTGCCGGAAGCCGCCGAACATCGAGTCCAGCGCGGCCACGAAACCGGACAGGTCGGTGAGCAACTGGGCGCCGAGCACCTTCTGCACCACCTTCGAGAACATGCCGAAGCTCGCGGTGACGATGCTGAACATGCTCCGGCCCCCGCTGCGCGCCGGTGCCAGCAGCATCCGCAGCATCCGCCCGTCGAGGAAGCGGGACAGCCGGGCCGGCGCGTCCAGGAAGTCCAGCGCCGAGCGGGACGGTGGGGTGTCCACCACGATCAGGTCCCACTCGCCCCGGGCGTGCAGCTGGCCGAGCTTCTCCATCGCCATGTACTCCTGCGTGCCGGCGAACGTGGAGCTCATGGCCTGGTAGAAGGGGTTGGCGAAGATCTCCGCCGCCTTCGCCGGGTCGGTGTGCTGGAGCACCACGTCGTCGAAGGTCCGCTTCATGTCGAGCATCATGGCGTGCAGCTCGCCCCCGCTGGCCTCGACGTCGATGCCCTTGACCTGGCGGGGAGTGTTGTCCAGCTCGGTCAGGCCGAGCGACTGGGCCAACCGGCGGGCCGGGTCGATGGTGAGCACCACCGTACGCCGACCGTGCTGCTCGGCGGCCCGCAGCGCGAGCGCGGCGGCGGTGGTCGTCTTGCCCACCCCGCCCGCCCCGCAGCACACCACGATCCGCACGCCGGGGTCGGCGAGGATCTGGTCGACGTCCAGCTGCGGCGCCGCGTCTTCGGAAGGCACCAATCGAGCGTATCGGGCTTCGGGGGATCTCCGCGCCGTGCTGGCTGCAGTGTGCGTCACTCCGCCCGGACGAGCGCCCGGGCCAGCGTTTCGAGGCCCGCCCGGTCGACCCCGTCGGGCAGCAGCGGCAGCTCGGTCAGGGTGAACCCCAGCTCGACCAGTTCGGTCCGCAGCGAATCCTCCAACTCCCGGCGGATCAGCTGGTCGCGCGCCTCGGCGGCGAGCCCGGCGACGGTGTTCCGGTCGGCGGGCAGCCCGGCGGCGACCAGCCCGCGCTTCAGCTCCGCCGCGCTCACCGCCCGGCCCGCGGGTCGCGGCGGCCGGGCCGCGTTGACGACCACCCGGCCCACCGGGAAGCCGAGCTTGGTCAGCTCGGCGATCGCGTCGACGGTCTCCTGGACCGGCATCTCCTCCAGGAGCGTCACCACGTGCACCGCGGTCATCGGGGAGCGCAGCAGCGCGGCGACCCCCTCGCTCTGGGTCTTGATCGGGCCCACCTTGGCCAGCCGGGCCGTCTCCGCCGTCACGTTGAGGAACCGGCCGATCCGCCCGGTCGGCGGCGCGTCCAGCACCACCGCGTCGTACGCCCGGCGCTGGCCGGCGGTGCGGGTGGTGGCCTCCTTGACCTTGCCGGTCAGCAGCACGTCGCGCAGGCCGGGGGCGATGGTGGTGGCGAAGTCGATCGCCCCGAACTTGCGCAGTGCCCGGCCGGCGGCGCCGAGCTTGTAGAACATGTCGAGGTACTCCAGCAGGGCCTCTTCGGCGTCCACCGCCAGGGCACGCACCTCGCCGCCGCCGGGGGCGGTGATCAGGTGCCGCTCGGCGTACGGCAGCGGGTCGGTGCCGAAGAGCTGGGCGATGCCCTGCCGCCCCTCGACCTCGACCAGCAGGGTGCGCCGGCCCTCGGTGGCCAGCGCCATGGCCAGCGCCGCCGCCACGCTGGTCTTGCCGGTGCCGCCCTTGCCGGTCACCACGTGGAGGCGTGCCGGCCACTCGGCGCCGGTCGGGTCGGCCCGCCGTTCAGCTGCTCGCACCCGTCGAGCCTATCCACCCGGCGGCCCGGGCGGCGGCGGCCGGCCCCTGGGTGGTCCGGGCCGGTCGCCGCCCGAGCGGTCAGGCGATCTCGCAGACCCACCAGCCGGTCTTCCGCACGACCGTGAAACGGAGGTCCTGGTCGGCGACCTTCTCGTCGGACGTGGTCATGGTCACCTTGGTGCTGACCGTGGCCCGGTCGCCGGTCTGGTTGTCCACCTTCGGGCTGGGCCAGGAGAACCGGGGGCTCTTGTGCTGCTCGACGTACCCGCGCACCTCCGCCACCTTCGCGGCGATCTTCTTCTCGTCCCGCGACGCGGCGCAGACGTGGCTGGCGGCCTTTTTCGCGTCCTGCTCGCGGTAGACGGCGGTGAGGAAGGAGACCACCGCCTCGGCCGGCTCCTTCGCGCCCTCGCCGCTCTCGACGTTGCGCAGGGTGAGGAAGGCGGCGGTCCCACCGCCGCCGCACAGCAACAGCGCCAGGACGGCCACGATCGAGGCGATCAGCACGCCGCGCCGTTTCTTCGGCGCCGCCGGGGCTGCGGCGGGGTACGGCGGGTAGCCCGGCGGGATCGCGCCCGCAGGGCTACCCGGGCCGCCGGGCGCGCCGAACTGGACCGGGCCGCCGACCGGGGGCGGGCCCCCGAACTGGACCGGGCCACCGGCCGGGGGTGGGCTACTGAACTGGGGCGGGCCACCGGCCGGGGGTGGACCACTGAACTGAGGCGGGCCACTGAACTGAGGCGGGCCCCCGAACTGGGCGGGTCCGCCGGCCTGGGGTGGGCCGCCGAACTGGGGTGGGCCGCCGACCTGAGCGGGGCCGCCGACCGGGCCGGGTGTGGTGCCGGGCGGGACCTGGCCGGGCGGGACCTGGCCGGGCGGGACCTGGCCGGGCGGGACCTGGCCGGGCAGGAGGTGGTCGGGCGGGGCCTGCTGGGGTGTGGCCTGGCCGGGCGGGCCGGGGAGGCGGTCGCCGGAGGGCGGACCGCTGGGCGTGCCGGTGGCGCCGCCGTCGGGCGGTTGGGTCATGTCGATCCCCCGGGGTACGGCCGTCGTCGTCGCGCGGACGCGAGGGCTGTCGAACGAAGGCGGACGGGCCGTGCGCGTCGTCCGTCGGAAGGGTAGCGGTGAACGGCCCGGCGGGTGGGTCCCCGGGCCGGGCGGGGGGCGCGTCGATCATCAAGCGCCGATCCGCGCCATCCGGTACCGGACCCCCGATCTGTCGCATATGTGACTTGAGGTGTCCGGACATGCGCGTCCCGTTGTTCCTGTCGGGAATCGGTCCTACGTTCGTGCCGGCGCGGGGGGACGGATCGGCAGATGTCCGAGCCACATGGTGACGACTTGATCAGGTGCGAGGCCCGGAGGCAGTACATGCGCGACACCGAGAACATCTCCCGAGCCCAGTTCCCGTCCTGCGGCAGCGCCCGGTGGGGCGGGACCGGCCCTGTGGGCGAGGAGGGACCGGTCACGGGCCTGCCGTTCAACGAACGGTCCTACCGGCGGCTCACCGACCCGGGGGAGATGCTGCGGACCCTGAGTCGCCCGGCCGAGCGCTCCCGGGACGAGGAGGAGCCGGGGTACGTCATCCACCTGCCGATCCGGGTGGCAGACCTGGCGGCGGCGGCCGCGCTGGCCGGCAAGGTCGCGATCTCGCTGGGCTTCCTGCCCGAGCTGGACGCCGGCGAGACCACCGTCTCCACCGCCGACGACCAGAACAACCGGCACCGGGTCTTCTGCGACCTCCTGCTGCCCGACCGGTCCCGCTGCCCCCAGCGGTACGACCACGAGGGGCCCTGCGGCGAGCCGCCAACCACCCCGGAGCAGCGTCCCGCGCCGCCCGGCGGCGCCGGATCGTAGGCTGTGGGCGGAAACGTCACTGCCTTCTAGGGAGCCCTGCGCCGATGCAGAAGTGGGAATACTCGACCGTGCCGCTGCTGGTCCACGCGACCAAGCAGATCCTCGACAACTGGGGTGAGGACGGTTGGGAACTCGTGTCCGTGGTGCCCGGCCCCAACCCGGAGCAGCTCGTCGCGTACCTCAAGCGCCCGAAGGCGTGAGCGACGTGAGCAACGGACCGCACGCCAAGCTCGCCGAGCTCGGGCTGACCCTGCCCGAGGTGGTGCCCCCGGTGGCCAGCTACGTGCCGGCCGTCCAGTCCGGGCAGCACGTCTACGTCTCGGGGCAGCTCCCTGTGGCGCAGGGCAAGCTGCTGGCTACCGGGAAGGTGGGCGCCGGGGTCTCCGCCGAGCAGGCCAAGGACCTGGCGCAGCGGTGTGCCCTGAACGCCCTCGCCGCCGTCGACGCGCTGGTCGGCCTGGAGAACGTCGTCAAGATCGTCAAGGTGACCGGGTTCGTGGCGAGCGCCCCGGGCTTCACCGGCCAGCCGGGCGTGATCAACGGCGCGTCCGACCTGTTCGGCGCGGTCTTCGGCGAGGCCGGCCGGCACGCCCGCTCCGCGGTCGGCGTCGCCGAACTCCCCCTCGACGCCCCCGTCGAGGTCGAGCTGATCGTCGAGGTCGCCTGATCCCCTCCCGTTCCCCGCGATCATGCACTCAGGGCCCGGATCAAAGCCGTGAACGGGCACAAATCCCGGGCCGTAAGTGCAAGATCGCGGGGAGCGGCGGGCGGGGTCGTACGATCGCTGACATGACGGGGCACATCACGGCGGCCGTGGGGGCGTTGGCGGGCGAGCTGCCCGGGTGGGTGACGCTGCTGCGCGCGCCGAACCCGGGGCCGATGACCCTCGACGGCACCAACACCTGGGTGCTGCGGTCCGGCCCCGGCGAGCCGGCCGTGGTGATCGATCCCGGGCCGGCCGACGACGGGCACCTGACCGCGATCGCGGCGCACGGCCCGGTCGCCACCGTGCTGATCACCCACGGCCACCCGGACCACACCGAGGGCTCGCCCCGGCTGCGCGAGCTGCTCGGGGGCGTGCCCGTGCGGGCCGTCCACCCGGCGCACAGCCACGGCGGGCCGCCGCTCGACCCGGGCGGCGACCTCGACCAGGCGGGCCTGGTCATCCGGTCGCTCCCCGCGCCGGGCCACACCGCCGACTCGATCTGCTTCCTCGTGGAGCGCGACGGCGAGCGGGTGGTGCTCACCGGCGACACCATCCTGGGCCGGGGCACCACCGTCGTCGCCCACCCGGACGGGCACCTCGGGGACTACCTGACCAGCCTGGAGCTGCTGTCGACGTACCGGGGGGTGCCGGCGCTGCCGGGGCACGGCCCGGCGCTGGCCGACTGCGGGGTCGCCGCCGAGTTCTACCTCGCCCACCGCCGCGCCCGGCTCGACCAGGTCCGGCGGGCGGTCGCCGAGGGCGCCACCACCGCGCCCGAGGTGGTGGCGCGGGTGTACGCCGACGTGGACCGCTCGCTGTGGTGGGCGGCCGAGTGGTCGGTCCGGGCCCAGCTGGAGTACCTGGGGGTCGCCCCGGACGGGGTGGAGCGGCCGTGACCTGCCCGGTCTGCGGCACGCTGGCCGTCCCGGGGGCGCGGTTCTGCCACAACTGCGGCGTCGCACTGCCGGCCGCCGCCGCCCTGCCGACCGCCGAGCGGCGGGTGGTCACCGTGCTCTTCGGCGACCTGTCCGACTTCACCTCCTGGTCGGAGGACCTCGACCCGGAGCGGGTCGGCGCGGTCACCGACCGGGTGCTCGCCTCCCTCGCCGGGGCGGTGAAGACCTTCGGCGGGCACGTCGACAAGCTGACCGGCGACGGGATCATGGCGGTCTTCGGCGCCCCGGTCGCCCACGAGGACGACGCCGAACGGGCCGTCCGCGCCGCGCTGTCCATGCAGCGGGCGGTGCGCCGGGTGCTCGACGACGAGCGGGGCGGCGGTGCGCCCCTCGGCCTGCGGGTCGGGCTGAACACCGGCGACGTGATCGCCGGCATCCAGGCGGCGATCGAGTACACGGTCATCGGCGACACCGTGAACACCGCCGCCCGGCTCGCCGACGCCGCCGCCGTCGGCGCGGTCTACGCGGGAGCCCGCACCTCGGCCGCGACCCGGCACGTGGCGTCCTGGCGGACGCTGCGCCCGCTGCGGCTCAAGGGCAAGCGTGAGCCGGTCGAGGCGTACGAGCTGCTCGGCCTGCTCGACGCGCCGGGCACCCGGTCCGGCCTCGGCGACGAGGCGCCGTTCGTCGGCCGCGAGACCGAAGTCGGCCGGGTGGCCGGCCGGCTCGCCGAGGTGATCGACAGCGGCGAGCCCCGGGTGCTGCTGATGACCGCCGAGGCGGGGATCGGCAAGTCCCGGTTCTCCGCCGAGGTGGAACGCCTCGCCGCCGGCTACGACGTCGGCCCCGGCCGGTACGCCGCGCACACCGGCGCCCGGGTGCTCTCGGTGCGCTGCGCCGCGTTCGGCGAGCGCCGCCGGCTGGCGCCCCTGGCCGACCTGGTCCGGGCCGCCGTCGGCCTGCCCAACGACCCGGCCACCGCGCTGACCCGCCCGGCCGTGGAGGAGCGGCTGCGCCGGCTCGGCCAGCGCCTCGGCCGGCTCCGCGACGACGTTGCCCCCGTCGCCGTCGACCAGCTCCTGGCCCTGCTCGGGTACGCCGACCTGCCCGCCGGGAGCCCGGCCGACCAGGGCGAGTGGGGTTCCGCCCAGCCGCCCGTCGATGCGGACGCCGTGCCGAACGCGGTGGCCGACCTGCTCAGCGCCCTGGCCGCCGAGGCACCTCTCGTGGTGATCGTCGACGACCTGCACGACGCCACCGCCGAGACCATCCGGGCGCTCGGGCTGGCCCTGTCCCGGATCACCGGGCCGGTGCTGGTGCTGCTGCTCGGCCGCCCCGAGCTGGTGCGTACCGCCGGGGCGCTGACCCGGGTGGCGGACGCCGAGGTCCACGCGCTGCCCCCGCTGCGCGGCGCCGACGCGGCCCGGCTGCTCACCAGCTACCTCGGCGGCGGGAAGCTGCCGCAGCCCGACGCCGACCGGCTGCTCATCACGGCCCAGGGCAATCCGTTCTACCTCGCCGAGCTGGTCACCCTGCTGATGGAGCGGGGCGCGCTGACCGCCGTGGCCGACCGGTCCGCCCCCGCCAACGCCGGCTGGCGGCTCGCGCCCGGCTCGCTCGGCAGCCGGCTGCTCTCCCGGGACCTGGCCGCCGTGCTCGCCGCCCGGATCGACGCGCTGCCGCCGGACGCCCGGTCGGTGCTGCGGGACGCCGCCGTGGTCGGCGACACCGTGCCGGCGGGTGCCCTGGAGGCGCTGCGCGAGCAGCGCGCCGGGTGGGCCGGCCGGCCGGCCGCCGTGGTGGCCGTGGAGCTCGACCGGGCCGTCGAGGAGCTGCTGCAACGCCGGATGCTGCACCGGACCCGCACCGGGTACGCCTTTGCCACGCCGCTGATGCGGGAGGCCGCGTACTCCGGGGTGAGCAAGGCCGAGCTGGCCGAGCGGCACGCCGCGCTGGCCCGCTGGGCGGTGCCCGGCGTGCCCGGTGGGCCAGCCGCCCCGGGCGGGTTCACCGACGCGGCCCGGGACGCGTTCGTCGCCGAGCACGTGGAGCGGGCCGCCGCGCTCGCCGACGCGGTGAAGCTGCGCCCGGACGCGCCGGCGCGCACCGTCGCCACCCTCGGGGTGACCGCGCTGGGCCGGGCCGCCCGCCGCTCGTTGCAGGCCGGGGAGCCGGCCGTGGCCGTCGAGTACGCCGAGCGCGCCGCCGAGCTGGCCCGGGACGGGTTGCCTTCGGCCGACCGGGTGGCGCACGCCCGCGCCCTGCTCCAGGTCGGCCGGGCGGCCGACGCGCTCGCCTACGCGGAGAAGATCGCCGCCAACGCCGGGGACGACGCCGTCGCCCGGACCAGCGCCCTGCTGCTCGCCGGGCAGGCCCACCAGACCCAGGGCGACCAGGCCCGGGCGGCGGCCTGCTGGCAGGAGGCGTTGCAGGTGGCCACGGCCGGCGAACTGCCGGCCCTGCGCGCCTCGGCGATGCGCCGGCTCGGCATGGCCGACTTCGTAGCCGGCCGGCTGGGTCAGGCGAGCAGCCGGCTCGCGGCGTCGTACCAGGTCAGCCTGACCGCGCAGGACCGGCGGGGGCAGGCGTGGTCGTTGCAGAACCTGGCCTGGGTGACCACCACCCGGGGTGACTTCGCCGGCGCCGACGCGGTGCTCGGCCGGGCCGCCCGGCTCTTCGCCGAGCTGAAGGACCCGTACGGGCGGGCCTGGCTGCGCGGCACCACGGCGTTCGCCCGGCTGCTCGCCGGCCGGCTGGGGGAGGCGTGCCGGCTCGCGCGGGTCTTCCTCCCGTTCGGCGAGCGGGTCGGCGAGGCGTGGGCGGTCGGCACGCTGCGCGCGGTGGAGGCGTTCGCCGGCGCGGAGCTGGGCGAGATCGCCGAGGCCGACCGGGCGGCCCGCCGGGCGTACCGGGACTTCGCCGAGGTCTCCGACGACTGGGGGCAGGGCTTCGCCCTGGTGGCGCGCGGGGTGGTCGCCCGCGGGCTGGGCGAGCCGGAGCACGCCGCGGACCTGCTCGGCGACGCGATGTCGTACGCCGAACGGACCTCGCACCCGCTGCTCACCGGGATGGCCGGCACGCTGCGCGGCTTCGTGGCGCTGGACATGGGCGACTGCGACACCGCCGAGCGTTCGGCGCGCGCGGTGCTGACCGCCGTCGAGCCGCACAACCCGCAGGCGCCCGCTCAGGTGGGCCCCCGGGTGCTGCTGGCCACCGCCCGGCTGGCCGCCGGTGACTCCGCCACGGCCGTGGGGCTGCTCGCCCCGGTGGCCACCGCCTCCACGAACGCGCCGTCGCTGCTGTTCTCCCGCCGTCAGACCATGGCCCGGTACGCCTCGGCGTTGCTCGCCCACGGCCAGCACGAGCAGGCCCTGGACTGGGCCCACCGGGCGGTCGCCGTCCCGGCGGAGGACGTGCGCAGCCAGGTGATCGCGGCGAGCGTGCTGGCCGAGGCGCTGGCCGCCTGCGGCCGGCCCGCCGAGGCGCTGGCCAGCGCCGAGGAGGCCGTCCGCCTGGCGTACGCGACGGAGCAGCGCAGCGAGCGGCTGGCGGCGAACGCGTTGCGGGTCCGCCTGCGGGGGTGAGCGAGACGCCGGTCCGGCGCGTCGCGGCGGGCCTCGTCGCGTCCCGCCGGACGGCCGGCGCGCGGGTCGGTTAGTCTGCCGGTTCCGCCGATGCGACGGCGGATGGCCCCGGTTACGGTGTCATTTCCGAGTGGTGGTCCGCTGTGGCGACCGTGCCGGTCCTGGGGAGGACGCGATGAGGCTGCCACGCTCCAGCGCCGGCTGGACGATCGCGGTCTTCGGCGTCCTGGCGCTGCTGATGGGCGCGCTCGGGCTGCTCTGGCCGGAGGCCCAGCTGCGGATGCTCGGCTTCGAGGTGCCGCAGAGCCGGGCCGCCGGTGACTACACGGGCACCTTCCTGACCGCGTCCTCCATGGCGTCGTTCAACATGGGGGTCTACTACCTGCTGGCGACCGCCACCGAGTGGCGGCCCTTCTACCGGTTCACGGTCCTCTTCCGGCTGGTCACCTTCACCGTGTTCACCATCGCGGTGCTGGCCGACATCGCGCCGGGTCGGTTCTTCACGGTGGCGCTCTGGGAGGGGCTGGGCGCGGTCGCCACCGCCGTGGCCCTGCGTCGGGACGCCCGCCGGCCTGCCGTGACACCACCGGCCGCGCACGGTGACCGGTCGGGCGCGGTGGACGGTGTCGTCCCGCCCGCTGACGCGAACCGCTGAGCGGCCGGGCCATTGGGTATTTTCGAACAGTGACCGACACCTCGCCCGGCGCCCGGCGGGTGCCCATCGTGCCCGGTCTAACCGATTTGGAAGCATTTGCCCGGGGCGGCTATGCCACCGTGTACCGGGCCACCCAGATCTCCGTCGGGCGCGAGGTCGCGGTCAAGGTGGAGAACCGCACCCTGGACAACGACCGGGACCAGGCCCGGTTCCTGCGCGAGGCGCGGGCGGCCGGGAGGATGTCGTCGCACCCGCACGTGGTGGACCTGTTCGACGTCGGGGTCACCGTCGACCGGCACCCCTACCTGATCATGGAGCTGTGCGACGGGTCGTACGCCGAGCGGATGCGCACCTCGCCGCTGGGCGCGGCGGAGACCCGCGACCTCGGTGTGAAGATCGCCGACGCGCTGGCCCACTCGCACGCCAACGGGGTGCTGCACCGCGACGTCAAGCCGGCGAACATCCTGCACTCCCACTTCAACCCGGCGGTGCTGGCCGACTTCGGGCTCGCCGTGCTGGCCGAGGTGCGTGACGCGTCGGTCACCCTGGAGGTGCTCACCCCCGCGTACGCGCCGCCGGAGATGTTCAACCACAGCCCGCCGTCTCCCGCGGTCGACGTGTACGCCCTCTGCGCCACCCTCTACGCCGTGATGCACGGCCGCCCGCCCCGCTGGCAGTCCGAGCGCAATCCCAGCCTGGTCACCGTGCTGGAGATGTTCCACCAGCCGATCCCCGGGCTGCCCGGTGCACCGGAGGAACTGCTCGACGTGCTCCGGGCGGGCATGGCGAACGACCCGGGTGCCCGCCCGTCCGCGGTGGAGCTGCGCGGCCTGCTCGCCGCCCTGCCGCTGGACCCGGTCAGCGCGCCGGTCAGCGGGGCTCCCGTGTCCGGCGGCCCGTCCTCGGGCGGCCTGTCCGGCCCGACGACCGGCACCATCACCGGCAGTCCGTCCACCTCGGGAGGCCTGTACGGCACTGGCCGGCCGGGCCGGCCCGCCCCGCGTCCCCCGGTCGAGGACGACCACCCCACCGTGTCGACGACGTCCGGCCGGCGCTGGCGGCGGCGCTGGTTCCTCGGCGGGGCCGGGGCGCTCGCGCTGGCCGCGTCGGCCGGCGGCGGCGCCTGGGTGGCCGGGGGCGCCCCGGCAGCCTTGACGCCCACGCCGGTCGCCAGCGCGGTCGCCACGTCGACGATCGGGCCGTGGGGCGCGCTGCCGGGCTGTGTGCCGGGTTCGCCGGGAACCGGGGGGCTGCCGACGGGCGCGCGGTGCGTCGCCGAGCTGGAGTGCTTCGGGCCGGTGCGGGTGCGCGGCACCCGGGCCGAGGCCCCCCGGCTGCCCTGCGACGGCCGGCACACCTGGGAGACCTACGCAGCCGGCGAGCTGCCCGCCACCCTGGTCGGCGCGGGACACGCCCAGGTCAGCGCCGACCCGGCGGTGCGGCGGGTCTGCAACCCGATGACGTTCCGGCTGACCAGCGGCATCGCGTACGCCAGCGGCTGGCACCTGGAGGTGCTGCCGCCGGAGGGGGCGGACACCGACCGGACGTACCGCTGCCTGGCCGGTCGCGGCGTCGACGGGCTCGACGAGCCGACCCTCACCGGTCGCTGACCCCGCCCGTGCGCCGGCGGCGCTCCTGGACCGCCCGGAGCGCGCTCCGGCTGTCCAGGGCCTCCAGCGTGTCCGCGTCGACGCCGCCCAGGCCGGCGATCCCCGGCGTCGGCCACTCCGCCGGACCGTCGCCCGTGCGCTCGCGGGCCTCCTCGCGGCGCTGCCGCGCCTCGGTCACCGACACCCCGGCGACCATCACCAGCAGGACGCAGAGCAGGGCGAGCACCACCGCCAGGATGCTGCGCGGACGCCACCAGGCCAGCGTCACCAGCAGGGCGAGCGCCGCGACCGAGGCGGCGACCGCCCCGGCGAGCGCGTCGGGCCGAGGGAATCGGGTCACCCGTCAAGGATGGCGGAGCCGGCGCGCGTGTCAACCACGAATGATCTGTTGCATCAGTCGGGGAAATGACCCTCTCCCGGGCCTTTTGTGGGCGGTGTTCCTGGGCTCGGTTTCCTAGAGTGACGCAGGTCGAGGTTTCCTCGACGCGTCCTGTTTCCCACCGGAAGGCAACCGCATGCCACGGAGAACCCGGTCCCTGGCCGCAGCAGGAATCGCCGGCATCGTCCTCGCCGGAACGGCCGTCGCGCCCGCCGGCGCGGCGCCGACCACCGTCGGCTGGGGTCGTCCGGCCACGTCGGACCGGACCGACCCGGTCGAGGCCCGGCGGGTCGACCGCGTCCCCACCCCGAAGCTCGACTGGTACGCCTGCTACGGCTACGCCGAGTGCGCCACCGTCGACCTGCCGCGCGACTACGACTCCCCGACCGGCGCCACCACGGAGGTGGCGGTGCTGCGGGTCAAGGCCCGCGACCAGCAGCGCCGGATCGGCAGCCTCTTCGTCAACCCGGGTGGCCCCGGCGGCTCCGGGACGGACATCGCGCTCGCCGCGCCGTACTTCCTCGGCGACGACCTGCTGGACCGGTTCGACATCGTCGGCGTCGACCCGCGCGGCGTCGTGGCCAGCGAGAACGTCCGGTGCTTCCCGTCGGTCAAGGAGCAGACCAAGGCGTACGCGGGGCTGAACGTGGCCTTCCCGTGGACGAAGGCCGAGGAGAAGGCGTACGTGGCCGCGTCGAAGGCGGTCGGCAAGGGCTGTTCCACCACCGGCAGGCCGCTGACCGGCGCGATGTCCACGGCCGAGGTCGCCCGGGACATGGACGTGCTGCGGCGGGCGGTCGGCGACCCGAAGCTGACCTACCTCGGCTTCAGCTACGGCACCGCGCTGGGCCAGTACTACGCCAACATGTTCCCCGACCGGGTCCGCGCCCTGGTCGTCGACGGCGTGCTCAACCCGAACGCCTGGGTCGGCCAGGGTAAGGCGCGCAACCAGCTCCAGGAGACCCGGCTGCGCAGCGCCGACGGCGCGTACGCGGCGCTGCGCGAGATCCTGGTGCGCTGCGACGAGGCCGGGACGGCGGCCTGCCCGCTCGCGGCCGGCGATCCGGTCGCCTCGTTCGAGCTGGTGGCGAAGCGGCTGCGCAAGAAGCCCGTGGTCATCGACGACCCGGACACCGGGGAGACGTACACCGTCAGCTACGCCGACTTCGTCGGGGCCGCGCTGAACGCCCTCTACAGCCCGTCCGGCTACGAGGACATCGTCACGATCACCGCCGAACTGCTGGTGCTCACCGACCCCGGGTCGGCCACCGCAGCCCGCCGCGCCGAGGCCCGGACGGCGATCGCCCGGCGGGCCGCCACCGCCGGCCAGCAGGTGCGCAGGGGGTACGACTTCCCGTACGACAACACCCTGGAAACCTTCCTCGGGGTGGACTGCACCGACGCGTACCACCCGAAGGACGCCGGTGCCTGGCCGGCGCTGGCCGCCAAGGAGGACGAGCGGGCCCCGTACTTCGGCCGGCTCTGGGCCTGGCTCACCGCGTCGTGCGCCCGCAACACCTGGACGGTCCGTGACGAGGACGCCTACACCGGCCCGTTCACCCGGCGGACCAGCGCCCCGGTGCTGGTGGTCGGCAACTACTGGGACCCGGCGACCAACTACCAGGGCGCGGTCGGCTCGGCGGCGCTGCTGCCGAACAGCCGCCTGCTCAGCAGCGACAGTTGGGGGCACACCGCGTACGGCACCTCGGCGTGCGCGACGGGCGCGATCGACGCGTACCTGATCAGGGGGACCCTGCCGGCGAAGGGCAAGGTCTGCGTCGGTGACATCCAGCCGTTCGCGGAGCAACCCGAGGAGGCGGCGGCCGAGCGGGCCCCGGCGGCCAAGAGCGCCCTGGCCAACCGGGGCGCCCCGGCCCGGGGCGAGCCGAAGCGGCTGCCGCCGGTGGCGGCCCCGCAGCCCGGGATCGGCTCGCTGACCGTCCGTTGAGGACAACTCGGGGGTACGGCGGCGCTCGGGCGCCCGTCGTACCCCCGGGCCTGGCCGCGCGGATGAGCACGCGGATGGACGCGAGCCGCTACCCTCGGTGTCCCGCAGGGTACCCGTCAGTGAGGTCGCCGATGAATCAGTTCCTCACCCGGTCCCGGGTCCGCTCGGTCGCCACCACCCTGGCGGTCGCGCTGACCCTGACCCTTGCCGCTGCCGCCGGTTGCGACAGCCGGCAGGAGCCGCAGATCCCTTCCGTGAAGGAGACGCTGAGCAAGACGCACATCTACGGCCAGCCGACGCTGAAGATCGGCGTCTCCACCACCGGCCCGCTGATGGGCGAGCTGCACGGCGGCACCTACAGCGGGTTCGACGTCGAGATCGCCCGGTACATCGCCGCCCAGCTCGGCTACGAGGGCGACAAGCGGATCGAGTGGGTGCCGGTGGCCACGGAGGACCGTATTCCCGCCCTCCAGGGTGGGGCGGTCGACCTGGTGGTCTCCACCTTCTCGATGACCGAGGAGCGCGAGAAGCTGGTCAGCTTCGCCGGGCCGTACCTGGTGACGACCCAGGAGGCGATGGTCCCGACCCGGCTGAAGGACAGCATCCACACCATCGAGGACCTGCGCGATCCCCGCTACAAGGTCTGCACCAGCGGCGGCTCCACCACCGAGGCCGAGCTGGGGAGGCACCAGATCAGGGTGTTCGTGGTCAAGGAGGTCGGCGACTGCATCGACGGCATCCTCGAGGGGCGCTACGACGCGGTCAGCTCGGACGAGACCATCCTCGCCGGCTTCCTCTCCAAACACCCGAAAGACTTCACGATCATCGACATGCCCTTCGGCACCAGCGAGCAGATCGGCGTCGGGGTGCCGATCAGCGACCCGGCGCTGCGCGACCTCGTCGCGTTCTTCCTCGACAAGAGCTACCAGCAGGGGCGTAAAGGGCTGAGCAGCCCCTGGCTCACCGCGTACCACCAGACGCTCGGGCCGTGGCTGAGGGCGCCCAAGGTCCAGCCCCCGCCGCTGAAGGTGCCGGAGCTGGTGGACTTCGACGACAAGGCGCCCCGGTAGTGACCGCCCCGCCCGTCACCGACGCCGACGTGGACGCCGGAACGCCGACGCCCCGGCCCGGCGAGGCGCGGCACCTGGACGAGCGCCGGGCCCGGGCCAGCCAGTCGTTCTGGACGGCAGTGGTGGCCGTGCCCGCCGTGTTCTCGGTGCTCCGGCTCGGCGTGGAGGCCGGCGGGGAGCTCCAGACCACCCTCCTGCTGGTCGCCAACGTCGGGCCGGTCAACCTGCTCGCCGGCTTCCTCACCACGGCTGCCCGGCTGCTCTCCACCGGTCTGGTCGCGGTGTTCGCCCTCGGCGCGGTCCTCGGGGTCAGCGTGGACCGGCTGCCCGGGTACCGCCGCCCGCTCTTCGCCCGCTGGGCGGACATCACCCCGGCCTGGTTCGTGGTGGCCAGCTTCCTGCTCGCCCTGATCACCTGGCCGCTGCTCTACCTGCCGCTGCTGCTGCCCGCGTTCGCCGCCGCGTTCCAACTCCGCCCGGAGCGGCTGCACGACCTGCGCGCGGCCCGGGCGCTGATCGTCGCGGCCCTGCTCGGCGGGTACCTCTTCCTGCTGACGCCGACCCTGCTCGACGCCTGGCAACAGCGGGAACAACTGGTCATGGCGCTGCTCGTCGTCCCTCCGGTGCTCGCGCTCGGCATCGCCGGGCCGTTGCCCGGGGCGGTGATCCGGCCGCTGGCCTCGGCCACCGAGGCCGCCGTGTTGGCCATGCTGATGTGGGCGGCGCTGCCGGTGATCAGCACGCCGGTGCTGCCGCTGACCGTCAGCACCGTGCAGACCGAGTCCGGCGTGATGGAGGACGTGCGCGGCCACGTGGTCGTCGTCGACGACGTGAACATGGTGCTGCTCCAGGAACAGGGCGGCGTGCGGTACGTGCCGATCGACCAGGTGAAGGCGCAGGTGCTCTGCCCGAGCGAGGAGGAACTGCCCCGACACCGGCTGCGGGTGCACGACTTCCACGTGGAGGACTCGCTGCTGGAGGGGCTCGGACGCCGGGTCCGCCCGCTGCACCGCATCGACGCCGCCTGCCGCGCGACGGGCTGACTTCGCCTTCGGTCAGCGCTCGGGGACGGCGGCCGGCAGCACGCCCTCCCTGAGCAGGCTCTCCCCGACGAGGCAGGCGTGCTCGGCGGCGTCGGCCAGTTCGGCGGCGATCTCCGGGCTGGCCGAGGCAACCGCTGCCGACAGCAGCACGTCGACCGGCGTCGGGCCGGCCAACCAGCGTCGCATCGACTCCTCCGCGTCGCCGTGCAGGGAGCCGCCGTACGACCAGTGGTGGATGACGTCGGCCAGGTGCCGGGCGGGGGCCTCGCCCGGGACGCCCGCGAACCCGGCCAGGTACGGCCCGACGTCGACCCCCAGCTCAGCGACCGCGTCCAGCAGGTCCTGAGCGGGCGGGGCGGACGGGTACCCGCCGAGGGTCCGGCACCACCAGACGCGCACGAAGTGCTCGACCGCGTCCCGCTCCGCGGCCGGCCAGTTTTGCCACCGGCCGCTGATCCGGCGGGTCACCCGGTCCGGCCAGACCCAGTGCTCCATCTCGCCGGTCGCGTACGCCTCCAGCAGCCGGGGCAGCAGGTGCGGGAACTCCGTCTCGTCCCCCCAGGTGCCCGGGTTCATCAGGTAGGTGCCGAGCTGGTCCGGGGCCAGCTTCCGCAGCGGCGTACGCGCGAACAGCGCCACGTCGGCCGGGTCCACGCAGTGCTCGCAGGCGGTCATGTCGGCCGGCAGCGGGTGGTGGGCGAAGGCGGCGTACAGCCGCTCCACCGCCCGCTCGAACTCGACATCATTCCGCACGGGCCCAGTATTCCGACCCGGTCAACGCGAATCCCGGAACGAAATGGCCCCTCCAGGGGCCGCTTCCTTCCACGATCTCGATCGTCTGGATCTTGACGGGCGTCGGCGGTGCTGGGTGACTCACGGTGGGCGTGGCAGGATCGCGCAGGTGACCAGCAGACCCACCGCCGCGCAGCACCTGCTCGACCTCGCGCGGCTGCGCCGCGTCCGCGACCGGATCGACCGGGAGTACGCGCAGCCGCTGGACGTCGAGGCGCTCGCCCGAGGCGCGCACATCTCGGCCGGGCACCTCAGCCGCGAGTTCCGGCTCGCCTACGGTGAGTCGCCGTACAGCTATCTGATGACGCGGCGGATCGAGCGCGCGATGGCGCTGCTGCGTCGCGGCGACCTCAGCGTCACCGAGGTCTGTTTCGCGGTCGGCTGCGCGTCGCTGGGTACCTTCAGCACCCGCTTCACCGAGCTGGTCGGCGTGCCGCCCAGCGTCTACCGCCGCCAGGCGGCAGCCGCGACGGCGGGGATGCCGTCGTGTGTGGCGAAACAGGTGACCAGACCGATCAGGAATCGAGAAGCGCAGGTCACGGCGCTGCACCTAGCCTGATTGCCATGGACATCACCATTCACACGACCTTCCTGCCGCACACCGACCCGGACGCCTCCCTGGCCTTCTACCGCGACACTCTCGGCTTCGAGGTCCGCAACGACGTCGGCGGCGGCAAGATGCGCTGGATCACGGTCGGCCCCGCCGGCCAGCCCGGCACGTCCATCCTCCTGGCTCCGCCGGCCACCGACCCCGGCATCACCGACGACGAGCGCCGCATCATCGCCGAGATGATGGCCAAGGGCACGTACGGCTGGATCATGCTGGCCACCTCCGACCTCGACGGCACCTTCGAGAGGCTGCAGGCCGGCGACGCCGAGGTCGTCCAGGAGCCGACCGAGCAGCCGTACGGGACCCGCGACTGTGCCTTCCGCGACCCCGCCGGCAACCTGATCCGCATCCAGGAACTGCGCTAGCTCGACCCGCGACCCGCGCCGACGGCACCGTGAAGCCGCCGGGTGCGGGGGTGCCGGACGCCTCACCCGGCGGGACGCACCGATTGGACACTGTAAGTACTGGCGGTCGGTGAGGCCCGAGTTGCTACCTTCCGTGACAGCCAGCCGCGCCCGCCGGTACCCACCCGCCCGCTTTGCTCTGCTGCCCTCCTGGCAACACCAGCTTTGAGCAGGAGAATCTCCAAATCAATCCGGGGTGATGCCTGTGCGCTGATTTCACATCGAGTGACTGTTGCCTCCGCCGCAGCAGAGCAAAGGGATCGCGGAGGGGGTGGCCCGGGCCCGACTTCGGTAACCCTTGGTGACTGTCTGCGGGATTGTTGGGCTCGCCAGCACCCGCGGCAACGTCTGCCAAGTTCTGAGCCTGCTCGTATGCGAAGGAGAATTCGTTGCGCTGGAACAAGTGGATTCGACAGCTCCACCGGTGGGTGTCCATCGCCTTCACTGTGACCGTGATCCTCGGCTTCGGCGCGGCGAGCGGGGCGCTGCCCGACTGGGTGTTCTACCTGCCGCTGCTTCCGCTCGCCCTGCTGCTCTTCACCGGCCTGTACATGTTCGTGCTGCCGTACGCCGCCAAGCGGCGCGGCGGGCGAGGCGCGGTGTCGAGGCCAGCCGCGCCGTGACACCCCGGGCCGCCGACGTTGAGTGGCGGCTCGGACGCCCTGCCCGTGCGTGCTCCTGAGGCAGAACGGGGACCGGTCGGTTCACGGCAGAGCCGGCTGGTCAGTGGCAGAGCACCGCCACGTTGACGAAGAGGCCGCACGAGGCGATCGTCGTCAACGTGATCGCGCTGGCCGCCCGGAGCGCGAAGTGGGCGCGACCGCGTCCGCGCCGGGTGATCGATAACGTCTGTTCCAGGACGACCAGGACCAGCCAGCCGAACAGCATGGCCGTCAGGTAGAAGTCCCAGGCGGGGTTCGCGAACGTGCTCGCGTTGCCGTTTCCGCGGAGACAGACCCGGAAACCGCTGAGCCGGGAGGGCCGCTTGCGGTCTTCGATCATCAGCTCAGCCTATTGGCATCTTGGGCTCAACCACCCCTGCTCTCAGCCTCCGCTCTCCGTCGCGGACGGTAGCGGCCGTTGGTAGAGGGCTGGATGCAGGCGCCGTGATCGGGCTGAAGGTTCTACTGTGCATGGCTCGTCTAGTCGATCTACATGTGCCATCATCTCCGGTGAATCGGTGACGATCAGTTCGATGGGGAGAAGACGCATGCGGTTGATGAGGCTCTGTGTCGCCGTGCTCGGCGCGTTCGTCCTCGCCCTCACCTCGGCGGTCCCGGCCTCGGCGGCCACCACGGCAACACACGACCTCTGGGTCTGGAACGTCGCGGGCTGGACCATGCACCGGGCCTCGACCACCGACGGCCTCATTCCGGCCCTGACCGGCTCGATCCGTGCCCGGGGCGCCGACTTCGTCGGCCTCAACGAGCTCTGCTACCAGCAGTACCAGGCGATCGTCGCCGACCTGAGGGCCTCCGGCTGGCCGCAGGACTCCACCAACTTCGCCCGCTTCGAGTCGTCCCGCGACACGGTCTGCAACGGGCAGGCGTTCGGCAACGCCATCTTCAGCAGGGCACCGCTCGGTGCGGCGAACCGCTACACGTTGCCGTCGGACGGCAGTGCCGAGCGGCGGACCCTGCTCTGCGCCCCGCTGTCCGCCCGCCCGCACCTGCGGTTCTGCGCCACGCACATCACGCCGTCGAACACGGTCATCAACGGCACGGCGATCAACGTGCAGCAACTGAACTCGGTGCGCAGCCGGCTGGAGGCCTTCGCGGCGAACGGTGACACGGTGCTCATCGCCGGGGACTTCAACTCCCAGCCCCACTACGGCCGGCTGAACAACTGGTACGCGCCAAGTCTCAACGTGGCCAACAACGCCAGCAACACCGGCTTCTACCGGGAGCTGGACGACCTGGACTCCCGCTGTGTCGGCTACGGCGAGACCACCGTCGGGGCCGGCAACACCGGCGGGCCGTGCGGCCTCGGCAACAAGATCGACTTGATCTTCGTACGGGAGAACCGGCTCGCGGGCAGCTACACCGCCGATTCGCTGGCCATTCCGACCACCTGCACGATCGGTGCCTGCTCGGATCACCGTGTGGTGACTGGCACGGTGACGGTCAGCATCAACTAAGCATGGCCGTGTCCTGCTGACCCGGGCACACTAGGCTCGCGCAACGGATCTGCGCGGTCCGGGGCGGTGTGCGGGGAGTGGCTGCGTTTGGACGATCAAGCCCGCCGGCTGTACGAAGATCGACCGTTGCGCGACCGCGTCGCCCTTGGCGTTGAGCTGGTAGCCGTCGAGCCAGATCCAGTGGTCGTAGGTGATCCAGTCCTTGTGTACCCGGATCAGCCGGAAGAAGATCGGCTGAACGAACTGTGGGCTCGCCGCCCGGGTCACGTGAGCCGCCGCGGTCGGCGATCGCGTGGATCTTGGAGCCGGGCTTGCCTCGGTCGACCGGGCTGGGTCCGGTCAGGTTTCCCTTTTGACCGCCCGTACGTTCATGGCGTCGATGCTTGCCCGGGACCAGTCGATCTGCCCGGCCGCACCGAGGACGTCGAGCACGGCCCGGTGCAGAGCGGTCATCACCCCCGCCGCGACCCACTGGGCGAACCGGCGGTGCGTGGTGCGCCAGTGCACCGGGAAAGAACCGGGCAGCTTGCGCCGGGAGCAGCCGGACTCCAACACGTACAGAAGAATCGCCGCGAGCGTCGTCCGATCATCGCTACGGGACCGCCCACCACCTTGATGCCTTTCCGGGTGCGGGGGCAGCAACGGCTGCGCGAGGTGCCACAACGCGTCCGGGCTGTACTTCTCCACAATCCACACCCAGTGAACGAACGACCTTGCACTTCAACAACCCCAACTGACACACGGTCTAAGGCGGGATAGCGAGGAGGATAACGGCGTAGGGTCAGCGGGCGGGGACGATGGGGCCGCGGTGCAGCCAGTCGATGAGGTCGGGCTCGGCCAGCTTCGCGACCCGATCCTCGTATCGTCGCAGGTCATCTTCGTCGAGCAGGTCCCGCCACTGGCCGCTGACACCCTGGTTGAAGAACCGCTCCGGATCGCTCCACATCGCTGCGACCGGGGTCAGAGCCTCCGCCCGGCCGCGCATCGAGTCGAATGTCGCTGCCCGCACCAGATCCGGCCAGCGCGACTCCGGCACCTCGATTCCGAGGCGCCCGGCGAGGAACCTCATCTGGCCTTCAAGATCTGACTTCAGATCGTCGTAGTGCAGCAGCAGCACGTTGGGCCGCTCCCGCTCGGCCCAGAACCCTGACAGGTGGTGCAGCATCGACGGCAGGCCCACCTGCACATTGGTGTCCTCCAGCCAGGCCCAGAACCGGTTGTACGCGGACTCCGCAGGCGCCGGAGCCGTACCGGCGGGCTCCTGCGCCGGGTTACCGCCGGCCGTCAGCATCGCGTCGAAGGCCTCCTGGGCGATGTTCTGGGAATGGGCGTCCCAGGAGATCGCGACGTCCCGCGGATCCCGACCGACCGCGACGTAGGTCACCCCATCACGGATGGGCAGCCCGTCGAAGGGCGTATGAGTCTTGATGAAACGGCGATGCCGCTGCGCCTCGTAGAACGCGAAGATGTCGTCCCGGCTGCGAGTCAACATGTCGAGCCAGTAGGTGAGGTCGTCCAGCCGTGCCGGCAGCTCCGGTGTCTGGAAGATCAGCAAGGCGCAGATCGTCTGGGTCCACGTCGTCCCGCACTTTGCGGGGGTCGAAACCACGATGTCACCTTCGCGGAGCGGAAAGCCCTCCCACCGTCCGCTGTCCATGAGCTCGTTCTGGTACCGAACCGTCGGTTGGCGCAACGGTCCTCCCCGCTTTCCGTTGGTCAATCCATAGTCGACTAAACCTATCGAACCGGGCGACCGTCGACCAGCCTGCGGGCCGATTCGAAGATCCCGGCACCCTCGTACGCCTTCGTCGCGCTCTCTGGTGCGATCGGGCTGCAGTAGCAACACCGGCTTCTACCGTGAGTTGGATAACCTGGACTCCCGCTGCGTCGGCTATGGCGAAACCACCGTCGCGGACGGCAGCACCGGCGGGCCGTGTGGCCTCGGCAACAAGATCGACTTGATCTTCGTACGGGAGAACCGGCTCGCGGGCAGCTACACCGCCGACTCGCTGGCCATTCCGACCACCTGCACGATCGGCGCCTGCTCGGATCACCGTGTGGTGACTGGCACGGTGACGGTCAGCATCAACTGATGCATGCGCCCGAGTCTCGCCAAGCACCTTGCGCCGGATTGAGCAGGGTCGGGTGGGCTTGAAAGGTGCACTGCCTGAGCTCGGTGTGCGGACTAGTCGACGCCGTAGGCATCCAGGAGAGCCGTGGTGTACGCGGGGGCGAGCGCCCGGACCGCAGTCTCCGGCATAGCACCATTCAGAGCCTCAACCGCCAGGCTCACGCCCTGGGAGCGGCGGCGTCCGAACAGTTCGCGGAGGTGCCCCACGCCTTGACGCACGCTGTCGCCAGCGACGTCATCAGCGCTGATCTCACGCAGCCGCCGGCCGACCTGCTCAGGCGGGTCTGCCTGCATGAGGCGGATAACGTCGCTCGCGTCCTTCGGCTTCAGGCGGGAAGGCTTTGCCTGTGCGTCCCGGAGCCGTTCGTGCAGCTTGTGCGCCTTGGCCACGAATAGCGCGGCGCTGCCGGCCACCGGCACCAGCACGGCACGCGGGTCGGCCTCCGGATCGAGGCTGGAGATCATGACGTCCGAGTGGTCCGCTACCGCCGCCTCCAGTCCAGGAGTGCGTCGCGTGGCGTTCTTGCCGTGCTCAGGCAGTTGCGCAGACCTGCGGCCCTTTCCTGCCAGCGCCTCCGGCACCAACAGGTCCACCGGCACCATCACCTGCTGGCCAGCGATGAGCACAGGCCGTTCCCAGATTCCTGGTTCTGTGGTCAGTGAGAATCCGGCGGATTCCATCGCCTGCTTCAGTGCCGGGTTGGCGCCGAGCACCCGAGGGTCAAGGGCAAGATCTGCATCCGTGGTGTACGGCGCGATGCTGACGTCAAGCTCGGCTTCACCGGTGCGTACGTAGATCGCCTGTGCGCCGGCCAGGATCACTGCCTTGCGGTGTTCGGCGAGCGCGTCGAGGGCATCCAGGAGGACACGACGCGCTGCCACATACAGCGGTGAGGTCGCCGGTGACGTCATGGAGAGTGACCCTATGCATCGGATTCCGTGAGATCCCGTAAGCGCCACTGCGATTCGTGTTTCTGCATCCAGTCGATGAGCGCGTGCCCCTCCTCAGGCAATCGTCCGTTCCCGCCGAGGCAATCGAGCACCAGCTGGCTCAGACCGACATGAGTGCGGCCCGAGACTCGGCGTGACCGGGCTAGCTGCGCCTCATCCTCTGGCCGCAACAGCACCACATCTGCGCCCCGGTCGGCTGGCAGCAGTCGTCCGAAGTTGCGCATCTCGGCGGGATCGCTGGTGTAGAGCACCAATTGGGCCGCCGCAGCAACCGGTGCGACCGCCGACGCAGCAAACGACCCCGTGATCACCGCTGGCGGGGCGTCGTCATCTCCGAGCCGTTTGAACAACTCGCCCGCGCCTGCCGGCGCGACGAACAGTGTGCTGGCGTTGGTCTTCAATAGGTCGTAGCGCTCGGAGGCGGCCACCAGAAGAGCGGGCCAGTCGACCTCGGTAACGGTGCCCCTGCGTTCGCGATCCACTATGGCCTGGTCGTCGAGTGACTGCAGGAGACTGGAGACGTAGCCGCGATTCAGGCCACCGATCCGCGCCAGATCGGTCAGCCGGAGCGGGGGAGCGACGTCGGCCAGCAGGCGAACGAGGCGCCGCGCCTTGGGGCCGTGGAGTCGGGCCGGACCGCGCTGAGCCGGGTACGGATCGCGGTCCGCTCCCTGCATCCTGACGAACACCGCCGGCCGTTCGGCGCGTAGGTGGATGTTTCCCGTCAGGTCGAGGTACGAGTAGCCGCGTTCCTCCAACAGGGCTCGGGATCGAGGGCTCAGCCAGGGCGTAACCACCAAGATCACCGGGTTTTGCGTCGCTCGCTGAGCCAGGTCCGCCAGGCGTTGATCGGCCCTTTCCACCTCCCGAGGTGTGAAAGACGTCTTCGCCTCGACAAGGATCAGCGTGGAGGTGCCGTGGTGCTCCTCCAACTGCCAGAGCGCGTCCCCGGAGCCTGGTTCCGCCGCCTGCCCGTCGATCATGGCGTCAGTCAGTTCGAAGTGCGCCGGGAGCAGGGCAGCCAATCGGCTTCGTGCGACTTTCAGCAGCTCTGGCTCGGGCGTCTCCACCCTCGAAGTTTGGCATGCGCCCGAGTTTGCTGTCGTGCCAAACACGCCATTTCACCAAACTTGACGGCGAGGGGGTGAAGTTTGACGTTGCCTCTCTGCCCGGATGGTGGTCTTCGTCTTCGTGACACCCCAGGGAGAGGCTGAGCATGGCCGTGTCCCTGCTGACCCGGGCACACTAGGCTCCCGCAACGGATCTGCGCGGTCCGGGGCGGTGTGCCGGGAGTGGCTGCGTTTGGACGATCAAGCCCGCCGGCTGTACGAAGATCGACCGTTGCGCGACCGCGTCGCCCTTGGCGTTGAGCTGGTAGCCGTCGAGCCAGATCCAGTGGTCGTAGGTGATCCAGTCCTTGTGTACCCGGATCAGCCGGAAGAAGATCGGCTGAACGAACTGCGGGCTCGCCGCCCGGGTCACGTGGAAGACCATCCCCGCGCGGAAGTCGATCACGCCAGCCACCCGAGGAACCGGCGGTGGAGCGTCCCCGCCGGGGCCCAGCTCATGTCCTGACTGGCGGCCACGAGGTACGAGCCCATGTAGAGCGCCAGGGCGACCGGCGAGGCCGCGTACTCCTGGAGCAGTTCGTGTCGGCGGGCGGCGCAGGGCCAGGGGGCGGCGCAGCCACCGCAGAGCCAGATGGGCAGGACGGGGCCGTGTTCGGTCACTGGTCCTCACCCGGCCAGTGGCCCCGGTTGATCGGGATCTTGTGTCTATGCCGGCAGGGCAGTTCGTTGCCGCACTTGCAGACGTACCGCCACCTGATCCACGACCAGACCGGCTTGTGCCGGCGAGCGAGGGTCATCGCGACTGCGGCCAGGTACTGGCCGTAGGTGACGCGTCTGCCCATCCCATGCCTCCTCGGGTGAGGGGCGTGGCAGCCGGGCCACTCAGGGTCATCCGACCGCCGCACCCTGCGCTCAGGCAACACCCCGAAAGCCCGGATCGCAATGTTTCATTTCGGGTGAAAGGCGGCTAGGCTTTCATTCTGAAAGGCTTCATTGCTCACGGTGGTCGAGAGGTGGTTACATACCGAGCGCAGGTGTCGCCCGGTATGTAGTCACAGGAAGGCAGGGGTCAGTGACGACGGATACCGGCTCGACAGTCCCCAGGCGGCAACTCGGGCGTTACCTGCGGCAGCTTCGCGAGGAAGCACGCATGACAGTCAAGGCGGCGGCCGACGCGCTGGAGTGGTCCACGCCGAAGATGTGGCGGATCGAGACCGGCGCGACGTCCATGCGGTCGCTGGACGTGGAAGCGATGTGCCGCCTTTACACAGCGTCACCAGAAATTACCGAGGCGCTGATGGGCCTCGCGAAGGAGACGAAGGCTCGCGGCTGGTGGCACTCCTACGGGGACGCCATCCCGGAGTGGTTCGAGCTGTACGTGGGACTGGAAGCCGGCGCGTCCCGTCTCCGCAAGTACGAGCCGCTGCTGATCCCCGGGCTGCTTCAGACCAAGGCGTACGCCACCCAGGTCTACGAGATTGGACGCCCGGACATGACCGCCGAGGAGGTCGATCGAGGCGTGGCGGTGCGGCTGGGCCGCCAAGCCCTGCTGACGCGCACCATGCCGCGCGCTCCGCAGGTCGACATCATGCTCGATGAGGCGGTGCTGCGGCGCGGCGTGGACGCTGAGCAACTCAACCACGTTGTCACCGTCAGCCGTCAGCCCAACGTGTCCGTGCGGGTACTTCCGTTCGGCGTGGGCCTGCACCGCGCCGGCTTGGCCAACGGCGCGTTCACGATCCTCGACTTCGATGGCGGCAGTGAGCCGTCGATCATTTACTCCGATGGCCTCACCGGCGCTCTATACCTCGACAAACCCGCCGAGGTCGCCGCTTACGGGGACGTGTGGTCCGCCATCGAGAAGAAGGCTCTGAGCGAGGCGCAATCTCGCAAGCTCATCGCATCAGTCGCAGGGGAGTAGCAGCCATGACCACGCTCAAGTGGAAGAAACCCAGCCGCAGCAACGCGGGCGGAGACTGCGTCGAGGTCGCTACGCCTCCCCAGGTCGTCCTGGTCCGCGACAGCAAGGACCCGCAGGGCCCGGTCCTACACTTCGCGGCCGGCCAGTGGACCGGCTTCGTCAAGGGCGTCAAGGGCGGGAGCTTCGACGCCTGACTCGGGTAGGCGAAATTGCTTACAACCTCCGCCGGGATAGCGATCACAGCGACGCGCTCGCGACACAGCGGGTGAGATCCAGCGGCACGCTGCGGGAACTCGGCGGACCCAACGAGGAGAGCCTTGACCAGCATCTCTGCCGGTCAGGGGTAGCATCTGTACCTGTTGGCGGGTGAGGATTCGAACCTTCGATGCTTTCGCGACGGATTTACAGCTCGTTCAAGATCTCAGTACGACTTGTCCTGCCCCAGCACATGCTGCGCGACGAAGTTCAGGATCATCTCCCGGCTCACCGGCGCGATCCGCCCCGCCCGTACTGCCCCCAACAGCGTCGCCACCCCGTACTCCGTGGTCATGCCCGCCCCGCCCAACGCCTGCACGGCCGTGTCCACGGCGAGCGCGGCGGCCTCCCCGGCCGCGTACTTCGCCATGTTCCCGGCCACCCCGGCCTCCAGGTCCCGCCCCGCGTCGTACAGCGTCGCCGCCTTGTGGATCATCAGCCGGGCCAGCTCCACCTGCACAGCCGCGTGGGCGAGCGGGTGCGACACCCCCTGGTGCGTACCGATGCTCCGACCGCCCCAGACCTTTCGCGTAGCCGTGTACTCGCTGGCCCGCTCGATGGCGTACCGGCCGGTGCCGGCGCCCATCGCGGCGACCGTGATCCGCTCCGGGTTGAGGCCGGCGAACAGCGCGGGCAGGCCGGCGTCCAGCGACCCGCCGACCAGGGCGTCGGCGGGCAGCCGCACGTCGTCGAGGTAGAGCAGGAACTGGTTCTCCGGGGAGACGATCTCCATGTCCAGCTTGGAGCGGGTCAGGCCGGGCGCGTCGGTGGGCACCATGAACAGGGCCGGCTTGAGCTTGCCGGTGGACGAGTCCTCGGTACGGGCCACCACCAGCACGTACTGCGCCTCGTCGACGCCCGAGATGTAGCACTTGCGGCCCGAGAGCAGCCAGTCGTCGCCGTCGCGGCGGGCCACGGTGCCGAGGCGGTGGAAGTTCGAGCCGGCCTCCGGCTCGGTGATGGCGAAGACCACCTTGAGCGAGCCATCCGCCATCCCGGGCAGGAAGTGCTCGCGCTGCTCCTCGGTGCCGTGCTTGGTGATGATCGTGGCGACGATGGCGGGGGAGACCACGAGCAGCAGCAGGGGACAGCCGGCGGCGGCCAGTTCCTCGCAGACGATGACCAGCTCGGTGATGCCGCCGCCCCCGCCGCCGTACTCGGTGGGGATGTTGACGCCGAGGTAGCCGAGCCGGCCGGCTTCGTCCCACAGCTCGGTGGTGTGCCCGCCGGCCTTCGCCTTCTCGACGAAGTAGCCGTGGCCGTACCTGCGGCCCAGCGCCCGGACGGCGTCGCGGAGCTGGTCCTGCTCGTCGGTGAGGTCGAAGTTCATCGGGGGTCCTCCTCGGGGTTGACCACGGCCAGCACGGCCCCGGTGTCGACCTGGCCGCCGGCCGGCACCGGCAGCTCGGCCACCACGCCGTCGGCCGGGGCGAGCACGGGATGTTCCAGCTTCATCGCCTCCAGAGTCAGCAGCAGGTCACCGGCGGCGACCCGCTGACCGACCTCGACGTGCACCCGGGCCACCGCGCCGGGCAGCGGCGCGAGCAGCGACCCGGCGGCCAGTTCCGCGGTGGGCAGCGGGAAGCGCGGCAGCTCGACCAGGCTCGCCGCCCCGTCCGGGCCGTCCACGAAGACCGCCGACCCCACCCGGTGTACGCGGAAAGTCCGTCGCACCCCGTCGACGTCGAGCGTCACCCGGTCGTGGGTGGCCCCGACGAGGGTGACGGTCGGCGCGTCGTCGCCGGAGCCGTCCCCGGCCACCGGATGCGTCGACCACTCGGCGAGTGCGCCCGCGCGGTCCAGCCGGTACCGCACCTCGATCTCGCCGCCGGGGCCGGTGAACCGGGCGACCTGCGGGAACGCCGGCACGTTGCGCCAGCCCGAGGGGAGCCCGGCGAGCACCGTGGCCGTCGACCGGCGGGCCGCCGCCGAGGCGAGCGCGGCGGCGAGAGCCGCGAGGGGCACCCCGTCGGGCGGCAACAGCGGGGCGAAGACCCCGTCGTGTCGGTCCAGGAAGCCGGTGTCCACCTCGGCGGCGCGGAACTCGGGGCTGCGCAGCACCCGTACCAGCAGGTCCCGGTTGGTGGTCACCCCGTGCAGCTCGGCCCGGGCCAGCGCGCCGGCCAGCAGGCGGGCCGCCTCCGCGCGGGTCGGGGCCCAGGCGACCAGCTTGGCCAGCATCGAGTCGTAGTGCACGCCGACCGTCGAGCCGTCGACGACGCCCGAGTCGAGGCGCAGCCCGCGGGTCGGGGCGAACTCGCCCGCCACGCCGGGGATCGCGAATCGGTGCAGGGTACCGGTGGCGGGCCGGAAGCCCTCCGCCGGGTCCTCGGCGCACAGCCGTACCTCGATCGCGTGGCCGGTGACGGGCGGGGTGGCCGCCAGGGGCAGCGGCTCGCCCTCGGCGACCAGCAGTTGCAGCCGGACCAGGTCCAGCCCCGTGACCGCCTCGGTGACCGGGTGCTCCACCTGGAGGCGGGTGTTCATCTCCAGGAAGAAGAATGCCCCGTCGGGCGCGAGCAGGAACTCCACCGTCCCCGCGCCGACGTAGCCGACCGCCCGGCCGGCCGCGACCGCCGCGGCGTGCAGCCGCTCCCGCACCCCGTCGGGCAGGAGCGCGGGGGCCTCCTCGACGATCTTCTGGTGCCGGCGCTGGATCGAGCAGTCCCGCTCACCGAGCGCCAGGATCGTGCCGTGGGTGTCGCCGAAGACCTGCACCTCGACGTGCCGGCCCCGCTCGACGTACCGCTCCACGAAGACCGTGCCGTCGCCGAACGCGCCGGCCGCCTCCCGCCGGGCACTGGCCACGGCCTCGGCCAGGCCGGCGGCCTCCCGGACGATCCGCATGCCCCGGCCGCCGCCCCCGGCGGACGCCTTCACCAGCACCGGGAAGTCGGTGATCTCGTCGGCCTCGGTCCAGGTGGGCAGCATCGGCACGCCCGCGTCGGCCAGGAGCGCCTTCGCCGCCATCTTGTCGCCCATCGCGGCGATCGCCTTGGCTGGCGGGCCGACCCAGGTCAGGCCCGCGTCGGTCACCGCCGCCGCGAACTCGGCGTTCTCGGCGAGGAAGCCGTAGCCCGGGTGCACGGCGTCCGCGCCGGCCTTGCGGGCCGCGTCGAGGATCAAATCGATCCGCAGGTACGTCTCGGCGGGCGTGTTCCCCGGCAGGCGTACGGCCTGGTCGGCCTCGGCCACGAACGGCGCGTCCGCGTCGGCGTCGGAGTGCACGGCCACCGTCTCGACGCCCAACATCCGGCAGGTGGCGAGGACCCGCCGGGCGATCTCGCCCCGGTTGGCCACGAGAAGTCGAGTGATCATGAACGGCAGCCCCTCACATTCGGAAGACGCCGAAGTTGTCAGCGCCCCTGACCGGTCCGTTGTGGATCGCCGACAGGCAGAGCCCGAGGACGGTGCGGGTGTCCCGGGGGTCGATCACCCCGTCGTCGTAGAGCCGCCCGGAGAGGAACAGCGCCCCGGACTGGGACTCGATCTGCTGCTCGACCATCATCCGCATCGCGGCGTCGGAGTCCTCGTCGTACTCGCTCCCCCGGGCGGCGGCGGCCTGCCGGGCCACGATCGACAGCACCCCGGCCAACTGCGCCGGCCCCATCACGGCCGACTTGGCGTTCGGCCAGGTGAACAGGAACCGTGGCTCGTACGCCCGCCCGCACATGCCGTAGTTGCCGGCCCCGTACGAAGCGCCCAGGTTCACCGTCAGGTGCGGGACCTTCGAGTTCGACACTGCGTTGATCATCAGCGCGCCGTGCTTGATGATGCCGCGCTGCTCGTAGGAGGTGCCGACCATGTAGCCGGTGGTGTTCTGGAGGAAGACCAGCGGGGTGTCGGAGGCGTTGGCGAGCTGGATGAACTGGGCCGCCTTCTGCGCCTCCTCGCTGAACAGCACGCCCCGGGCGTTGGCCAGCACGCCGACCGGGTACCCGTGCAGCTCGCCCCACCCGGTCACCAGGGCCGTCCCGTACGCCGGCTTGAACTCGTCGAACTCACTGCCGTCGAGCACCCGGGCCAGCACCTCGCGCGGGTCGAACGGCACCTTCAGGTCGGCGCTGGCGATGCCGAGCAGCTCCTCCGGGTCGTACTTCGGGGGCTGCGGCACCGGGTTGCGCGGCGGCGGGCCCTGCTTGCGCCAGTTGAGCCGACGGACGCACTGGCGGGCCAGCCGGATGCCGTCCCGCTCGTCGGCGGCGAGGAAGTCGGCGAGGCCGGACGTGGTGGCGTGCATCGCCGCGCCGCCCAGGGACTCGTCGTCGGTGACCTCGCCGGTGGCCATCCTCACCAGGGGCGGCCCGGCCAGGTAGACCTGCGACCGGTCCCGGATCATGATCACGTGGTCGGACATCCCCGGCACGTACGCGCCGCCGGCCGTGGCGTTGCCGAAGACCACGCTGACCGTGGGGATCCGCTCGGCCGAGAGCCGGGTCAGGTCGCGGAACACCCGGCCACCCGGGATGAAGATCTCCGCCTGGGTGGGCAGGTCCGCCCCGGCGCTCTCCACCAGGTTGACCATCGGCAGCCGGTTGGTCAGGGCGATTTCGCCGGCCCGCCGGGTCTTCGCGAGCGACCACGGGTTCACCGCGCCGCCGCGTACCGTCGGGTCGTTGGCGACGATCAGGCACTCCACGCCCTCGACCACCCCGATCCCGGTGACCACGCTGGCCCCGACCGGGAAGTCCGTCCCGTACGCGGCGACCGTCGACAGCTCCAGGAACGGGCTGTCCGGGTCGAGCAGCAGCTCGATCCGCTCGCGGGGGAGCAGCTTGCCCCGCCTGTGATGCCGGGTCACGTACTTCTCGCCGCCGCCCGCGCGGGCCCGGTCGAGGGCCGCGTCCAGCTCGGCGAGGCGCTCAAGCAGCGCCTCCCGGTTGGCGGAGCAGACCGGCGAGGACGGGTCGAGCGCGCTGTCCAGTGTGGTCACAGGCTCATGCCCTTCGCGATGATCTCGTTCATGATCTCGGTGGTGCCGCCGCCGATGCCGAGGATGCGGGCGTCCCGGTAGTGCCGCTCCACCTCGGCGTCGCGCAGGTAGCCGTACCCGCCGTGCAGTTGCAGCGAGGCGTCGACGACGAAATCGCAGGCCGCCACCGCGACGTTCTTCGCCATCGCCACCTCGGTCACCACCGGCTCGCCGGCGGCGACCCGGGCGGCCACGTCGTGCACGTACGCGCGGGCCGCCTCGGCACGGGTGTGCATCTCGGCCAGCCGGTGCCGGATCAACTGCCGGCTGGCCAGCGGCCGGCCGAACGTGGACCGGTCCCGGCACCAGCCCACGGCCAGCTCGACGCAGCGCTGCGCGGTCGCGTACGCCTGGGTGGCCAGCGACAGCCGCTCGGCGGCGAAGTGCTGCACGATCGCCAGGAACCCGGTGTTCTCCTCGCCGATCCGGTTGTCCACCGGCACCCGCACGTCGGCGAAGGACAGCTCGGCGGTGTCCGAGCAGTGCCAGCCGAGCTTCTCCAGCCGCCGGCCGACGGTGAACCCGGGCGTGCCCTTGTCGATCACCAGCAGGGTGAGCTCCCCGCTGCCGGGGAAGCCGGTGCAGACCGCCGTGGTCACGAAGTCCGCCCGTGCGCCGCTGGTGATGTAGGTCTTCGACCCGTTCACCACGTAGTGGTCGCCGTCGCGTCGGGCATGGGTGCGGATCGCGGCGACGTCGGAGCCGCCGTCCGGCTCGGTGATGGCCAGCGCGCCGATCATCGCCCCGTCGAGCGTGGGCCGGACGTACCGGTCGACCAGGTCGTCGTCGCCGGAGGCCACCATGTGCGGCAGCGCGATGCCGTGCGTGAACAGCGCCGCGACCAGCCCGGACGAGCCGCCCGACCGGATGATCTCCTCGGTCACTACGATCGAGTCGAGCAGGTCACCGCCGCTGCCCCCGACGGACTCGGGGAACCCGATGCCGAGCAGGCCCAGTTTCGCGGCGGTGGCATGCAGCTCCCGGGGCACCTCGCCGGCCCGCTCCCAGCCGGTCAGGTGCGGCAGCACCTCCTTCGTGACGAACGCCCTGGTCAGCTCGCGTAGCTGCCGCCGCTCGGGAGTGTCCACGATGGTCATCGGGCCACCTCCCCGGCTGGCCCGGTGTTCCCGACCGGCGGCCCCGTGGGCAGGTCGACCACGCGGGAGCGGAGCAGCTCGCCGAGCGCCTTGGCCTGCGGGTCGAACCGGGTGGAGGCGGCCACCCCCTGGCCCAGCAGCCCCCGGAGCACGAAGTTGACCGCCCGCAGGTTCGGCAGCTCGTACCGTTCGACGGTCAGCGGGGCCGTCTCCGGCAGCAGCTCGGCCAGCCGCTCGACGGTCAGCCAGCCGCGCAGCCACGCCCAGGTCGCGTCGGTGCGGGCCCAGACGCCGAGGTTCGCGTCGCCGCCCTTGTCGCCCGAGCGCGCCCCCACCAGCTCGCCCAGCGCCCTCCGCCGACTGGCGCGCGACGACAGGTCGCCCCCGGCCGGCGGCCGGTGCCGCACCGGGTCCTCCGGCGTACCCGTCACGGGCGGCGGCGCGATCGGGACCCGCTCGCCGGACGGGAGGACGGCGACGTGCTCGACCCCGACCTGCGGCACCGCGTCGGCGGTGAACACCCCGTACGGGGTTGCGTCGCCGGGCAGCGTGGTCAGCGTGCAGCCCGGATAGGAGGCCAGCGCCAGCTCCACCGCGGCGGCCGAGAACGCCCGCCCGGCCCGCGCCTTGTCGCCGTCACGCAGGTGTACGTGCAGCAGCGCGCTCGCCGCCTCCGTGTCGACGGCGTCCGGGTGGTCGGTGCGGGCCAGGACGAACTCCAGCCCGTCCGTGCCGACCGCCGCCTCGACCTGACCCCGGACCAGGGCCGCCTTGGCCGGGATGTCCAGGCCGCACAGGACGAACGTCATCGAGTTGCGGAACCCGCCGAGGTTGTTCACCCCGACCTTGAGGGTGTCCGGCGGAGGGGTGCCCCGGACCCCGGTGACCCGGACCCGGTCCGGGCCGTCCGCGATCAGTTCGACGGTGTCCAGCCGGGTCACCACGTCCGGGCCCAGGTAGTCCGGGCCGCCCACCTCGTACAGGAGCTGGGCGGTGACCGTCTCCACGGTGACCGCGCCGCCCGTGCCGGGGTGCTTGGTGAGCACCGACGAGCCGTCCGGGTGGATCTCCGCGATCGGGAAGCCGGGGCGGTGGCCGCCGTCCGGCAGTTCGGTGAAGAAGCTGAAGTTGCCGCCGGTGACCTGCGCCCCGCACTCGATCAGGTGCCCGGCGACGGTCG
The DNA here is from genome assembly GCF_040296145.1 of Micromonospora sp. NPDC002296. Taxonomy (NCBI): domain Bacteria; kingdom Bacillati; phylum Actinomycetota; class Actinomycetes; order Micromonosporales; family Micromonosporaceae; genus Micromonospora; species Micromonospora sp. NPDC002296. Next base: position 104,758 of record NZ_JBEOWQ010000003.1, read on the forward strand.
CCCCGGCCAGCGCGTCGAGGTCGCCGTGCCCCCAGCCGAACCGGGCGATGGCCGGCCCGACCGCCAGGGACGCGTCGGTGACCCGGCCGGTGACCACCACGTCCGCCCCGGCGTCGAGACAGGCGGCGATCCCGAACGCGCCCAGGTACGCGTTCGCGGTGAGCGCGTCCGGGCGGGCGAGGGCGTCGCCCTCCACGTACCCGATCCGGGCGGTGAGGCCGAGCCGGTCGGCGAGCGACCCGATCGCGGCGGCCAGGCCGGCCGGGTTCAACCCGCCGGCGTTCGTCACGATCCGCACCCCGCGCTCCAACGCGGTGCCGAGACAGCCCTCCAGTTGGCGCAGGAACGTCTTCGCGTACCCGAGGCCGGGGTCGCGCAGCCGGTCCCGGCCGAGGATCAGCATGGTCAGCTCGGCCAGGTAGTCGCCGGTCAACACGTCGAGTTCGCCGCCGTCGAGCATCTCCCGCCAGGCGGTGGCCCGGTCGCCGTAGAAGCCGGACGCGTTGCCGACCCGCAGCGGCGCGGTCACGCCGTCGCCCCGGCGCCGCGCGGCCCGCCGGGCGGCGTCGTCGGCCCGGGGGAGGCGGCCGACCCGGCCAGCGGCTCGCGGCCGGCGCCGGGCGGGCCGGCGAACGCCTGCGCCACGTCGAGCCACTCGTCGGCGACCGGCCCGACGGCCATCAGGGCCAGGTCTGCGCGGTGCCGGCGCTGGGTGACCAGCAGGCAGAAGTCGCGCGCCGGCCCGGTGACCCGGTCGGCGGCGTCCGCCGGGCCGTGGGCCCAGGTGCCGCCGTCCGGCGCGGCGAGTTCCAGCCGCACCGGTGCCGTCGGCGCGGCCCGGCCGTGGGCCGCGAAGCCGTGCCCGAGGGTACGGAAGCCGAGGTGCGCGACGTGCCGGAGCCGGGCGGTCGGGGCCCGGGTGACGCCGAGCGCGTCCGCCACGTCCTCGCCGTGCGCCCAGGTCTCCATGATCCGGGCGGTGGCCATCGAGGTGGCCGACATCCGGGTGCCGTACCAGGGCAGCTTCGCCCCGGCCGGAACGGCGGCGAGGGCCTCGGCCAGCGCGGCGCGGCCCGCCCGCCAGCGGGCCAGCAGCTCGGCCGGCGGGGCGAGGAACTGCTCCGCGCCGTCATCGACCAGCCGGGTCGGATCGGGGGCCGAGGTGACCGAGGCGAAGAACGCCCCGGGGTCGGTGGCGGCGAGCAGGGCGACGTGGTCGGTCCACGCCAGGTGGGCGATCTGGTGGGCGACCGTCCAGCCGGCCGCCGGGGTGGGCCGCCTCCAATCGCCCGCCGGCAGGGGGGCGACCAGGGCGTCCAGCTCCCCGGACTCGCCGGTCAGGTCGGCGAGCAGGTCCGTGAGCAGGTCCGTGCGGTCGGCCATGGGACCTCCAGGGCTGGTCGGGCCGGGCCTCGGCGGCCCAGGCTGGTCGGGCCGGGCCTCGGTGGCCCGGTCAGGGCGTGAGCAGGGCGGCGAGCTGACGTTTCCAGGTGCTGAGCAGGGCGGCCCGGCGGGCCGAGTCGTCGGTGAGCAGGTTGGCCACCCCGAGCCCGCGCAGCAGGTCGAGGGTGGCCTGCACGGCCTCCCGGACCCCGGGACGGCGCTCGTCGACGCCGAGCAGCGCGACGGTCAGTCGGTGCATCTCCCGGCCCACCCGGGCCTCCAGCGGCACCAGGGCACCCCGCAACTCGGCGTCGGTGCGGGCGGCGACCCACAGTTCGAGGGCGGCGACGAAGAGCGGCCCGGTGAACGCCACGCCGAGCAGGTCGATCACCCGGTCGAGCCGCTGCGGCCCGGCGGGCAGCGCCTCGGCCTCGATGCGCAGCTCCTCGGCCCGGCGCTCGGCGAGGTGCGCGACGGCGGCGGTTACCAGGGCGGCCTTCGTGGGGTAGTGGTGCAGCTGGGCACCCCGCGAGACGCCGGCCCGGGCCGCCACCACGGTGGTGGTCGTGCCCGACCAGCCGTGCTCGACGAGGCACTCGACGGTCGCCTCCAACAGCCGGGCCTGGGTGGCGCGGCTGCGCTCCTGCTGAGGGACGCGGGTCGATGTGGAGGTCACGGGGACAGCGTGCCGCCGCCGAAACAAACAGTCAAGCCTGACTTTTTCGCCCCCGGAGCGTCGCCGCGTATTCGCCGCGCACCCACACCCGCTCGCCCGCGCACCCGGACTGTCCGCCCGCACATCCGCCCGTGTGCTCGCCCGCGCATCCGGTAGGCCGGCGGTCGTTGGCCGAGCTGGGGTACGGCAGGGGACCGACATGCACACGTGGCCCAACCGTGACCCGTGCTCCGCTCCCTATGGAGCTGCCCGCATGAACGGGGCACTCCAGGGCGGGGGTGGTGGCGGGTATGGGGCTGTCCGCATTAGCGGGGCAGCCCAGGGCCGGGTGGTGGCGGGGTGGCAAGGGCGGGGGCGTCTGCTCCGGGTCGTGCTGCCGGCTGGGCGCGTGGGCGGGGCAGCTCCATAGTGCCCGCGAGGTGGTGTCTCCGCGGTTGCGAGGGCGGAGCGAGAAGCGAGTAGTGAGAAGCGCGCGGGGCAGGGCGGGACGGACACCCGTTGGCCGCAGCCGGTGGTCGCCACCCCTCCCCGGGCGGCTCGGTGCGGGGCAGACGGCTCGGTGCGGAAAGACGGCTCGAGCGAGGCAGGCGGCTTGGGCCGGGCATCCCGGCCTGGTCGCGCGGGCGCCGGGTGCTGGGTCAGGTGTCGGGTGTCGGGTCAGCGGCCGTCGCGGGGGCCGAAAACGGCGAGCGCGTCGGCGTCGCTGTGCCGGGAGCGCAGGTACTCGTCGGCCCACGCGGTGGCGTCGGGGAAGCCCGACTCCGCTGCCACCCGGGCGCAGGCGGCGTCGACGTCGAACGCCGTACGCCGCAGCTGCACCCCGGGCCCGAGCAGCGCCCAGTCCGCGCCGGGCCCGCCGTACGGCATGCCGATGCTGCCCGGGTTGACCACCAGGCGGCGGTCGACCAGCCGGGCGAACGGCATGTGGGTGTGCCCGCAGACCACCGTGCGGACCTCGGCCGGGACGCCCGCGAGGACCTCCGCCCAGCGGGCCAGCCGGGAGTCGACGAGGGCGACCTCCTCGTCGTCGCGGGGCGTGGCGTGGCAGAAGAGCACCTCGCCCAGCCCGGCTACCGGCAGGGTGACCGTCAGCGGGAGTGCGGCCAGCCGGGCGACCTGGTCATCCCGGAGTTGCCCGGCGGCCCAGTCCGATACGTCGATCCTGGATGGTTTGCCGGCCCGTGTCTCGACCAGTTCCCGGTCGGCGTTGCCGCCCACCCAGCGGACCCGGTCACCGAGCCCGGCCAGCAGGTCCAGCACTTCGACGGGCTGGGGGCCGGCGGCGATGTCGCCGGTGAGCACGATCAGGTCGGCGGCGGCGACGTCCGGCTCGGCCAGCACCGCCTCCAGCGGGGGCAGCGCGCCGTGGATGTCGGACAGGACTGCGACATGTGCCAGCATCGACCCACCGTCTCGCCCGCCGGCCGTGCCGTCCAGCGATTCTGCCCCGGGCAGACAGGACCGGGGACAGGACGGGGCAGGGCCGAGCGGGCGTGGTCAGACGCGGGCGCGGCGGGCCAGGCGCTCCGGGTCCAGGATGATGATGCTCTTGCCGTCCAGCCGCAGCCAGCCGCGCGAGGCGAAGTCGGCGAGCGCCTTGTTGACGGTCTCCCGGGAGGCGCCGACGAGCTGGGCGATCTCCTCCTGGGTCAGGTCGTGGGTCACCCGCAGCACGCCACCGTCGCGGGTGCCGAACCGGCCGGCCATCTGGAGCAGGTTCTTTGCGACCCGTCCCGGCACGTCGGTGAAGATCAGGTCGGCCAGCGAGTCGTTCGTCCGGCGCAGCCGGCGGGCCAGCACCCGCAGCAGTTGTTCGGCGATCTCGGGCCGGTTGTTCAGCCACGGCCGCAGGGCCTGCTTGCGCAGCCGCACCAGGCGGGTGTCGGTCACCGCGGTGGCCGTTGCCGTCCGGGGGCCCGGGTCGAAGAGCGACAGCTCGCCGACCATGTCCGACGGGCCCATCACGGCGATCAGGTTCTGCCGACCGTCGGCCGCCCGACGGCCGACCTTGATCTTGCCGGACAGGAGGATGTAGAGACTGTCGCCGGGCTCGCCCTCGTTGAACACGACCTCGCCCTTGCGGACCTCGATCGTCTCCATCTCCTTGGCGAGCGCCTCGGCAGCCTCCGGGTCGACCCCCTGAAAGATTCCGCTGCGGGCCAGTACCTCATCCATCGCGCACCTCCGCCTACGCGTGCCGTCCGTCGGCCGGGTCCGCCGTCCGCTGATCCCTCGCGCGAGGCCAGTCTAGGCGCACGTGAGCAGCAATCAGAGGTGCACCCCTGGAATCTTGATCGTTGGACGTAACCTGCCCGGCCTGATCAACCACTATGATCGCCGGTCCGAAGGGCCCCAGCCGTCCTCGACGCGCCCGGGACGTAGGGTCTGCGGCGTGCTGACCGAGCCGACCCTGACCAGCCGCCACGAGGACGGGTGGGACGTGCCGCTGCTCGTCTGGCGCGCCGAACGGCCGCTGCTCGCGGTCAGCTCCGCGCCGCTCGGCGGCGGGATCGGCGTCCGGAACTGGGTGGTCAACGCGACCGTCCCGATGTCGTACCACCGGGACGACCCGGCCGAGCACCTGGCCGAACTGGCCGGCCAGCTCGGCCTGGACGGGCCCGGCGTCGGGCTGCTGACCGGTGTCGACGTTGCCGAGGTGGTCGCCCGGACCGACACCGGGGTGCGGGTCTGGGCCACGGTCGGGCTGGGCACCCCACTCCAGGCGGCCGAGCCGGCTCCGGCCGAGCCCGCTCCGGCCGGGACGCGGGTCGGCACCGTCAACATCGTGGTCCAGGCGCCCGCCCGGCTCGGCGACGCCGCGCTGGTCAACGCGGTGGCCACCGCGACCGAGGCGAAGGTGCAGGCGATCCGGGAGCTGGGGCTGGCGGCCACCGGCACCCCCACGGACGCGATCACCGTGCTCTGCCCGGTCGACGGGGCCCCGGCCGCGTACGGCGGGCCCCGCTCCACCTGGGGGGCACCACTGGCCCGGGCCGTGCACGCCGCCGTGCTCGCCGGCGGGGCTGGTCTCGTGGTCCCGTGGTCGCAGCGGTACACGGCCTGAAGTTCGACCGATCGGCCATCGTCAGCGCGTTGTCCGGCGGGTAGGGTCGCGGGCGATGTATGCTGCTGCCCCCTCCGGAATCCGTTCGCGCCGACGGGCCACGCTCGCCCTCGGCGTGCTGCTGACCGCGCTGCTCGCCGCCGGCTGCGCGCAACCCGGCGACGAACTGGTCTGGCAACCCGGGACCGAGGGCGGCACAACCGGCACGGCCGGTGCCCCGACCTCGGCCGGCACGCCGAAGGCCGGGGCGAAGAGCGTCTCGCTCTCCGCCACCGGCGACATCATCATGGGCAACGCGCCGAACCGGCTCCCGCCGGGCGGCGGGAAGGGGTTCTTCGACTCGGTCAAGGATGCCCTCGCCGCCGACCTGGTGATGGGCAACCTGGAGGAGCCGCTGACGGTGGACACCGGCACCGGCAAGTGCGGGGTCAACTCGACCCGGTGCTTCCAGTTCCGCGCCCCGCCGGAGTACGCCGCCCACCTGCGCGACGCCGGGTTCGAGCTGCTCAACCAGGCCAACAACCACGGGTACGACTACGGTCCCAAGGGCTACCAGAACACCCAGCGGGCGTTGGAGAAGTACGACCTGGCGCACACCGGCGCGCCCGACCAGATCACCGTGGTCGAGGCCGAGGGCGTCAAGATCGCGGTGGCCGGCTTCTCGTCGTACGTCTGGTCCAACAGTCTGGTCGACATCGACGCCGCCCGCGCGGTGGTCAAGAAGGCCGCCACCATGGCCGACCTGGTCGTGGTGCAGGTGCACATGGGCGGCGAGGGAGCCGACAAGACCCGGGTCCGGCCGGGCACCGAGATGTTCCTCGGCGAGAACCGGGGCGACCCGGTGAAGTTCTCGCACGCCATGATCGACGCCGGGGCGGACCTGATCGTCGGCCACGGCCCGCACGTGCTGCGCGGCATCGAGTTCTACCAGGGCCGGCTGATCGCCTACAGCCTCGGCAACTTCGCCGGCGGCGGCAACTCGCTGAGCAACAACGGCCGGCTGGGCTGGGGCGGCGTGCTCAAGGTGTCGCTCAAGCCGGACGGAAGCTTCGCCGGCGGATCGTTCGCCTCGACGTACATGAACTCGATCGGCAAGCCGACCATGGACCCGGACGACCGGGGCCTCGGCCTGATCAAGCAGCTCACCCGGACGGACTTCCCGCAGACCGGCGCCCGGTTCGACGACAAGGGCCGCATCACCGAGCGGTGACCGGGCGCACCCGCCGCAGGCGCGACGCGCCCCCCTGCGCACGCGACGCGCCGTCACCGGGTCGACGTAGGCTTCCGTCGTGACCACCAGTCCCCCCGGAGCCGCCGAGACCGAACTCGGCCGCACGCGCCGCGCCCGGAAGATCGGCCGGGTGCTGACCGAGACCCACCCCGACGCGCACTGCGAGCTGGACCACGCCAACCCGCTGGAGCTGGCCGTCGCCACGATCCTGTCCGCGCAGTGCACGGACAAGAAGGTCAACGAGGTAACCCCGAAGCTGTTCGGCCGGTACCCGACGGCAGCCGACTACGCCGGCGCCGACCGGGCGGAGCTGGAGGAGCTGATCCGGCCCACCGGCTTCTACCGCAACAAGACCGACTCGCTGATCAAGCTGGGCCGGGGCCTCGTCGAGCAGTACGACGGCCGGGTGCCGGGGAAGCTCGCCGACCTGGTCACGCTGCCCGGGATCGGCCGCAAGACCGCCAACGTCATCCTCGGTAACGCCTTCGACGTCCCCGGCATCACCGTCGACACCCACTTCCAGCGGCTGGTGCACCGCTGGCGGCTGACCGACGAGACCGACCCCGTCAAGATCGAGCACGCGATCGGCGCGATGTACCCGAAGCGCGACTGGACGATGCTGTCGCACCGGATCATCTTCCACGGCAGGCGGGTCTGCCACGCCCGCAAGCCGGCCTGCGGGGCCTGCACCCTGACAAAGCTCTGCCCGTCGTACGGCACGGGGCCGACCGAGCCCACCCTCGCCGCGAAGCTGCTCAAGGGCCCCCGGGCGCGCGACCTGGCCGCCGCCGCAGGCGTCGACCCGGAGCTGGTGCCGCAGCAGGCGGTCGTGGCGGAGGCACCGTGAAACGCCGCCTCGCCGCCCTGCTCCTGCCGCTGGCCCTGCTCGCCGCCGGCTGCACGGCCTCGGCCGGCGACCCCGCGCCGCCCGAGCCCCGGAAGAACACCCGGCCGTCGCCGTTCGCCGCCTGTGCGGCCCTGACCGCGCCGCCGGCCACGGCGACCCCGACCGCGTCCGTGCCGACCGCGTCCGGGGCCGCCCCGGTCGGTGGGTCGGTGCTGCCCGAGTTGACGCTGCCCTGCTTCACCGGCGGCGACCCGGTCGCGCTGCGGGACGTCCGGGGGCCGGCCGTGATCAACCTGTGGGCGTCCTGGTGCCCGCCCTGCCGCAAGGAGCTGCCCGCCTTCCAGCGGCTCAGCGAGCGCGGTGCCGGCCGGCTCCAGGTGATCGGGGTGAACGCCCGGGACAGCCGGGACGCCGCCCAGTCGATCGGCGAGGACTTCGGCATCCGCTTCCCCGTCCTGTTCGACCAGGGCGACAGCCTGAGCCGGGGGCTCAACCGCAACGCCATCCCGCTGACCGTGTTCGTCGACGCCGACGGCCGGGTCCGGCACGTCGACGTGTCCGGGGCGCTGGACGACGCCCGCCTGGCCGAGCTGGTCCGCCGACACCTCGGGCTGGAGGTGTCCGCGTGACCCGGCAGCCCCCGCCCTGGATCGATCCGCTGCTGGCCCGGCTCGGCACCGCGCGGGTCGAGGACTTCACCCGGATCGCGACCCCGAGCAGCGGCGGTCGGGAGAGCGCCGTGCTGGTGCTGCTGGCCGAGGAGCCGGGGGCCGGCCCGGACGTGTTGGTCCTCCAGCGCGCCGCGACCCTGCGCAACCACGCCGGGCAGCCGGCCTTCCCCGGCGGGGCGGCCGACCCGACCGACGCCGACTCCGCCGCCACCGCGCTGCGCGAGGCCAACGAGGAGGTCGACCTCGACCCGGCCAGCGTCACCGTGCTGGCCGAGCTGCCGAAGCTGTGGATCCCGGTCAGCGACTTCGTGGTGACCCCGGTGCTCGGCTGGTGGCACCGGCCGCACCCGGTGCACCCCCGGGAACCGGCCGAGGTCGCGCACGTCGCCCGGCTGCCGGTCGCCGAACTCGTCGACCCGGCCAACCGCATGCGGGTACGCCACCCGAGTGGCTGGATCGGCCCGGCCTTCTCGGTGCGCGGCATGCTGGTCTGGGGCTTCACCGCCGGGGTGCTCGCCACCCTGCTGGAGATGGGCGGCTGGGCCCGATCCTGGCCGCGCGACCGGGTCGTGGACCTGCCGCCCACCGATGCCGCCCCGGCACCGTCGGCCGGCACCGACTCCGTCGACGAGATGGCCGGCCCGCTCACCTGACGTCACGTTCCGCGAGCGGCGGTCCGCCGCCGAGCCCGGTGCCCGTACCCTTGGGGCGTGTCCGCCGTGGATCTCGTCCTGCTACTGCTCATGCTCGTGTTCGCGATCAGCGGATACCGTCAGGGCTTCGTCATCGGGGTGCTGTCGTTCTCCGGCTTCTTCGTGGGCGCCCTGGTCGGACTCCAGGCCGGCCCACTGCTGGCCCGCCAGTTCGCGGACAACGGCGCCCGCGTACTGATCTCCCTCGTCGCGGTCTTCGGGCTGGCCGTGGTGGGCCAGGCGCTGGCCGGGTGGGTCGGCTCCCACCTGCGCCAGACGATCACCAGCGACGTCGGCAGGCGGGCCGACGACATCGGCGGGGCGCTCGTCTCGCTCGTCGCCGTCATGCTGGTGGCCTGGCTGGTGGCCGTGCCGCTGGGCTCGTCGTCGCTGCCCTGGCTCGCCTCCTCGGTGCGCAACAGCGCGCTGCTCACCGTGGTCGACCGGGTGCTGCCGGACAAGGCGCAGGAGTTGTCCAACGCGCTGCGGGAAACGGTCGACACGAACGGCTTCCCGGACGTCTTCGGTGACCTCGCGCCCACCCGGGCCCGGCAGGTCGACCCGCCCGACCCCGCGCTCGCCGGTTCCCAGGTGGTCGCCAACGGCCGGCGCTCGGTGGTCAAGGTGCTGGGCTCCGCGCCGAGCTGCGCCCGCCGCATCGAGGGCTCCGGCTTCGTGTACGCCGACGACCGGGTGATGACCAATGCGCACGTGGTGGCCGGCACCCGATCGGTGGCCGTGGAGCTGGACGGCAACCGGTACGACGGAGAGGTCGTCGTCTACGACCCCGACCGGGATCTGGCCGTGCTGCGGGTGCCGGGCCTGCCCGGCCCGTCCCTGCGCTTCGCCGCCGGCAACGCGGGCAGCGGAGCGGACGCGATCGTGCTGGGCTTCCCGCTGGACGGGCCGTACAACGCCCAGTCGGCCCGGGTGCGGGACGTCGACCGGATCACCGGCCCGGACATCTACTCCTCGGGCGACGTCACCCGGGAGATCTACACGATCCGGGCGCTGGTCCGCAGCGGCAACTCCGGCGGCCCGCTGCTCTCCTCGAACGGCCTGGTGCTCGGGGTGATCTTCGCGGCGGCGGCGGACGACCCGAACACCGGCTTCGCGGTGACCGCGGCCGAGGCCCGCCCGGTGGCGCTGGCCGGCGCCGAGCGTACCCGCGCCGTCGGCACCGGCGACTGCACCTGACGCGACCCGGCCCCGGTCAGGAGGCGGTGACCTTGGCCGTCCGGCCGGCGGCGGGCAGCTTCTTCCGGCCCCACCGCACCCCGCGGTCGAGCATCGCCCGCGCCATGATCAGCACGCAGGTGCCGCCGTTGAGGAACGACGCCACCACGTCGCTCGGGTGGTGCATGCCCCGGTACATCCGGGTCAGCGCGACGCCGACGGGCACCAGCACCAGCAGCGTCCACCAGGCGACCTTCGCCGGGGTACTGCGCGCCCGCAGGGCCAGCAGCACCGCGATGCCGACGTAGAGCGCCACCGCGGCCGAGGTGTGCCCGGACGGGAAGCTGGAGGTGGGCGGGGAGGTGTCCATGTGCTCGACCGCCGGGCGCCGGCGGTCGATGGCCATCGTGGTCAGCAGGAAGACCAGGGCCTGCGCGCTGACCGCCGCGCACAGGAAGACCGGTTCCCGCCAGCGGTGCAGCACCAGCCGCAGGACCACCGCCACGATCGCGGTGACCAGCACGATGGCCGGGGTGCTGGCCAGCGTGCTGAACACCAGCGAGACGTGGTTCCAGCCCTCCGTGCGGTCGGCGGCCAGCTCGCGGTTGACCGCGTCCTCGACGGTGAACGGCCAGGTGCGCTCGAACACCCGCGTGACGAGCACCCCGAGCAGCACCATGACGGAGAGCAGCAGGCCCACGGGGAGCAGCACCCGCTTGAGGCTTTGAACCAGCACATCGGACATGGCCCCGCCAGTACCCGACGGGGTCTGCCGCTACGCCTGCCCGCCGCCCGGGCCCGGCAGGCTCGCCCCGTCGGCCAGTTCGGGCTCGACGCCCTCCGTCGCCGGGTGCGACGGGCGGCGGCCCGTGCGGGCCCGCCAGGTGCGGAAGGCGGCCGTCGTGGCGGCCACCGTCGCAGCGCCCAACAGCCAGCCGCCGACCACGTCGCTGGTCCAGTGCACGCCCAGCGCGACCCGGCTCACTCCGGTCAGGCCGGCGACCACGACGGCGGCGGCCCACAGCGTCCACCGCGTGGCGGGACGCTCCCGGGCGTACGGGAGGAAGATCAGCAAGAGCACCCCGGCGGTCAGGGTGGCGTTCAGCGCGTGCCCGGAGGGGAACGAGTAGCCGGCGGCCCGGGCCACCGGGTCGAGCAGGTCCGGCCGGTCCCGGCCGACCAGCAGCTTGAGCAGCGCGTTGAGCAGCCCGCCCACGGCCATCGTGGTGACCGCCCACCAGGCCAGCCGCGGGGCGTGCCGGGCGAACAGCCACACCACCACGGCGAGCACGGCGACCCGCAGCGGGCCGGGGCCGAAGGCGTGGGTCCACACGGTCATGAATCCCACCCAGCCGGGATGGTCGACGGCATAGCCGTGCAGGGCGTGGGTCACCGAGGAGTCCAGCCGGTGCAGCGGTGCCCAGGAACCCAGCACCAGCAGGGCGAGCAGGGCGAACGGCACCAGGACCAGGAAGGCCGCAGCTGCGGCGAGGGTGAGCCGCAGCCCCAGCGACCGGTCCTGGTCGAGGCGGCGGGCCCGCCACGAGGGGGACGTCGACCCGGGGGCGTGCTGACCGGACGTGCTCATGCCATATCCCTACCCGGTCGGGTGCCGGATCAGGCCGACCGGCGCCGATGGAACCCGACGGCGGCGACCGGTCAGCGGACCGACCGGCGGAGGCGACGGGCCACCAGCACGGCCCCGGCGGCCAGGGCGGCGGAGACGGCGACGCTCGTCCAGACCCGTTCCGGGTCGGAGCCGTCCGGCCCGCCGGCCGGCCGGGCCGTCCAACGGGTCTGCTGTCGGGGCGCGGTGAAGCCGAGCGGGTCCGCGCCGGCTCCGGCGACCGGCTCCTCCTCGGTGGTGCCGGGTGCCGGGCCGAAGCCCACCACGCCCGGGGAGGAGTGGTCGTCGAGCGGGTTACGCCGCACCGACGGCACGTCTGCGGTGAGCGCGACGACCGGATCGACCATGCCGTACCCGAAGCGGTCGTCGCGGCCGGCGGGCCCGATGTCCCGCGCGGTGCTGATCAGGCGGTTGACCACCTCGCCGGCGGACATCTGCGGCCAGCGGGCCCGGACCAGGGCGGCGGTGGCGGCGACGAGCGGGGTCGCGAAGCTGGTGCCCTGCACCCGCCAGTACCCGCCCGGCCGGGCCCCGACCAGGCCGGTGGCCGGCGCGGTGAGGATCGTGGCGCGGCCGGTGATCGAGCCGGACCAGAGGTTGTCGCTGGCGCGTTCCAGGCCGGCGACGGCGATCACGCCCGGCTCGCGGGCCGGGTACCAGACCTTGGTGTCGGAGGACGCGGCCAGGTTGCCGGTGCAGGCGACCACCACCACGTCCCGGGCGAACGCGTAGTCCAGCGCCGCCGCCAAGGCGGGGCTGTCGCCGCCGCCGCCGAGGGACAGGTTGATCACCCGGGCACCGTTGTCCACGGCCCAACGGACCCCCTTGGCGACGATCATCGCGTCGTCGTACCGGTTCTCGTCGTCGAGGACCCGCACCGGGAGGATCTTCGCGTCGGGGGCCAGCCCGACCGCGCCGCGTTCGTCGTCGTCGCGCCCGGCGATCAGGCCGGCCACCGTCGTGCCGTGCCCGACCGGGTCCGGGCCGTCGTCGGTGTCGCCGTCGTCGACCAGGTCGATGCCGGGCAGCACCTGACCGGCCAGGTCCGGGTGCGAACCGTCCACCCCGGAGTCGATCACCGCCACGGTGACGCCGCGCCCGGTCGAGGTGCGCCAGGCGGTCGACGCCCGCAGCTCGTCGAGCTGCCACTGCTCGTCGCGGACCTGGTCGACCCGGGCCGGCGCGTCCACCGGCGACACCCGCCAGGGCGTCGCCCCGACCGGCGGCGCGGCGAGCGGGGCGTGGCGGGCCGGCGCGGCGAGCGCCGACGGCGGAACCGGACCGACGAGCGACACCGCGAGCGCCGTCGCGCCGAGCAACGCGTGGCGGGTGAGCCGTCGCGCCGTCGTCGAACAGCCCTGCCGATCCCCAGTCACATTCCCAGCCATTCATCGCGGCGGACACATGCTGCTCGGAGATTACCGGTTTTCCCCTCCGCCACACGCCGATCCCGCAACAGGTCACCGGAACGCCGCCGGCCCGGGGCGGTGCCGGCGTTCACTGCGGAGGGAGATGGGCGAGCTGGACCAGGCGTACGCCCTCCCGCCGGGTCACCAGCCGGGCCCGCCCGGGCGGGAGCGGGCCGGGGCGGACCTGGCCGACCAGCGGCCCCTCGTCCGGGCTGCCGGCCATCACCAGGCCGGGGGCGGACAGCTCGCGCAGCTGTTGGAGGAACTGGTCGTAGCCGCGGGTCGCGCCGCCGGCGCGGCGGGCCAGCACCAGGTGCAGGCCGATGTCCCGGGCCTGCGGCAGGTACTCCTCCAGCGCGCGTAGCGGGTTGACCGGCCCGCTGGCCACCAGGTCGTAGTCGTCGACCAGCACGAACAGTTCCGGCCCCGACCACCACGACCGCTCCCGCAGCTGTGCCGGGGTGATGTCCGGGCCGGGCAGCCGGCGCTGCATGTGCCCGGCGGCCGCCTCGACCAGATCGACGGTGCGGGCGGCGTCGGTGCCGTAGCCGATCTCGTGCTCCGTCTCGATGGCGCCGAGCAGGCTGCGCCGGTAGTCCACCAGGATCACCCGGGCCTGGTCGGGGGTGAACCGGTCCACGACGGTGGCGGCCAGCGCCCGCAGGAACGACGACTTGCCGCACTCGGCGTCCCCGAAGACCAACAGGTGCGGTTCGGTGGCGAAGTCGAGCACCACCGGGCGCAGGTCCGCCTCGGCGATCCCGACCGGCAGCGCCAGCCCGGACGTGCCGGCCAGGTCCAGCTCCGCGTACGGCAGCACCGGCGGGAGCAGCCGGACCCGGGGCGCGACCGGCCCGGTCCACGCCCCGGCGACCGCCTTCACCAGCGTGGCGGTCTCCCCGTCCGGCCCGGCCAGCCGGGGCAGCGCGGCGAGGAAGTGCAGGCCCTCACCGGTGATGCCCCGGCCGGGCGTCTTCACCGGCACGCCCGCCGCAACCGCCCGCCGGACCAGCAGCGAGTCCGACGGGTCGCCGAGCCGCAGCTCCAGTCGGGAGCCGAACAGGTCCCGGACGGCGGGGCGGAAGTCCGTCCAGCGCAGCGAGCCGGCCACCACGTGCAACCCGTACGACAGGCCCCGGGTGGCCAGCTCGGTGACCAGGGGCTCCAGGTCGTCGTACTCGGCGCGCAGGGCGCCCCAGCCGTCCACCACCAGGAACACGTCGCCGAACGGGTCGGTGGTCGGCTGGCCGGCGACGGCGAGGGCGGCCCGCCGCTGCCGGTACGCCGCCATCGACTCCACCCCCAGCGCGGCGAAGCGGCGCTCCCGGTCGGCCAGCAGCGTGGCCATCTCACCGACGGTGCGCCGCACGGCGGTCGGGTCGGTCCGGCCGGACACCCCGCCGACGTGTGGCAGGTCGCGCAGCGCGGCCAGCCCTCCGCCGCCGAAGTCCAGGCAGTACACCTGCGCCTCGCCGGGCGTGTGGGTCAGCGCCAGCGCGAGGACCAGCGTGCGTAGCAGGCCCGACTTGCCGCTCTGCGGGCCGCCGACCACGCCGACGTGCCCGGCCGAGCCGCCGAGAGCCAGCCAGAGCAGGTCCCGACGCTGCTCGAACGGCTTGTCGACGACGGCCACCGGCACCTGGAGCGCGCCGTGCAGCTCCGGGTTGGCGGAGCCCAGCCCGCGCGTCGGGTCGGCGCCGACCGGCCCGAGCAGCTCGTCGAGGGTGGGCGCGTCGCCCAGCGGTGCCAGCCACACCTGATGGGCCGGCGGGCCCTGCCCGGCCAGCCGTCCCACCAGCACGTCGAGCAGGCTCGCGGCACCGGTGTCCGCCGCGGCGGCGGCCGTCAGGGCGGGGACGGCCGGCTCCGACACCGGCACCGCATGGGTGGAGAAGGCGAGCAGACGGGGCACGCCGGCCCCGCCGCGCCCCGCCGCGCCGTCGGGGCGACGTAGCGCCCCGGACACGTACGCGGCCTTGAAGCGCACCAGCGGCTCGGTGCCGAAGCGCAGGTAGCCGTGTCCCGGCGAGCGGGGCAGCTCGTGCGCGTCGGGCACCCCGAGGACCGTCCGCGACTCCAGCGCCGAGAAGGTGCGCAACCCGATCCGGTACGACAGATGGGTGTCCAGGCCGCGCAGCCGTCCCTCCTCCAGCCGCTGACTGGCCAGCAGCAGGTGCACCCCCAGCGACCGGCCCAGGCGGCCGATCTGCACGAACAGGTCGATGAAGTCCGGCTTGGCCGAGAGCAGCTCGGAGAACTCGTCGCAGATCAGCAGCAGCGACGGCAGCGGGGCCAGCGGGTTGCCGGCGGCCCGGGCCCGCTCGTAGTCGCGCAGGCTGGCGAAGTTCCCGGCCCGGCGCAGCAACTCCTGGCGGCGGACCAGCTCCCCGTTGATGGCGTCGACCATCCGGTCCACCAGCGGCAGCGCGTCGGCCAGGTTGGTGATCACCGCGGCGGTGTGCGGCAGCCGGTCGAACGAGGCGAAGGTTGCCCCGCCCTTGAAGTCGACCAGGACGAAGTTGAGCTGCTCGGAGCTGTGCGTGGCGGCCAGCCCGAGGACCAGGGTGCGCAGCAGCTCGGACTTGCCGGAGCCGGTTGCCCCGATCAGCAGCCCGTGCGGGCCCATCCCGTCCTGGGCGGACTCCTTGAGGTCCAGCTCGATCGCCCCGCCGTCGGTGCCCACCCCGATCGGCACCCGTAACCGGTCCCGGGCCGACCGGGGCCCCCAGCCCTGCTCGGCGCTGAAGCCGGCCGGGTCGCCGATGCCGAGCAGCTCGGGCAGGCCCAGTTCGGCGTTGACCGGGGCGTCCGGCCCGCGTACGGCGGTGGCCAGCCGCAGTGGGGCCAGCCGGCGGGCGACCGCCTCCGCGTCGGCGAGCGCCAGCCGGTCGGCCGCACCCACCTCGGCGTGCCCCTCGACGGAGTGCGAGTCCAGCCGGCCGCCGCGCAGGTCGAGCAGGAGGGCGTACCGGTCGAGCAGGCGCGGCGGCGGGGTGTCCAGGTCGACGATGGTGACCGCGTCGATGCCGCCGTCGCCGACCAGGTCGGTGGCGCCGGTGAGGTCGCCGCCGTCGAGCACCACCACGACGTGCGGGCCGTCGGTGGCCGGGCCGGCCGGGCTGAACCGGGACCGGCTGGCCAGCACGTCGTCGAGGAGCCGTTCCAGCTCGGGGGCGGAGCTGGTGACCAGGCGGACCGCACCGACGGCGTCGACGCGGGTGGGGTGATGGGCGTGCGGCAGCCACTTCACCCACTCCCAGAGGGCCCGCCGCTCCGGGCCGGCGCAGACCGCGACCAGCAGCTCGTCCGGGGCGTGGAAGACCGCGAGCTGGGTGAGCACGGCCCGGGCCAGGGCCTGGGCGTCGGGCGAACCGGTGTCGGGCCGTACGCGCCCGTCGACGCGCCGGACGGCCGACTCGCCCCGGACGTAGACCCGGGCGAAGCTGCGCAGCGACAGCGCCACCGGCAGGCCCGGCACCACCGAGTACGCGTCCAGGAACCGGCGCAGCGCGCCGGCGGTCATCGGCTCCAGCTCCTCCAACGGCCGGGTGACCGGCGGGACCAGCGGGGTGGCCAGGGTCTGCGGGCCGAGGCCCACCCGGACCACGGCGAAGTCGGGGTCGGCCGGCCGGCGCTCCCAGACCCGGTGGCTGTCCACGGTCGACCAGAGCCGGCCCGGGTCGGGGTGCCGGTAGTGCAGCCCGGCCCGTTGCTGCCCGGCGGTCCGCCTGACCCGGCGGCGCAGCGCGGTGAGGTGCCGCAGGTACTCCCGCCGGGCGGCCATCATCTCCGACTTCTTCGGGGTGCCGGAGGCGCTGCCCCACGAGGTCACCAGCATCGCCACGGAGGACAACCCGAACATCCCCCCGACGACGTACGAGTAGGCCCCGCCGCCCCGCCCGAACATCATCGCCATCGCGACCGTCCCGCCCAGCATGGGCAGCACCATCAGTGCCTGCTGCCAGCGGCTGCCGGTGACGGCGGGGATCTCCGGCGGCGCCTCGACGGGCAGCTCGCCGAACGGGATCTCCGGCGCGGCACGCCGGGGCGGTCGCTTGATGACGACAGTGGACATACGCCCTCCCCAGAGCGCTCGGTAACCCGAGCCTGGCTCATCGTAGGTAAAGTCCTGTCGTCCGCGCAGCCGCCATCCCCCTCGATACGGAGAAGCGTCGATGACTACCGGGCTGGCCCGTGTCACGATCAGTGCCCCCCAGCGCCGGGTCGACGTCGCCCTGCCGGAACAGGTCCCCCTCGCCGAACTGCTGCCCGAGGTGCTCCGGCACGCCGGCGAGGGGTTGGCCGACGACGGGGAGCGGCACGGCGGCTGGGTGCTGCGCCGCACCGACGGCGCGGTACTGCTCACCGCCCAGGCGCTGCTGCCCCAGGGGGTCCGCGACGGCGAGGTGCTGCACCTGGTGCCGGCCCGCGCCGAATGGCCCGAGCTGGAGTACGACGACGTGGTCGAGGCGATCGTCGACGGGGCCCGCCGCCGGGGCGCGGCCTGGTCGCCGGCCGCCACCCGGGCCGCGGCCCTGGCCGGGGCGGCCGTCCCGCTCGCCGTCGGGCTGCTCGCCGTGCTCGCCGCCGGGCCCGGGCACCGGGCCGGCTGGCCGGTCGCGCTCGCGGTGGCGCTGCTGCTCACCGTCGCCGGCGCGGTCGCCTCCCGGGCGTACGGCGACGGCGCCACCGGTGCCACGTTGGGCGGCTACGCCCTGCCGTACGCCGCCACGGCCGGCGCCCTCGCGGTCAGCTCCGGCGACCAGGTCGGCGCGTTTGCGCCGCTGCGCTGGCTGGGTGCCCCCGAGCTGCTGGCCGGCTCGGTGGCGCTGCTGCTGGTGGCGATGCTCGGCCTGCTCGGGGTGGCCAGCCGGGTCCGGGTCTTCGTGGCCGGCGCGACCGTCGGGGCGGCCGGCGCGCTCGTCGCGCTCGGTGGGCTGGCGCTGCCGGCCGAGGGCGCCGCGTCGGTGCTGGTCTGCGTCCTGGTCTTCGCGCTGGGCGGGCTGCCGCTGCTGGCCATCCGGCTGGGCAGGATGCCGCTGCCGCCGATCACCCTGCCCGGCGACGGGAGCCCCGGTGCCGAGACCGCCCGGGACCTGCCGGACCGGGCTCGGGTGTACGCCGCCGTGGCCCGGACCGAGGAGATGCTGACCGGGATGCTGATCGGACACGCCGTACTGGCGGCCGGGGCGGCGGCGGTGCTCGCCGCGACGGGCGGGACGGCCGGCCGGTTGCTGGTGGCGGTCGCGTCCGTCGTGCTGCTGCTGCGTTCCCGGCTGTTCGTGGCGCTGCGCCACCGGGTGCCCCCGGTGGCCGCCGGGCTGGCCGGGGCCGCCCTGCTCGGCGGGGTGCTCGCCGTGGGCCCCGGTCCGGCCGGAGGGCTGCTGCTGGCCGTCGGCGGGCCGGTCGTGGCCCTGGTCGCCGTGGTCACCGGCACCACGTACGCCCGGCGGCCCGTGTCGCCGTACGTCGGTCGGCTGGCGGACCTGACCGACACCGCGCTGGTGGTCTCCGTGGTGCCGGTGGCCTGCGCGGTGCTCGACCTGTACGAACGGGCCCGGGGGCTGCTCGGCTGAGCGGCTCCCGGGCCCGTCGACGTCTGCCGGTGGTCAGTGCAGGGTCTCGCCCCGCTCCTCGGCCTCCTTGGCGCGCCGGTACGAGTTGTGGATCTCGGCCTCGGCCTCGACCCGGCCGACCCAGGTCGCGCCCTCGACCGACTTGCCGGGCTCCAGGTCCTTGTACACCTCGAAGAAGTGCTGGATCTCCAGCCGGTCGAACTCGCCCAGGTGGTGGATGTCGCGCAGGTGCTCCTGACGCGGGTCCTCGTAGGGCACGCAGAGGACCTTGTCGTCCCCGCCCTTCTCGTCGGTCATCCGGAACATGCCGATGGTGCGGCAGCGGATCAGGCAGCCGGGGAAGGTGGGCTCGGGGACCAGCACGAGCGCGTCCAGCGGGTCGCCGTCCTCGCCCAGGGTGCCCTCGATGAACCCGTAGTCCGCCGGGTACTGCGTGGACGTGAAGAGGGTGCGGTCCAGCCTGATCCGGCCGGTCGCGTGGTCCACCTCGTACTTGTTGCGGTGACCCTTGGGGATCTCAACCGTGACGTCGAAATCCATCTTCCACGCTCCCTCGTCTGCCCACGCTGGCTAACGGAAACCAGTGGCGCCGCTCTCCAGACAGGTGAATGCACACCCGCCTGCTCCGGCCGCCGCATAGTCTTCGGACCGAAGTAGTGTCACCCAAGCTGTTTTCCACCCGGGAGGAGGGGGCTGTGGGGAGGGAAGATTCACACTATCGCCCGGAGGGGGTTGACGGGCGGAAGGGCGGGCATCCGGGTTCCGGGAGCGCGACCGGGCGGGTCCCGGTGCCCGAGGCGCACCTGCCCCGTACCCCCGTGCCGCCCCCTGCCGACGACTTCGACCCCGAGGCCACGGCCCGGATAGTCGGGGCCGGGGAGCGGCCCTCGCCGCCCGTGTGGCGGCCCTCGGACCGGACGCCCGTGGCCGACTGGGCACCGGCGCCGGCCTTCCCGGCCGCCGGCTTCGACGCACCCAGGCCGGAACCGGCAGCGGCCGGTGGCGCCGGCGGCGGGCCGCCGGTCGGGCCGACTCCCGGGTACGACCGGCCGCCGGCCCGCCGCCGGCGTCTCCCGCTGGCCGTGCTGGCCACCGTGGTGCTGCTCGCCCTGGTCGGGGCCGGGCTGGCGGTGGTCCGGCCCGGTCCGGTCGCCGGTTGGCTCGGCGCGGACCGGGCCACCCCGCAGGCGACCGGCGAGGCCGCCGAGCCGGAACCGGTCCCGGTGCTCTCCGGCCCGGACGCCAACGCCCCCGAGCCCACCCCGGACGGGGTGCGCGCCGCCCTCGAACCGCTGCTGCGGGCCCCTGAGCTGGGCGGCCGGGTCAACGTGTCGGTGGCCGACGTGACGACCGGCCGGTCGCTCTACTCACAGGGCGGCGACGCCGGCACCGTCCCCGCCTCGGTGACCAAGCTGGCCACCGCCGTCGCCGTGCTGGAGGCCCGCGGGCCCGGCCACCGCATCCCCACCCGGGCGGTGGCCGGCGCGAATCCGGGCGAGGTGGTCCTCGTCGGCGGCGGCGACCCGACCCTCGCGGTGGACGGCGACGGCTTCTACCCCGACGCGGCCCGCCTCGACGACCTGGCCAAACAGGTCAAGCAGGCGCTCGGCGGCACCGCGCCGACCCGGGTCACCGTCGACTCCTCGCTCTTCCCCGGCCCGGTGTACGGCCCCGGCTGGGACTCGGACATTCCCACCGGCGGGTTCGGCGCGGCGATCAGCGCGCTGATGACCGACGGCGCGCGCCGGGACCCGCAGGCCGCGAAGAGGAACTTCGACGCCGGCCACGGCGGGGCGGAGCGGGTTCCGCAGCCGGACCTGGTGGCCGGCCGCGCCTTCGCCAGGCTGCTCGGGCTCACCGGCGCCGCCGCCGAGGTGAAGCGGAGCACCGCCCCGGCAGCCGGCGCGGCCTCGTCCGCCGCTGCCCCCGCGCCCGGCGCCGAGTTGGGCAAGGTCGAGTCGCTGCCGGTGATCCGGCTGGTGGATATTATGATCACCGACAGTGACAACGTGATCGCCGAGGCGATGGCCCGGCAGGTCGCGTTGTCCCGCGACCAGCCGGCGTCCTTCGTCGGCGGGGCGGCGGCGATGGACATCGTGATCGGCGAGCTGGGCCTGTCGGCCAACGAGATCACCCTCGCCGACGGCAGCGGGCTGTCCCGGAGCAACCGGATCAGCCCGTCCCTGCTGACCGACCTGATCTCGCTCGCCGGCAACGGCACCCATCCGGAGTTGGCCGCTGTCTTCGGCGGCCTGCCGGTCGCCGCCTGGTCGGGCACCCTCGGCGGGCGGTACCAGGTGCCGGCCACGGTGGCCGGGGCCGGCGTGGTCCGGGCCAAGACCGGGACGCTGACCCGGGTGCACGCCATCGCCGGGCTGGTCACCACCGTCGACGGCCGCCTGCTCACGTTCGCCGTGCTCACCGACCAGGCGCCGTCCGACTCGCTCGACGACACCCGGCGGGCCCTCGACCGGATCACCTCCGCGCTGGCCCGCTGCGGCTGCCGCTGAACCGGCCCGGCACCCTTTTGTGGAGGGATGTCCTGTCATCGGCGAAAGGTGGGGGTGTTCCGGCGCGGGTACGGTGGGGTGCATGGCGCAGTTCGTGGACTGGGATCTGGCCGCCGCGACCGCGGGGGCGTTGAGCAAGTCGGGGCCCCGGGTGTCGTACTCCGAGGCCACCGAGGTGGTTTCCGAGCTGCGGCGACTGACCGACGAGGCGGCCGGGCACGTGGCCGACTACACCGGGCTCCGCTCGCAGGTGGTGCACCCGCCGGTGCGCGTGGTGGACCGACGGGACTGGGCGGCGACAAACATCGCCGGCCTGCGCGAGGTGATCACCCCGCTGGTCGGCCGGCTCGCCGGCGACAAGCAACCCGGCCCGCTCACCGAGGCGATCGGCTCCCGGGTCACCGGAATCCAGGCCGGCACCGTGCTGGCGTACCTGTCGGGTCGGGTCCTCGGCCAGTACGAGGTCTTCTCCGGTGACCCCGGCCAACTGCTGCTGGTCGCGCCGAACATCGTCGAGGTGGAGCGGAAGTTGGGGGCCGACCCGCGTGACTTCCGGCTCTGGGTGTGCCTGCACGAGGTGACCCACCGCACCCAGTTCACGTCGGTGCCCTGGATGCGGGCGTACTTCCTCGGCGAGGTGCAGGCGTTCGTGGACGCCTCGCAGGGCGGCGAGCACCTGGTCGAGCGGCTGCGCCGGGGGGTGGCCACCCTCTCCGACGCGGTCAAGGACCCGGAGAGCCGGGCCAGCGTGCTGGACATCGTGCAGACCCCCGCCCAGCGGGCCGTGCTCGACCGGCTCACCGCGCTGATGACCCTGCTGGAGGGGCACGCCGAGTTCGTGATGGACGGCGTCGGCCCGCAGGTCATCCCCAGCGTCGAGCGGATCCGGGCCGCGTTCAACCGGCGTCGGGAGACGGGCAACCCGCTGGAGAAGGCGATCCGCCGGCTGCTCGGCGTCGACGTCAAGATGCGCCAGTACGCCGAGGGCCGCAAGTTCGTCCACGGCGTCGTCGAGCGGGTCGGCATGGACGGCTTCAACAAGATTTTCAACTCCCCGCTGACCCTGCCCCGGCTCGACGAGCTGGGCGACCCGGACGCCTGGGTCGCCCGGGTGCACGGGCCGGCCGGCGCCACCCCGACCGTCGGCTGACCGTACGCCGATGGCCGCGCTCGCCCCGTCGGTCGCCGCGGTCCGGCTCGCGGTCCGCCGCGCGCTGACCGGGCTGGTCGGGGACGGGCCGGTGCTGGTCGGCTGCTCGGGCGGGGCCGATTCGCTCGCCCTGGCCGCCGCCACCGCGTTCGTCGCGCCCCGGCTCGGCCGGCGGGCCGGACTCGTCACCGTGGACCACGCCCTCCAGGCCGGCTCCGACCAGCGGGCCGCCGCCGTGGCGGCCTGGGCCGCCACGGCCGGGTTCACGCCGGCCGAGGCGGTACGGGTCGACGTCGACGGCCGCCCCGGGGGGCCGGAGGCAGCCGCCCGCCAGGCCCGCTACCAGGCGCTGGTCGAGGCGGCCCGGCGGCACGGGGCGGCGGCGCTGCTCACCGGGCACACCCGCGACGACCAGGCCGAGACGGTGCTGCTCGCGCTGGCCCGGGGCGCCGGCCCGCGTGGGCTGGCCGGGATGCCGCCCCGACGGGACCTGTCCGGCGTGCCGCTGCTGCGCCCCCTGCTCGACGTGACCCGCGAGCAGACCCGCACAGCGTGCGCCGCCCTCGGGCTGACCCCGTGGGAGGACCCGCACAACACCGACCCGTCGTACGCCCGGGCCCGGGTCCGGTCCGACGTGCTGCCCGCGCTGGTCCGGGCGCTCGGCCCCGCCGTGCTGGACAACCTCGCCCGGACCGCCCGCCTGGTGGCCGCCGACACCGCCGCCCTCGACGCCCTGGCCGCCGACGCCCTGACCACGCCTGCACCTGCGGTACCGGCCGGTCCGGCTGCCGTCGGCGGGGCGAGGGGTCAGACGCCGGCGGGTGTGCGGGTGCCCGAGGGCGGGTTGTCGGTCGAGGCGCTGGCCGGGCTCGCCCCGGCAGTCCGGACCCGGGTGCTGCACGCCTGGGCCCGGGAACTCGGCGCGGCACCCGCCGCGCTGTCCCACCGGCACGTCGCCGCGCTGGACGCACTGGTCACCGACTGGCGGGGGCAGGGCGCGACCCATCTGCCCGGCGGCATCCGGGTGGTCCGCAGTGCCGGCCGGCTAAGCGTCGCCGACCCGCTCGCCTGACGGCTCGCCGCCGCAGGCCAGGGCCCGGCCTGCGGGATGGTCAGCCGATCGTGGCGCGGTCGCGAAAGGTGGCCCGGTAGGCGTGCGGGGTGGTGCCCAGCCGGCGGGTGAAGTGGTGGCGCAGGGCAGCCGCGTCGCCGAAGCCGGCCCGGCCAGCCACGCCCTCCACGCTCAGGCCGGTCTCCTCCAACAGCCGCCGGGCCAGCAGCACCCGCTGGTTGGTCAGCCAGTCGTGGGGCGTGGTGCCGGTCTCGGCGCGGAACCGGCGGGCGAAGGTGCGCGGGGTCATCCCGGCCCGGGTGGCCAGCCCGTCGACGGTGACCGGGCGGTCCAGGTGACCCATCAGCCACTCCAGCACGGGTTCCAGGGTGGGTGCCTCGGGGGCCTTCGGGATGGGTGCCTCGATGTACTGGGACTGGCCGCCGTCGCGGTGCGGCGGGACGACCATCCGGCGGGCCAGCCGGGTGGCGGTGGCCGAGCCGTGCTCCTGGCGTACCAGGTGGAGGCAGGCGTCGATGCCGGCGGCCGTGCCGGCGCTGGTGAGCAGCCGGCCGTCGGCCACGTAGAGCGAGTTGCACCGGACCCGGGCCCGGGGGTGGCGGCGCTGCAACTCGTCGACGTACCGCCAGTGGGTGGTGCACTCCCGGTCGTCGAGCAGCCCGGCCGCACCGAGCACGAACGCCCCGGAGCAGACGCTCAACATGTATGCGCCACGCGCGTCGGCCCGGCGCAGCGCGTCCAGTACGGCGGGGGACACGGTCGTGCAGTCGTTGTGCGCGGGCACCGCGACCAGGTCGGCGTCCTCGATGGGCCCGAGGTCGGCGTGCGGGGTGAGGTGGAACCCGGCGGAGGTGCGCACCTGGGCGCCGTCGGACGTACAGACGGTGAACCGGTAGCCGGGAAAGCCGTCGGCGGTCCGGTCGGTGCCGAAGACTTCGGAGAGCACTCCCAGCTCGAACGGGGCCACCCCGTCGAGCGCGAGGATGGCGACGGATCGGAGCATGTGACGAGGGTAACCGTGCTGGTGGCAGGAAATCGAGGCCCGGTGGCATAACTGCCACTGTCTGACAGGTGGGCAGGCGCGCAGACTGGTCCCAGTCCGGTGCGCACCGGCGGCGAAAACATCCGAGAACCCCGCGAAAGCGAGCGCCGCCATGGCATTCCTGTCGTTCCTGCTCTTCCTGCTCCTCCTCGTCGCCGCGTCGGCCTCCGGCCTCGGCGCCGACACCCGGGACTCGGCCGACTGGAAGCCCACCGACGAGGGCCGCCGGTGGCGATCCAGTATCTGCTGACCCGGTTCGCGCCGGATGTGGAGAAAATCCCGGCGGGACCGCGTCGAAAGGGGCGGCCCCGCCGACGGAGGGCATCCGGCATACGGCAGGCTAGGAGCCATGGCTGACGGCTCCTGGTACGACGCCGACATCGACCACGTGATCATTTCCGAGGCACAGATCCGCGAGAAGACGGCGGAGCTGGCCAAGCAGGTCTCGGCTGACTACGCGGGCGTCGACGGGCTCCTGCTCGTCTGCGTGCTCAAGGGCGCGGTCATGTTCATGGCCGACTTCGCCCGGGCGCTGGGCCGGCACGGTCCCCCCGCCGAGCTGGACTTCATGGCCATCTCGTCGTACGGCCAGGGCACCACCTCCTCCGGCGTGGTCCGGATCCTCAAGGACCTGGACCGCGACATCGCCGGACGGCACGTGGTGGTCATCGAGGACATCGTCGACTCCGGGCTCACCCTCTCCTGGCTGCTGCGCTACCTGGAGTCGCGCTCGGCGGCCAGCGTCGAGGTCGTCGCCCTGTTCCGCAAGCCGGACGCGGTCAAGGTCCCGGTGCCGGTGAAGTACGTCGGATTCGACATCCCGACCGAGTTCGTCGTCGGCTACGGCCTCGACTTCGGCGAGCGGTACCGCGAGCTGCCCTACGTCGGCGTGCTCAAGCCCGAGGTCTACGCACGGGCGTGAGGCCCGTTCGTGTCGGTACCCGTCAAGCGGACGTTCAGCGCGTTCTCAGCTGATCGGTCTACGGTAGGGGGCGGTGGCGTGGAGTAGCTCTCCACGCCCGGCCCTTCGACCCGTGTGACCGGGCGGTCGGGTGGCCGGGCGCGGAACTCCCGCCACGCCGGCTGAAACCCGGTTCGCCTTACGCGTAACTGCTGGGCTCGCAAGCTCACATGTCGCGCGCACGGTGTACCGTCGAGTGACCGTGGCGCGGCAGTTGCGCGCCCCGGGGTCGAGGCCGGCCCGCACGGCGGCTGCGGCTGCCGCCTCGGCGGCAACAAGCCATTCAGACGGTCAGGACGTCGATCAGGAGGATGCGGGCGTCTCGGCGCTCGACGACAGTATGGAACGTACGCGTTTCTTCCGCCGACCGGTGGTCTGGATCATCCTGGTCATCCTCGGCGCCGTTGTGCTCAGTCAGCTGTTCACCGCTGGTCCCAGCTACCACCGCGTGGACACTTCCGTTGCGCTCGACCAGCTGCATACCGCGAAGATCAAGAAGGCGGTCTTCCAGGACAAGGAGCAGACGCTCCAACTCGACCTGGAGAGCAAGACCAAGTTCGGTGACACCGACACCGACCGGATCGAGGCGCAGTTCCCGTACGAGGTGGGCGGCCAGGTCTGGAACGAGGTCCTCGACGCCAAGGCTGCCAACCGGATCACCGGACCGGCCGACACCAAGGTGTCGTCCGACAGCATCTGGGTGAGCCTGCTGGTCAACCTGCTCCCCATCGCGCTGCTCGTGCTCCTGCTGCTGTTCTTCATGTCGCAGATGCAGGGCGGCGGCTCCCGGGTGCTCAACTTCGGCAAGTCCAAGGCGAAGATGATCACCAAGGACACCCCGAAGACGACCTTCGCGGACGTCGCGGGCGCCGAGGAGGCCGTCGAGGAGCTCCACGAGATCAAGGACTTCCTGCAGAACCCGGCGAAGTACCAGGCCCTGGGCGCCAAGATCCCGAAGGGTGTGCTGCTCTTCGGCCCGCCCGGCACGGGTAAGACGCTCCTCGCCCGCGCCGTCGCCGGCGAGGCCGGGGTGCCGTTCTACTCGATCTCCGGATCCGACTTCGTCGAGATGTTCGTCGGTGTCGGGGCCAGCCGGGTCCGCGACCTGTTCGAGCAGGCCAAGACGAACGCCCCGGCGATCGTCTTCGTCGACGAGATCGACGCCGTCGGTCGTCACCGCGGCGCCGGCATGGGCGGCGGCCACGACGAGCGCGAGCAGACGCTCAACCAGCTGCTCGTCGAGATGGACGGCTTCGACACCAAGGGCGGGGTGATTCTGATCGCCGCCACCAACCGGCCGGACATCCTCGACCCGGCGCTGCTGCGCCCGGGCCGCTTCGACCGGCAGATCCCGGTGGACGCTCCCGACATGGAGGGCCGCAAGGCGATCCTGCGGGTGCACGCCAAGGGCAAGCCGTTCGCCCCCGACGTCGACCTCGACGCGGTGGCCCGGCGGACCCCGGGCTTCAGCGGCGCGGACCTGGCCAACGTGATCAACGAGTCCGCGCTGCTTACCGCCCGTAAGGACGAGCGGGCGATCAGCAACGACTCCCTGGAGGAGTCGATCGACCGGGTGATCGCCGGTCCGCAGCGTCGGACCCGGGTGATGGGCGACCAGGAGAAGAAGATCACCGCGTACCACGAGGCCGGGCACGCGCTGGTCGCCTGGGCGCTGCCGCACGCCGCGCCGGTGCACAAGGTGACGATCCTGTCCCGTGGCCGCTCGCTGGGCCACACCCTGGTGCTGCCGACCGAGGACAAGTACACCCAGACCCGCGCCGAGATGATCGACACCCTGGCGTACGCGCTGGGCGGTCGGGCCGCCGAGGAACTGGTGTTCCACGAGCCGACCACCGGCGCCGGCAACGACATCGAGAAGGCCACCGGGCTGGCCCGCGCGATGATCACCCAGTACGGCATGAGCTCCAAGCTCGGCGCGATCAAGTACGGCACCAGCGGGGACGAGCCGTTCCTCGGCCGGAACATGGGCCACGAGCGGGACTACTCCGACACGGTGGCCGCCGAGATCGACAACGAGATGCGGGCGCTTATCGAACTGGCCCACGACGAGGCCTGGGAGATCCTGGTGGAGTACCGGGACGTCCTGGACAGCATCGTGCTCGAGCTGATCGAGAAGGAGACCCTCTCCACGGCCGACATGGCCCGGATCGCTGGTCGGGTGGTGAAGCGCCCGCCGATGGCCCCGTACAACGGCTTCGGCAAGCGTCAGCCCTCCACCGAGCCCCCGGTGCTCACCCCGACCGAGAAGGACGCGCTCAAGGCGCAGGCCCAGGCCGACGGCGCGTCCGTCGGCGGCGGCACGCCCAGCTCGAACAACTCGGACGGTACGCACTGAGTACCGACCCGAAGGTCGGTCCCGAGGTCGTCCCCGCCCAGGGAGCCTCGTCGACCGAGCCCGACACCGATGGGCTGGACTACCTCGCCGCGCGCCTGGTCAACGGAAGGTTGACCGGGCGCCCGGTCGAGGAGGCCGTCGACCTGGCCCGGATCGAGAAAGCGGTACGCGAGATCCTGATCGCGGTCGGGGAGGACCCCGACCGCGACGGGCTCGTCAAGACGCCGGCCCGGGTCGCCCGCGCGTACGCCGAGCTCTTCGCCGGCCTGCGCGTCGACCCGGCGCAGGTGCTCAGCACCACCTTCGAGGCCAACCACGAGGAGTTGGTGCTCGTCAGAGACATCGACGTGATGAGCCTGTGCGAGCACCACCTGCTCCCGTTCCGGGGCAGCGCTCACATCGGCTACATCCCCGGAACGGACGGCCGGATCACCGGCCTGTCCAAGCTGGCCCGGCTGGTCGAGGTCTTCGCCCGCCGTCCCCAGGTGCAGGAGCGGCTCACCTCGCAGATCGCCGACCTGCTGATGAGCAAGCTGGCCCCGCGCGGCGTCGTGGTGGTGCTCGAGTGCGAGCACATGTGCATGGCGATGCGCGGCATCCAGAAGTCCGGGGCAAAGACGATCACCTCGGCGGTGCGCGGCACGCTCCAACACGACGCGAAGTCCCGGGCCGAGGCGATGGCGCTGATCATCCACCGCTGACCGCGGGGATTCCTCGGCGGACGACGCCGGGTCGCTGGACCTTCAAGGGGCCGCCCAGGACGGGACGGCCACGCCGCGTCCGGCCCGGCGAGCGGGTCAGCCGGCCAGCATCGCCAGAACGAGTCCCGCCGTGGTCGACACCGCCGGGACGAGGCAGACCAGGGCACCCCACCGGGGGGTCCGGTCCGACCGGCCACCGGTCGTCGGGTTCGGCACCGCCCCGAGGGTCATCGCCGTCGGATCGCCCACGGCACCGCCCCCACCGATCCGACCGCCTGACGCACGGACCGCCGCCAACGTCACGCCCGTCGGGTCTACCCGACGACGGGAGCCGGCAACCACCGGGACAGCGGGAGCGGACTCCGTCGGGCCGCCGGGCGTACCCGGGCTCGGCGTCCGGCGGGTGGCTTCCCCGGCCGCCGCGGGACCGGTCGGCCCGTCGAACAGCCGGCCGACGGCGAGCCAGCCGGTGACGAAGGCAGCAGCCGGCATCGGCACCCCACAGATCAGCGCGACCACGCTCGCTGGGCCGGTGCCGGTGGCCAGGTAGAGCACCACCTGGAGCAGCGGTACGACCAGGGCCAACGGCCCGTACACCAGCAGGTTGCGGACCTTCGGTGGCCAGGCCGCCGGGCGGAGCGGGCTGCGCGCGGCCAGCACGCCGTCCGCCGCGTCCGCCCAGCCCCGGGCCGACCGCAGCGTGCCCAGCACCGCCGTCGGCCCACCCACCATGCTCCGGGCCGCCTCCGTCAGCTCGGGCGGCGACGGCACCAGCACCATCGGGGGTACGCCAAGCTCTCGCAGCCGGGACCGCTGCGGGGCGAGTCGCTCGCGTACCGCGGTCAGTTCCTCCCGGGCGGCCCGGACCGCGCGGGCCTGCTCGGTCGCGGCGGTCGCCGCGCTCCGGCGCACCCCGTCGAGCTGCCGGGCCGCAGCGACGTACTCCGTCCAGGAGGTCGCGCCGTCGGCCGGACGGGGCGGCGCGGGATCGGCACCGGAACGCTGCCTGACCGGGGCGGCAGCCGTCGCCGCATCGGCGATGCTGGTCGGCTCCCGGCTCATGCGCTCTCCCCAGTCCCTGCGGCGTCGGCCCTGCTGCCGTTGCCGGCACTGCCTGTGGCCTCGGCCGCGTCCCCGCCTCCGGCTTCGATCGCGGCGTCGGTCTCGTTCGTGGCGTCGGTCTCGTTCGTGGCGTCGGTCTCGTTCGTGGCGTCGGGTCTGTTCGTGGCGTCGGTCTCGTTCGTGGCGTCGGGCCCGTTTTCGGTGACGGCCACCGCCGGGGACTCGGCGAACGGCACCAGGAGGACGCCCCGCTCGTCCGGGCCGTCCCAGAGCACGGCCCGGTTTCCGCGGGGACGCCACTGCACCGGGTGGCCCAACACCGCCGTGAGCTGCGTCCCCGGCACGCCCACCGCCACGACGGCAGCGAGTTTGTCGACCTCTTCCTCGGCCTCGACGACCGCCGTGAACGACGGCACCGTGCGCCACCAACCGAGCAGGTGCCGGCCCGTCGGGGGGCCCTCCCGCAGCAGCGTCCGCAGCCGGTCCGGCGGCAGCTCCTGCGGGGCGGGTCCGTCGAGACCGAAGACCACCAGGTAGCCCGGCTCGTCGGCGTCCAGCGCGGCGAGCAGGCCCGGCAGGCCGACCCGATAGACCCGGTGCTGGCCGGCGAGGTCGGCGGCGAGCGCGTCGGCCACCGGCACCGCATCGGCGCCGAGCGCGGCCACGACGAACCGTCCCGTGCCGGGCCGGTGGTGCGCGGCGACGCTGCGGGCTGCGGTCGCGAGCAGCGCGGCGGCCTCCACCCCCGGGCCCAGGACAGCGATGTTGCGGCCGGCGGCCGGGCCGAACGGCACCGCCACCGTCGACCGGGAGAGATCCACCGCACGGCCGAGCAGGGCGGCCGGGCCACGTACCCGGCCCGCGAAGGCTGCCCGGTAGCGGGGGTCGTTGCGCAAGAGCGGACGCGCCCAGCCGGCGAAGACGACCGGAGGCGCGGACCGCTCCGCCCGGGTCTCCCAGAGCCGGTGCCGCAGCTCCGCGATGCTCTCCGGGACCTCGTGCGGGTCGGGGAACCGGACCATCCGCTCGTGCCCCCGGGTCGCGCCCCGAGGCCCACCGAGCCCGCCCGCCGTGTTCACCACCGCGCTGCCCACCGGCAGGCCGGCGGCGGCGTCGTTGCTCGGCTCCAGCACCGGGCCGCCGCCGGCCAGCGCCACCCGCACCGGAAACTGCCCGAGCATCGAGTCCCGGGTCGTCTGCCCACCGGCGATCCCGACGTCGGCCTCCCCGGCCAGGACCAGGTGGACGCCGTACGCCCGACCCGAGCGCGCCAGGGCGTCCAACCGGGCTGTCGCCTCGGCGGCCAGCCGGTCCCGGTCCGCGAGGAGCAGCGGGAGGTTGTCGATCACGCACACCACGCGGGGCAGGGACTGGTGCTCCCGCAGCGCGGTGAACCGCTGCCCGCCGGCGCGCTGCCCGGCCTCCTCCCGACGCTGGACCTCCGCGGCCAGTTCACCGAGGAGGTCCAGCACGTACTCCCGGTCGGCGGCCATCCCCGCCGTACGGACCTGGGGCACCCAGGACCGGTCCCGCTCGGTCTGGAGAAACTCCGCGAACGACTCACCATCGCCGAGGTCGGCCAGGTGCAGGACCAGCTCGTCCGGGCCGTACCGGGCGGAGAGACCGAGCAGCACGTTGGTGAGGAAGGCGGCGCGGCCTGCGGCGGACCGGCCGCTGACCAGCCAGTGCGGGGTCAGCTCGGTGAAGCCGACGGTCACCGGCCGGCCGCCGGCGTCCCCGACAGTGGTGGCGATCCCCTCCGCCGAACTGGCCGTGCACAGTGGCTCGTCCGGGTCGGGGAGCAGGTCGGCCAGGCTGAGCCGGGAGCCGGCCTCCACCTCCTCGGCGAGCCGCCGGCAGACCTCGCCGACCAGCGCCGGGGGTGGATCCTCGTCGACGAAGACGGGCGAGTTGAGCCCCCCGGGCGGCTCCGCGCCCGGGCCGGCGAACGAGGTGCCGGGAGGGTCGCCCAACAGCGAATACGCGTTGCGTACGGACAATGTGGTGGCCTGCGGCAGGGGGGCGCGGGTCGCGTACGGACCGGCCGGGGGCCAACCCGCCACGACGAGGTGCAGCCCGGCGGCGCGTCCCTGCTCGGCCAGCGCCTCGATCCGCCCGAGGTCGGTCGGCCCGGTCAGCTCGGGTAGCGCGGCGACGACCAGCAGCAGCGTGCGGTCGTGGCGGCGCGGCCGGCCGGTGCCCGGAGCCACCCACTGTTCCGCCTCGGTGAGTACCGCCCGCAGCCCGGCGACGTCCACCGCCGGCGGGGGCAGCAGCCCGGCGTCCGCGAGCGCCGCGAACGGCGCGAAGGTGCCGGCCAGCGCCGCGGCCGGCCCGGCACCCGCGCTGGTGCGAATCGTGTCGTTGGTGCGGACCGTGTCGTTGGTGCGGACCGTGTCGTTGGTGCGGACCGCGTCGATGGTGCGGACCGCGTCGATGGTGCGGACCGCGTCGATGGCGCGGATCAGCAGGCAGCCGGCGGGCGTCGCGGCGAGCAGTCGAAGCAGGATCGCCCGGAGCAGCCCGGCCACCCGCGGGTCACGGACGTCGGTGTCGATCGCCAAGTGTCCGGTTCCGAGCAGCGGCACCAGCGCGGGGAAGCGCGCGTCCTCCAGCGGGGCGGCGGTGCCGACCCGGACGAAAGCCGGCGGCCCTTCGCCCGAGGGAGCCTCCGCGGCGACCGTCTCCAGTGGCTCCCCCGCCCAGCCGGGCGCCAGCAGGGCCGCCGCGCTACGGAGCCGGTCCGCGAGTTCGTACTGCCGGCGCTGGTCGGCAGGCGCGGGCCGGGTCTCGTCCAGAATGCCGGCCGCTGCGGTGGCCGTCGCCTCCGCCCTCCTGTGCAGGGCAGCAGCGCGGCTTGTGCGTGTCCTCGGACCGGCCACCGCGTCCACCCCTCTTCCCGAGGCTGGCAACCCCTCCCCGCGCAGTGACCGTATCCCAGGTCCGAGCCCCCCTCCGGGATGCGCCACGGCGCTGCGGCCACGTGCCGGGTGATTACCGGCACGGCGCTTCCCACTGATGGTGGTGGTGCGGGGCGGTTCCTCGCGTCGACAGCGCCGGTCCCCTCATCACGGCGCGGCCACGCCCCCGTCATCGGCGATCGGGCGCGCGGCGGGCCGGGCCAGTCGTGCCCGGTCATGATCGGTGGCGGCTGGGGCATTGGGTACGAGGCGTCCAGCCGATAGCCTCAAGGGGTGGAATCAGTGCAGCCCTCCGCCGGTTCCCAGGTCTCCCGCGTACCGGCGCAACGGACCCCGCCGGAGCAACTGGCGCCCCCGTCCGGGGCGCCGGCGCCGGTCCGTCCGCCGCGTCGGTGGCGCACCGTCCTCACCGTGGTCGCCGGGGTGGTCGGCCTGCTTATGCTCGGAGGCGTGGCGACCGCCTTCGTCCTGTATCAACGCGCCACCACCCCGGACCGCAGCGCCCCCGATGTGGTGGTCGACAACTACCTGCGCGCCTTCCTGGTAGACGGCAACGATGTCAGAGCCGAACAATTCACATGCTCCGCTAACCCTCCGCAGCTGAACGAGCTTCGCGCACTTCGCGACGACCTGCTCGCGCGAGAGAAGCGCTTCGCCACGACGATCTCGGTGAGCTGGGGCAGATTGGACGTCCAAGACCAGGGCGACATGGCTCAGGTGGATGTCGACTTGATCATCTCTGCGCACGTGGACGGGATTTCACAGAGCGATCGACAACCGTGGCAGTTCAACGTCAGTCGTGCGGATGACGGCTGGAAGGTGTGTAACGGAACTCCCGCTGGCTGAGGTGCGTCACTCGATCCAAAGCAGGTGAACCGGGACCTCCAGGGTCGTCGGGGGTTGTCCCCGCCAGGCCCAGCGGTACCACTCCAACTCCGGAGTGACCCGCACGCAGATGTCTCCGTCCGTGCCCGAGTAGGTCTCGGTCACCGCACGCAGGTCCCGTTGCTCGCCGGTGTCCCTGGCGTGCACGACTCGTCGCCCGGTGACGGTGCCGGCATCGAACACCGGGGTCGGCGCGCGGTGGGTCGGTGCGTCCAGGGACACCAGGTGGACACCGGATTCCTGGGGCGCTCCGCCGCCCGGCCGGGTTCCGACGGCCTCCACCCAGACCCGCTCGACCGGCACGAGCGGGGCGAACACCTCGACCTGCTCGGACTCGGCGCGATACCACTCCTGCTCCGGAATGACCGGAACGTACGTGCGGCTGTTCTGCACCACCCGCTCGTCGGCACGTAGGTCACCGCGCCAACCGAGACCCGGTAGCCCGATCAGGACCCGCTGGCCGCGCAGGTCGACCCGGACGGTCGCGGGCACGATCTCGATCGGCCGGGGTGGCAGAGGTGCCCAGTCGGGTTGGTCGGCGAAGGGGTCGGGGAATGGCCCGGTCATACGCGCCGGGGCCTCACGCCTTGCCGTTCAACGGCGCGCCCCGGTCCCGCATGAACGACACCGGGTTGACGGCACCTCGGCTGGACCGATCCCCGTCGAGGTGCACCTCGAAGTGCAGGTGTGGTCCGGAGGAGTTGCCGCTGGAGCCGACCTCCCCGATCACCTCGCCGGCCTTCACGAGCTGACCGGGAACGACCCGGGGCTTGACGATCATGTGGCAGTACCGGGTGACGTAACCGCCGGCGTGCAGCATGTCGACGAACCAGCCGCACCCGCCCTTGCCCGGCCAACCGTCCACGTCGCAGCTCCGGCCGCCGCGGTGGTCGGGGTCGCAGCGGGCTACCAGCACCCGGCCGGTGGCGGCGGCGCGGATCAGAGTGTGCTTCGACGCGCCGATGTCCACGCCGTTGTGGCTGGGCCGACTCGCGGTCCGGAACCCGGACCCGACGCCACCCGGGATCGGCGCGGTCCAGCCCGAGGCGGCGATCTGACCCCGGGTGGCCGCGTTGCAGATGTTCTGCTTCGCCACCTGCACCGTGCGGGCCGCGCCCCCGGCGAGCGCGTCCACGATCTTGCTGGCCAGTTCCTCGTGCTTGGCGTAGGCATCCGGGAAGGCGCTGACCTGCACCCGCTGGGCGGCCCGGGTCAGCGGTATCTGCTCCCAGTTGGGGACCTTCACCAGCTTCTCGTAGAACTTCCGGGACGTGTAGGCCGGGTCCTGCAACTGTTCCGGTGAGCCCCAGCCCTGGCTTGGGCGTTGTTGAAAGAGGCCCACGGAGTCGTGGTCGTTGCGGCTGCCGAGGTGGGGGAGGTTGCGCAGACCGGACTCCTGCATGGCGGTGGCGATCGCGACGACCCATCCCCGGGGCGGAACCTTCATGTCGGAGCCGACCTTGATGATGACGGCGGCGTTGCGGATCTGGCTGTCGCCGTACTGGGCGAAACGCGGCATCTTTCCTGACACGTTGACCTGGTGCGTCCGTCCGCAGCCGGACCGGGCCTCGGGGGAGAGGTCGTCCCCACCGCCGCTCAGTTCGGTGAGGAAGAACGCCGCCGTGCCGCCGGTGCAGCAGAGCAGCGTGAGGGCGGCAGTCAGCGCGGCGGCCAGGGCGCCGACGCGCAGTTGCCGGCGGCGGGGGGCCCCGCTTTCGAGGTGATCGCTCATGTCCGCTCCCAGTCCACAGCGTCGACCAGCCACTGCCCGTCCGGGGCCACGAGCTCCAGCCGTAGGCGCCCCGAGTCGAGCGGCACCAACACCTCCACGAAGCGCTCCGTCCGGAGCCGGAGGCTCGGTTCTCCGGTCGTCCGCTCCGCCGGGACCCCAACCGGATCGGCGCCGGCGAGCTCCTCGGTCAGTTTCGGCGTGGAGAGCGGGCGTAGGGCGGCATGCCATTGGTCGGCCCCGCCGTCGCGACCGCCGAGCCAGGCGGCGGTGAACCTGTCCGCGATCTGCTCGGGCGGCGGTGCACCCGGCCGGCTCACCGGTGACGGGGGCGTGGTGCTCCCGACCACCCCGTCGTCACCGGCAGTCGGGTCGACGGTGGTGATCGGCTCACCCGGTCGGTTGCTCAGGCCCGTCGCCGGGCCCACCGAACCGGAGAAGAGTCGCGCCGCCCCGAGAACGCCGACCACGAGGACGCCGATGGCCAACGCGATGCCCAGCCGGGACCTCAGCGCCTTCGTGAACAGAAATTCAATCGCCCGTCGCATCACCCTCACCGCGCCTCGGTGCGGATCCGCGGCGCGGTGGGCCGAGAGGTCGCGGGCTTGGTGGAGCCGGGACGGTAGATGACGAAGGACGGGTTCTCCTCTGGCACGTCCGGCTCGGTCCAGGTCGCTGGCTGGCGACGCCGGGGCTGGGGCGTGGTGGGACGCGCGGTGCCCCGCTGTTCGGGCGAGGCGGCCTCATCCGAGCGGTCGCTGCCGTCCGGCCGCTGTCGCTCGCTGGCCGTGCCGGTGGCGGTGGCGGTGGCGACCTTGGCCTGGCTCGGATCCTCGTGCCGGGCCTCCGGCCGGAGGCTGCGCTGCTCCAGCCCCACGCCTCGTCGCCGAGCCGGGGCCGGCTCGGCGGTGCCGCCCGGCTCGGCCACGTCCAGCCGGGCGGCCGTGCGCATGTCCCGGAAGAACCGACGATGCCACGAGCCGGCCGAACTGACGGCCTCGCTGCTGTCCTTGCCGCCCAGTTGGGTGATTCGCCGGTAGGGCCGCAGCAGCAGCCAGCCGACCACCCCGCAGAGCCACACCAGCACCACCTGGAGCCAGCCTGGCAGGGTCGCCGTGCTCATGATCAGGTCCACGGCGAAGAGGTAGATGGCGGCCCCGGTGCCGAAGATGGCGATGTTGAACACCGCGGCGACGACGGCGTTGGCCAGCCGCCGCAGTCCGGCACTCGCCGGACGCATCAGGCCCACGGTGCCCAGGATCGGGGCCGCGATCACCGCCCACCGGAAGATGAGGAAGCCCAGCAGGACCAGCAGCGAGGCGGTGAGGTCGAACATCGCGAAGAGCAGCGCGGCGAGCACCGCGATGAAGCCGGAACCGACCCGGTCCATGTCCCGGACGCCCTGGAGGTACTCGTACGCCTCCCGGTCCTCGTCCTTGATCTGCTGTGCGACCC
Source organism: Micromonospora sp. NPDC002296 (assembly GCF_040296145.1). Lineage (NCBI taxonomy): Bacteria > Bacillati > Actinomycetota > Actinomycetes > Micromonosporales > Micromonosporaceae > Micromonospora > Micromonospora sp. NPDC002296. The sequence goes on from NZ_JBEOWQ010000003.1 coordinate 140,954, forward strand.
GCGCCCACTGTTGCTGCTTGGCGTCGATGGTCGCGTCGCGCGTCTTCGGATTGGCCCGGAGCTTCTCCGCCTCCTCCCAGGAAATCGACTTCGCGTCGTAGAGCGCCGGCCCGTACTTCTTGGCCGTCTCGCTGTCGGCCGATCCGAGCACTCCACGCAGCCAGTTCCGGTAGAGCATGGACTCGGTGGCGGTGTCGCTGGCCCGGACCGCAGGGGGGCGCTTGTCGATGCAGGCATCAGGGCTCGGTAGAGCGCACTTGTCCGCTGGAATGTCTCTGGTCGCGGGTCCGACCGCGTCGTGGACGACGCCGAGGGTGGTGACGAGCGTGCCGTCGGCGATGTTCGCGGACTTGACCGGCCAGGCGGCCAGGGCCGTCACAGCCACCATCACCAGCAGGGCCCAGCCCGCAGTGGTCATGGCGTTGCTCATGTCGGACTGGCGGGAGCGCCAGAGCAGGTAGAGACCCACCACGCACAGCGTGACGATGCCGAAGACGCTGAACACCTTCTGGTAGACGGCCTTGGTGGCCTGCTCGACCAGCGGGTCGGCCCAGCCCCACATCGACCTGGGGTCCCAGGCCCGTTCTCTTAGCGCGTTCGAGCCGCCGATGATGGCGGTGGCGATCATGAACTCGCCGTTCGCCACGGTGGTGGTGAACTTGTATTCCGGGTGGATGATTGCAGAGGCGCAGCCGCCGATGTCGTACGTCGGGTAGCTGTACCCCGCGTACCCGTAGTCGCTGTAGAGGCCCTTCGGGCCGGGCAGCTTGGCGGAGTCCGGACGGGCGGCGAACCAGCCGGCGAGCCCGGAGTCGGGTGCCGCGGGGACCGGTGCGTTGAGGCACTTGACCTGGTCTTTGCTGACCGCGGTCAGCTTGTCGACGCAGGTGCGGAAGTTGGCCTGCCACTCCTGGGTGGTGCACAGATCCGCGCGGGCCTGGGCTGTCGGCGGCGCGGCGTACGCTGGGTCGCCCCCCACCACCGGCCAGGCGACGGTGGCCCCGGCGAGTACGCCGAGCGCGAGCAGGAACGCCGCTAACCGGGCCCGCACCCTCGCCATGTCACGCCTCCAGGTCCGGGAGATTGGTCGGCAGTTGCCCAGCCCTCGCGGCGACCGCGGCGGGGGTGGTGTCCAGGTGATCCAGCAGCCCGTCGACGTACGACACGTCCACCCGGACCTTCTGCACCCGCCCGTCGACGTCGCGCATGACGAACTCGCGGAAGCCGAGCCGGACGGACGAGGTGGCGTCCGCGGCCGACAGCGAGGCCAGGGTGGCCTCGTACCCGTCGTTGACCGGGACGCGGAGCAGCCGTAGCGCCTCGGAGGCGATCTCGGCGTCCTCGGCGATCCGGCCGACGAAGACGGTGGAGACGAGGTTCTGGACGTCGAGGCCGAGGATGTCCCGCGGGTTCTGCGAAGCGACCAGGGCGGCGAGGTTCCACTTGCGGGAGTCGCGGGCGAGTCGGACCAGGAAGGAACGGCCGGAGCGCCAACCCTCCATGAAGTGCGCCTCGTCCAGGCCGACCAGTTTCCGGGACGACATCGAACCGCCGTAGCAGCGGCGTACCGCCAGCCGGTGGGCGGTGTGCAGCATGGGCAGCGCGAGGGCCTCCTCGGCCGACCAGTACTCCCGTTCGATCTTGAGGTCGGGCAGCCGCAGCCCGGCCATGGTGATCACGGTGAGCGCCGCGTCGGCGCCGAGCAACCCCTCCGGCGGCCGGCCGAAGAAGAGCATGGCCAGCGGCATCTCGGCCGTGTCCAGCAGGAGGTTGGCGAGTTCCTTGCCGGCGTCGTCGTCGAGCTGACCCAGACAGGCGACCACGTCGTCCAGGGTGGACGTCTCCTCTGCCGGCACCTGGCGCACGGCGTGCCGGAACAGGGTGGCGGTGGATGCCTCCCGGGCCACCTGCGGCGGCACCAGCATCATGCAGATGTCCTGTACCAGCATGCGGCGCTCGGCGCGGGCGTTGGAGATCGCGATCTCGAATTCCCGGTCGCCGGTCGCGCCGGCGCTGAACTCGCTGCGTAGCGGGGTCGGGATGAGCGCGTACGGTGCCAGCGTCCCCTGCTCGGAGCCGGTCAGGTTGAGCACCCGCGAGTACGGTCGCAGCTCCGGCATGTTGCACAGCCGGGCCAGTGGCCCGGACGGGTCGAGCAGGGTCACCTGCACCCCGCGCCGGGCGGCGAGGTAGCCCAGCGCGCCGAGCAGCGTCGACTTGCCACCGCCCGGCTCGGCGACGAAGACCGCGAGCCCGGAGCGTTCCCGCACCTCCATCGGGAAGTGCATGTCGAGGAAGACCGGCCGGCGGCAGGTGCCGGCGGTCCGCCCGATGAGGTCGCCGCGCCGGTCGCCCACCGTCGACGCAGCCTGTGGCAGCGCGGCGGCGAGCAGGTTGACCGGCATCCGACGGACGTACCCGGTGTTGGCGATCGGCTCGCCGGGGATGAACTCCCGGGCCAGCCAGTCCTGGTTCTTCGGGTGTTGCAGCGAGACGCGCAGCTCCCGGGAGTAGAGCTGAATCAGCCGGCGGGCCCGTTCCAGGCACTCCTCCCGGGTCCGGCCGCCGACCGCGATCCGGTGCCAGCCGTGCGCCCGGGCGGAGTCCACCGGCAGGCCGGTGGTCATCTCGTCGCCGATCACCAGCGCCCGCTTGGCCAGTCGCTCCAGCTCGGGCGGGGCGTCGATGCCGTGTTCGGCGTAGTCGAGCTGCTGGGAGCGGATCATCCGCAGCCGGTGCTCAAGGTTGCGGAACGAGTCACCGGAGCCGAGGATGTCGACCCTGGTGGAGATCTCCATCGGCCAGGGCAGTCGCTCGTGGAAGTGCAGCCAGGGCTCGTGCCGCTCGGGGATCTCCAGCGGCTCCATCCGGCCGACCGCGAGCACGGCCACGTGCCGCTCCTCGCCGGTCATCCGGTTGACCAGCTTCACCGTCGACCCGTACGGGGTGCGGTAGCGCTCGACCTGCTCGGTGAGGGCGAGCAGGTCTCCGCGCTCCCACCGGCCGTCGGTGATCGGGGAGAGGGTGCCGGGTGGTGCCATGCACAGCGCGACCGAGCGGTAGAGCAGCCACTCAAGCTCCTGCGCGGTCACCCGCCGCCCGCGCATGCCGAACGCGCCCAGCACCTCGTCGAACTGTTCGACGGTGCGGCCGAGCTTGCGGCGCTCGCCTTCGGCGACGCCCCGACCGAAGGTGCGCAGCAGTCGCTCGGTGAGCGAGTCGCCGAGGGAGCGCCGGGCGAAGGTGACACCGAGGTACGTCTGCCCCTCGGCGTGGTTGACGGAGAGCAGGTGCCGCTGGGCCGCCACCAGGTGGTCGCCCCAGCCGGCGGTGCCCGGCACGTCGGGCAGCGGGGCCGAGGTGTGCGCGTCGATGGTGCGGGCCCACTCGTCGGCGGGGAAGGGCCGGGTGGTGCGGCGCAGGTGCAGCCGGAACCCGGCGAGCCCGGCGTACTGCTCGGAGATCGCGGCGAGCAGCGCCTCCCGTTCGGCGTCCGGCCGGAACGCCCAGCGCACCTCGGGCAGCCAGTACCAGGCGGTGACGGTGTTGGGGGTGAACGTCAGGTGGCCGGCGATCTCGGTGATGGCCAGCTCGACCGACGGGTCCCGGTCCCCGAACTTGATCTTCGGTGCCCGGACCGGCTTGGCCTGTCCGGCCGGCTTCGCGGCCTTCCCGGCCTTGCCGGGCCTGGCCGGCTTGCCTGGCCGGTCGCGCCGGTCGGCCGTGCGCTGGCGGGGTGGCGCAACCTCCAGGCCGGCAGGTGCCGGTTCGGGCGCGGGGCGGGTCGTCCGCTCCGGTTCCCGGTGCGGTTCGGGCACCCGGTGCGGGGGCAGCTCCGGCTCCCGGACGGCGGGCGGCGCGACGTCGCGCCAGCCGTACGTCTCGTCGTCGGGGTCGGCGACCTGGGTGACCTGGGCGACCGGGGGCGGAGGTAGATCGGGGGCCACGGCGGGACGGACCGCCGGGAGCCGGTCCGCAGGCTGCTGGGGGACCCGGGCCCGGCTCTGCGGGGCGGTCACCGGTGCCGGGGTGCGCTCGACCGGCGAGGGGGACCGCTCGACGGGGGCCGGCTGCACCTCCGCGCGGGCGGGCGGCGGCACGGCGGCCGTCTGCTGGTGGGGGATCGCGGGAAGGTCCCGGCCGGTCGGTCGGGGCGGGGTCGGCAGCGCGGGCCGGGACGCCCCCGGGTGGGCGCCGCCGAACAGGTCGAGGAACGGGGAGTCGATGTCCGCGTTCTCGGCGACCATCGGTGCGGGCGGCTCCGGTGGAGCCGGGCGTCCCGGCGCGGGACGTGGCGCCTGGAAGACCCCGACCCGGCCGTGACCGGGCGTGGTGGCGAGCGCCGGGTCGAGGGCGACTTCGTCCAGCTCCTCGCCCGCAGGGTAGTCGAACGAGCGCGCACGGTTACCCTGCGGTGCGGTGTGGCGTCCTGCCGGGGAACCCGGCGTGGAAGAGCGGCTCATGCCACCGCCTCACCCGAGTGCCACGACCGCCCGATCGGTGTACGCCCGGTCATGCCAGTTCCTCCCGGATCCTGATCCGGCTCGCCACCATGCGCGGGTCGCGCTGCTCGACGGCCGACTCCCGGGTGCGTCGCCAGTCGGTCAGCGCGGTACGGATCACCATGCGCGCGGGCCGGTCCGGGTCGACGTACCGGAAGATGAACGAGGTGCTCACGATGGCGAGGGCGATCTCCCAGGCCGGGAAGAGTTCGACCCGCAGCGTGAACAGCCAGTGGATGAACATGTAGAGGGGTACGAGCAGCATGAACAGGCCGTACTGGGCGTACGGCAGGTGCACGGGCAGGGTGTAGCCGGGCGGCCCGAGGTAGACCAGGCGGGCCCGGTAGATGTCGTCGTCGGTGCGCAGCCGCATTTGCCCGCGCCTATTCGAAGATCAGGTCGATCAGGTAGTCACCGATGAAGAAGAGTGTCGCCGCCCCGGCGATGAAGGCCAGCCCGACGATCGCGATCGCGGAGCTGGTCAGCACCTTGGAGATCTCGCCGCGGCTGGCCCGGCCGATGAAGATGACGCCGAGCACGGCCAGCAGGATCGGAGCGATCTTGCTGGCGAAGAAGGTGACGATGTTGTTGGTGTCGATGCCCTTGGGCGCCGGCTCGGCGAGTGGAGTCGACGCCAGGGTGTGGAGCGCGTGGCTGACGGCGGACGTCGTCGTCTCCATGAGCTCGATGGCGATCACTGGAACCTCCCCATGTCGCGGCCGGCGAAGCCGCGGCGGTGCAGTAGGCAAGCCTGGCGGGATGGTGCTCAAGAGGCGCAGCGTCGGCGACCCTGCGTCCGTTGCCCACCACGGAGGGTGGTGAGCTTTGGGGGGATTTTTCCCGCTTTGGCCCTCCCCTCCAGGCTTCGCCGTCTCACTGCTGGGCAATTCCAAAGGGTACGGGCCGCCCCCCTTTGCGACAAGCCGTGAAGACTCGACCCGGAACGACCCGGGCGTCCGATCGTACACCTGTTCCAATGCGCATGTCAGGGCCGTTCGCGTTGCGACGGACCGGGCCGCCGGGAGCCGCCGGAACGACCGGTACCGTGCAGTCGTGACCGATCTGGTGCGGGTGCAGGCCCCGGTGGTGATGGGTGTCCTCAACGTCACGCCCGACTCGTTCTCCGACGGCGGCCGGTACGCCGATTTCACCGCCGCCGTCGCACACGGGGTGCGACTCGCGATGGACGGCGCGCACCTGGTGGACGTCGGGGGCGAGTCGACCCGCCCCGGCGCGGACCGGGTGGACGCGGCGACGGAGGAGGCCCGGGTGCTACCGGTGATCCGGGAGCTCGCCGCCGCAGGCGTCGCGGTCAGCATCGACACCAGCCGTTCCCGGGTCGCCGAGGCCGCCCTCGCGGCCGGGGCCGCCGTGGTCAACGACGTGTCCGGCGGTCTGGCGGACCCGGACATGGCCCGGGTGGTCCGCGACGCCGGCTGTCCCTGGGTGCTGATGCACTGGCGGGGGCACTCCCGGGGGATGCGCGAGCTGGCCCGCTACACCGACGTGGTGATCGATGTCCGGGCAGAGCTGGCCCAGCGGATCGACGCCGCGCTGGCCGCCGGGGTGCCGGCCGATCGGATCGTCGTCGACCCGGGCCTCGGCTTCGCCAAGACCGCCGAGCACAACTGGCAGCTCACCGCCCGCCTGCCCGAGCTGCTGGAGCTCGGTTTCCCGCTGCTGTTCGGGGCCAGCCGCAAGTCGTACCTGGGCCGGCTGCTCGCCGACGCCGACGGCGTCCCCCGGCCGACCGCCGGGCGGGAGGCGGCCACCGTCGCCACCAGCCTGCTCGCGGTGGCGGCGGGCGCCTGGGGGGTACGCGTGCACGACGTGCTCGGCACCGTCGACGCGCTGGCCGTCTGGCGGGCCGGCGGCCGTCCCCGCCTCGTGTCCGACCGGGCCGGCGGGAAGCGGGCCGACGGAATCCAGACGGAGGGGGACCGGTGACCGACCGGATCACGCTGACCGGCCTGCGGGCGCACGGGCGGCACGGCGTCTACGACTTCGAGCGCGAGCGGGGGCAGGACTTCGTCGTCGACGCCGTCCTCGAACTGGACCTCGCGCCGGCCGCCCGCTCCGACGACGTGACCGACACGGTGCACTACGGCGAGCTGGCCGACCGGCTGGTCGAGGTGCTCACGGGGGAGCCCGTGAACCTGATCGAGACGCTCGCCGACCGGCTCCTCGCGATCTGTCTGGCCGACCCCCGGGTGGTCCGGGCGACGGTGACCGTGCACAAGCCCGAAGCCCCGGTCCCGCACGCCTTCACCGATGTCGCGGTGACCATGACCCGGACCCGTCCCGGCCCGCCGGCCCACCCGCCCGGCGGCGGCCCGGCATCGACCACCGGCGGCCCGGCGCCGGCGCAGCCCCAGCCGCAACCAGAACCGCCACCCCCGTCCGCCGGGAACGGGGGTGCGGTGTGACCCGCGCCCTGCTCTCCCTCGGCAGCAACCTCGGCGACCGCCTGGCCCACCTCCGCTCGGCCGTGGACACCCTCGGCGAGGCGGTGCTGCTGGTCTCCGGCGTCTACGAGACCCCGCCGTGGGGCGACGCGGACCAGCCGGCGTACCTCAACGCGGTGGCGCTGGTCGAGGACCCGGCGGCGGCCCCACGGGACTGGCTGACGCGGGCCCGGGCTGCCGAGCGGCGGGCCGGCCGCGAGCGCGACCCGCAGCGCCGGTTCGGCCCGCGCACGCTGGACGTCGACGTGGTCGCGGTGTGGGACGACGCGGGGGAGCCGGTGTGCAGCGACGACCCCGAGCTGACGCTGCCGCACCCCAGGGCCCACCTGCGGGCGTTCGTGCTGCGGCCGTGGATCGACATCCAGCCGTACGGGCGGCTGCCCGGGCACGGTTGGCTGACCGATCTGCTGAACGCCGAACCGTTGGCCGGTGACGCCCTGGAACTGAGTCCCCGGCCGGATCTGGCGTTAGAGTCGTCGACATGAGCCAGTGGAGCCGGCCGGCATGACCCAGGCACAGTCCCCGCCGCCGCGCGGGACGGACCCCGAACGGTCCCGGATGGGCCCCACCCGGATCTCCACCCTGGTCGTCGCAGGACTGGCCGCCGCGGCGGTGGCCTGGCTGGCGATCAGCGGCTTCTACTACGAGGGCTTCCCCCGCCTGCCGTGGCTGCCCGTCGTCACGCTGGCCGCGCTGGCGGTGCTCGAGGCGTACGCGGCGGTCAACACCCTGGGTCGGATCAAGCGCAGGCCGGGCCGCGACCCGGTCAACCCGCTGCTGGTGGCCCGGTTCGTGGTGCTGGCCAAGGCGTCCGCGTTGGCCGGGGCGATCTTCGCCGGCTGGTGCGCCGGGCTGACCGGGTGGCTCTTCGTGGAGCGCACCCAGGCAGCCACCGCGGACCGCCCGGCTGCCGGGGCGGGGCTGCTCGCCTCGCTCGCGCTGGTGGCCGCCGCGCTCTGGCTCGAGCGGGCCTGCCGGGTGCCGGACCAGCCGGAGGACGAGCGCGACACCGGCGACCGGGAGAGCCGCCCGGGTCGACGCTGAGCGCGGGGGTTACGCCCGGCCCGGCGCGCAGGTACCGTGCCTGGCGACCGGTGAGCAACGGCCGCCCCGGTCCGCCCGCGTCGGACCCTGCGGCCGTGACCTGGGGAGGGCACGCGTCATGGGGTACGACGATCCGGTGCAGCCCTCGTCGGGCGTGCCCGCGGCGGTGCTGGAGAACGTCTTCGACGACCCGACGCACGGCGAGCCGGGGCGGGATCGCGTCGCCGTGCACGTCACCTGGGAGCTGGTGCTCGCCGCCGGCCTGGCCGTGCTGACCTGGCTGCTGTGGCGGGACGACCCGGCCGCGCTGCGCGACGACGGCCTGCGGGTCCTGCTGGTCGACGTGGTGGCGGTGGGGCTGCTCGTCCTGGCCGCCGGCCTGAGCCTGCGGACGGCAGCGGTGAACCTGGCGGTGGGCCCGGTCGCGGTCGCCGCCGCACTGCACTTCGCCGAGCAGGGCGACCGGGGGGTCGAGGTCGCGGTGGGCCACGCCGCGGCGGTGGCCGCCGTCGGCGGTCTGCTGGTGGGGCTGGCCGTGGTCGTGCTGCACGTGCCGGGCTGGGCGGCGAGTCTGGCCGGCGCGGCCGGCGTGGTGGTCTACATCGAGCGGCGGGCCACGCCGGTCCTCGTGCAGGGCGGGTACGACCCCCGCGACAGCGCGTTCTACCTCTTCGTCGGCTTCGCCGCGGTGGCGGTGCTCGGCGGCTTGTTCGGGGCGATCCGACCGGTGCGCCGGCTGGTCGGGAGGTTCCGGGCGGTGGCCGACCCGGCCCGCCGCCGGGGCGGGGCGGCCGGTGCCGTCGTCGTGGTCTCGTTCGTCCTGTCCACCGTCCTCGCCATGCTGGCCGGCATCCTGATCGCCGGCAACGGCGCCGGGACGGTCGTGCCGACCGAGGGACTGGGCTGGACGGTGCTCGCCGTGGGCACCGCGCTGCTCGCCGGCACCAGCGCGTACGGCCGGCGCGGCGGGATCTTCGGGACCTTGCTCGCGGTGAGCCTGGTCACCGTCCTGCTCGCCTGGTCCGGGGCCCGGGGCTGGCAGGTCAGCCGGTGGACGGTGGGCGGGGCCGCGCTCGGCGTCGGCCTGGTGGTGACCCGGCTCGTCGAGGCGTACGGGCGACCCCGGTCGGCGGGTGCCGACGTGGAGGCCCGTCCGAGCGGCGACGGCGCCATCAGCTCCGGCTGGTCGGTGCCCCGGCCGGCACCGGTCGAGGACTGGCCGCCCGCCCTGCCCACCCGCTCCGACGACACGCCCGCGGACCCCTGGGACGCGTCCCGTTGGGACACCCAGCCTCCGCGCTGGGACGGCGGCGACCGCTGACGCCCGGCCCGTGCACCGCCGACGGACGCCCGGTGTCGGCGTCCGCCGGGTGGCCGCCCACGCCCGGCCCGCGCCGCGTCCGCCGCGCCCCCGGTGATCTCGGCGGTTAGGCTCGGCGGCATGACCGAGACACCTTCCACCGGTACCGGCAGGAACACGTTCGAGGAGCTGGACGCGCTCTCCACCGAGGAGCTGCGGGAGCGGGCGTTCGCGCTGGCCCGGGAGCGTCGCGACGTCGGGTTCTACTGGTCGGTGCTGCGCCACCTGCCCAACGCCGACGAGGCCGCCGCGCTGGACGGTGCGCCGAACTCGGTCGGTCCGACCATCGACGAGGCGGCCGCGCTGTGGCGGGAGCTGACCGGGCACGGCTACGAGGAGTCGGCTCCGCTGCTGCGGGCCAAGTTCATCGACTACCTGATGAAGCGCTAGCCGGGCCGACCATGGTGGCCCGCAGGTTTGCCAGTCGGGGCGCACCGGGAACTGGTCGCGCCATGCCTCCCACCAACCGCTCCGCGGCGGTCAGCAGGTACGGGACCGCGGCCGGCACCGGCATCCTCGCGGTGCTGGTGCTCGTCGGGGTCTGCGGCAGCCCGTTGTACGTCGGGTGGGCGGAGGACAACACCGACCCGAACGGGGCCGGCGGGTGGTTCCTGCGGCTGCTCGCCTGGCCGGCCTGGCGTCTCAGCTCAGACGACCCGGGGCAGGGGGTGTTCGCCACCGACCTGCGGGCCATCCTGCTGGTGATCCTGGCGGGGGCCCTGCTCTACCTGCTCCCGGCCTCGCAGGTGGCCCGGGTGCAGGGGTCGTTCAGCCAGTTCTTCTCCGGCTGGGGGGCGTACGTGCTGGCCGCCGGCCTGGCCGCGCTGGTCAGCACGCTGCTGGGGCCGGACCCGTCGCTGCTCGCCGCGCTTCAGGCTGCCGGCACCGGTGCCACCTACGGCTTCCTCTCCGGCTGGATCATCGGAACCGCCAGCCTGGGCGGCCGGGCCTGACCCGGCGGCCGGGGCCGGACTGCGGGCGGGGGAGCCGGCCGCCCGGCGCGGTCAGCGTCCCGCCCCCAGCGCGCGTTCCCGGGTGAGCACCCCGGCCGGCCGGCCGTCGGCGGTCACCAGCGCCCGGTCCGCCCCGGCGGTGAGCATCACGGCCAGCGCGTCGTACGCCGACGAGCCCAGCGCCACCTCGGGCAGCCCGGCGGGGTCGGCCGGTGCCGGGTCCAGCGCGTCCCGGGTGACCGGGGTCACGGCGAGCGCCCGGATGCCCCGGTCCTCGCCGACGAACTCCCGGACGAACGGGGAGGCGGGCGCCCCGAGCAGGGCCGCCGGGGTGTCGTACTGCTCCAGCCGGCCGCCCTCGGAGAGCACCGCGATCCGGTCCCCGAGCCGGACCGCCTCGTCCAGGTCGTGGGTGACCAGCACGATGGTCTTGCGAACCTCCGCCTGGAGCCGGAGGAACTCCTCCTGCAACCGGGTTCGCACGATCGGGTCGACGGCCGAGAACGGCTCGTCCATCAGCAGCACCACCGGGTCGGCGGCCAGCGCCCGGGCCACCCCGACCCGCTGCCGCTGGCCGCCTGACAGTTCGTGCGGGTAGCGGCGACCGAACTGCCCCGGGTCCAGCCCGACCAGCTCCAGCAGTTCCTCGGACCGGCGGCGCACCCGGTCCCGGGCCCAGCCGAGCAGCCGGGGGACGGTGCCGACGTTCGCCAGAACCGTCTGGTGCGGGAAGAGGCCGACGTTCTGGATCACGTAACCGATCCGGCGGCGCAGCTCGACCGGGTCGACCCGGGTCACGTCCTCGTCGCCGAGCAGGATCCGGCCGCCGGTCGGCTCGATCAATCGGTTGATCATCCTGAGCACGGTCGACTTGCCGCAGCCGGACGGGCCGATCAGCACCACCAGCTCTCCGGCCCTGACCTCCAGGCTCAGCTCGCGGACCGCCTCGGTGCCGTCCGGGTAGCGCTTACGGATGCCCTCCAGAGCGATCGACGCGGCACTCTGGCCGGCGTCACCGGTGGTTCCCGGGGTAACGTCCACGCATGTCCTTCCGCCTGAGCTACCGGGCCGACCCGGGTAACCCGTGGTTCTCCTGGCAGTTCGTGCGGGACAACTCTGACACGATCCTCGCCGCGCTGCGCGACCACGCCTCGCTGACCGCGCGGGCGGTGCTGATCGCCGCGCTGGTGGCCCTGCCGCTCGCCCTGGTGGCGCACCGGTTCCGCCCGCTCGCCGGCCCGATTCTCGCATTCACCGGCGTGCTCTACACGATCCCGTCCCTGGCGCTGTTCGCCTTCCTCGCGCCGTACCTGGGGATCGGGGCGGTGACGGTGCTCAGCGTGGTGGTGCTGTACGCGCTGATGGTCATCGTCCGCAACGCCGTCGCCGGGCTGAGCCAGGTCCCGCCCGAGGTCCGCGAGGCCGCCGAGGGCATGGGATACGGCCGGTGGGGCCGGCTGCTGAGGATCGAGCTGCCGCTGGCCCTGCCCGGCATCCTCACCGGTCTGCGGCTGGCCACCGTGTCGACCGTGGCGCTGGTGACCGTCGGGGTGGTGGTCGGCCGGGGCGGGCTGGGACAGCTCATCTTCGCCGGCTTCCAGAACAACTTCTACAAGGCCCAGATCATGACCGGCACGCTGCTCTGCGTCCTGTTGGCCCTGGTGCTGGACCTGATCCTGGCCGGGATCGGTCGGGCGGCCACCCCCTGGCTGCGCGGGACGCGATGAGCGGCCACCGGACGGGCCCGGCGGGCAGCCATGACACGCCCCCGGCGGGCAACCTGGGGGCGGGGCCGACGAACGACCGCGGGAGGACAGCCCGGTGAGCAACCCGGTCGGCCAGGCGGTGCTCTGGCTCAACGACCCGCTGAACTGGACCAACCCGGGCGGCGTCCTGGACCGGCTCGGCGAGCACCTGAGCATCTCGGCGGCGGCCGTGCTGCTCGGTTGCCTGGTGGCCTGGCCCGTCGGGCTCTGGCTCGGGCACACCGGGCGGGGCGGCGGGCTGGTCGTGCTCGTCTCCAACGTCACCCTCGCCGTGCCGACCCTGGCCCTGCTGACCATCCTGCCGCTGACCTTCCTCGGCTTCGGCCGACCGTCGGTGGTGGTCGCGCTGGCCGTCTTCGCGGTGCCGCCGCTGCTGGCCAACGCGTACACAGGGGTGCGCCAGGCCGACCCGGAGGCCCGGGACGCCGCGCGCGGAATGGGGCTGTCCGGCGGGCAGGTGCTGCGCCGGGTGGAGCTGCCGCTTGCGGTGCCGTACCTGGCGGCCGGCTTCCGGACCGCGACGGTGCAGGTGGTGGCGACGGCCGCGCTGGCGTCGTTCGTCAACGGCGGCGGCCTCGGCCAGATCATCCGGGCCGGCTTCGGCCTGGACATCGCCGCCGGGGGTGGGCAGATCATCGCCGGCGGCCTGCTGGTGGCCGGGCTGGCGGTGCTGGCCGAACTGGTGCTGGCGCTGGTCGAGCGGGTGGTCACCCCGCGCCCGCTGCGCCCGGCCCGGCGCCGGGCGAATCGCCGCGCCGCGGACGCAGTCGCCGGCACCTGAGGGCGGGGCCGTCCGACCGCCTCGTACGCCTCCGTTGTGACGATCCGGTGACAAAGCGCGCCTCGGGTTGGCGGGGTCGGCCGTCAGGATGTTGGGTGGGAGATCGCGGGCGATGAACAAGAGGGATCGCCCGTCGGACACGCGGCCGGCCCGAACGGGCCGCGCCGGGACACGGAAGGCGGGCTTGATGCGCGCACGTACACGCCTGGCAATCGGCGCGATCGGCGTCCTTACCGCGGCCGGGTTTCTCACCGGTTGCGGGGACGCCGGGTCCTCCGGGACCGAGGCGCCCGAGCAGGGCGCGTCGGGGGTCGGGTGCGCCCCGGTGGCTGGCGATCAGCTGGTCGTCCTGACGGATGACAAGAAGCTGCAGAACAGCGACAACATCCTTCCGGCGATCAACGCGAAGGTGGCCAAGCCGCAGCTGGTCGCGGCGCTCGACAAGGTCTCCGCGGCGCTGGACACCCCGAAGCTGATCGGCCTCAACAAGGCCGTCGTCGTCGACCGCAAGACCTCCAAGGTCGCCGCGGAGGAGTTCGCTGCGGCGAACAACCTCGCTCAGGGGCTGGAGAAGGGGCCGGGCGGCACGATCGTGGTGGGCGCCGGCAACTTCAGCGAGAGCGAGACCCTCGCCGAGCTCTACCGGATCACCCTCACCGCCGCCGGCTACCAGGTCAAGGTGCAGCAGATCGGCAACCGGGAGCTCTACGAGCCGGCCCTGGAGAAGGGCGAGATCCAGGTCGTCCCGGAGTACGCGGCGACCATGGCCGAGTTCCTGAACACCAAGGCCAACGGCAAGGACGCCCCGGCGGTCTCCTCGCCCGAGCTGGAGAAGACCGTGGCCGCCCTCAAGGCCGGCGGCGAGAAGGCCGGCCTCGCCTTCGGCGCGCCGTCCGCCGCCCAGGACCAGAACGCCTTCGCCGTCACCAAGGCCTTCGCGGACAAGTACGGGGTCACCACCCTCTCCGACCTGGCCGCCAAGTGCTCCGGCAGCGCCACCGTGCTGGCCGGCCCGCCGGAGTGCCCGCAGCGGCCGATGTGCCAGGCCGGCCTGGTCAAGGTCTACGACTTCAAGGCCGGCTCCTTCAGCTCGCTGGACGCGGCCGGTCCGCAGACCAAGAACGCCTTGACGACGGGGAACGCGAGCGTCGGTCTGGTCCTCTCCTCCGACGGGGCCCTCGCGGTCGGCTGATCCACCACCGGTCGTCGGCGGCCCCGCGCCGCCGGCGACCGGCACCCCTCAGGGGGCCGCCCCGTTCCCAGCCGCTGGAACTCTCGGTAGGCTGCACACCCATGCCCGACCCGGTTGCCGTCACCGACAGGCGTGAGTCCCGTCTGCTGCCCGTGCTCTTCTGGATCGGCGTGGCGTTCGCCCCGGTCGCGGCGCTGATCCTGTTGGTCGCCGACGGCAACGGGCCGCTTCGGTTCGCTGCCGTGCTCGCCGTCACGGCCGTGGTGCTGATCGGTCTCTCGATCGCACTGCGCCCGGACGGCGGCGGCAGCCGGGCCGAGATCGAGGCCCTGCACGACGACATCGAGGCCCTCCACGACGACATCGAGGAGCTGCGCCACGAACTGCGCGGCGAGATCGTCGCCGCCGCGCAGCGCGGCAACCAGGCGCTCGACGCGTCCCAGCGGGCCCAGGACCAGGCTGCGGCGCTGCGTCGCCGGCTCGACGCCGTGGCGACCGCCGCCGCCCCTGAGCCGTCCGCCGAAAGGCCGGCCGGCACCGGCCGCGCCCGGGTCCCGCTCGCCGAGGCGTACGACGACGCGCACCGCCCCCAGGACATCGACGAACCTCATTCCGGGCGGGTCCGGGTGCCCGGGACGGCCCCCGACGACGAGCCGCCCGGCCGCCGGCCCCGGCCGACCCCGCGTTACGGGGCCGAGCGGCCCGCCCAGCCCGGCGGCCCCGGACCGGCCGAGCCCGATGCCCGATCGTTCGGACCGGCCGCTCCCCGCCCGGTCGCCCCCGAGCCGGCCGCCCGCCCGGTCGGCGTGGTCCGGCACACCGAGACCGTGCACGTCACCACCCGGCACACCGTCGTCGACGGGCCGGAACCGGACATGGGCCTGTACGGCGCCGCTCCCGCCGGCCGGTGGCCGGTTACGCCGCAGGAGCGGCCGTGGGCCAGCGCGGTCGCCCCCGAGCCGGAGGATCACTGGGCCGGGCACGCCGGCTCGTCCGCCCGCGCCCGTCCCGAACCGCCCGACGACCGCCCCCGTCCGCCGCAGCTGCCCGAACGGCACGCGCCCGGCCGCCCCGCCGCCCGTGCGACACCCGCCTGGCCTGTCCCGGGCGAGGAACCCGCCTGGCCCGTCCCGGGCGAGGAACCCGCCTGGCCCGTGTCACGGGACGAACCGGGCCGGGCGTCCCCGCGCGGCGAGGCTCCGCGCGGGCCGGCATCGCGCGGGCCGGCATCGCGCGACGACGCCGGGTGGGCCGGCCGGCCCGACGACAACGGCGGGGCGCCGCACGCCGACCGGGGCTCGTGGGGTCCGCCGGGCGGGTCCGCCGGTGCTGGGCGTGCCCGCCCGTACCAGCCCGAGCCGGCCCCCGCCGGCCCCGGCCAGTGGTCGGAGCTGCGGGCCGGGGACCGCTGGGCGGAGGTGCACGACGACGATCGGGGCCGGGAGGTCCGGGTCGGTGAGCGGCGAGCCACGGCACACGCCGACGCCGACGGCAGCGGGTACCGGGTCGAGGACCGCTGGTCGTCGGTGCGGCGGAGCGAGTCCGGCCCCGGGCGGGGCCAGGGCGAGCGGCGGTGGGACGAGGATCCGGGCGGGCGACGACCGGACCCGGACCGGACCGGCCGGCATCAGCACGCCGACGGGGAGTGGTATCCGCCCCGCGACGACACGCCCCGCGCCGGTGGCGCCCGCTCGGCGGACCGCCGGCCCTGACCGCCGGCCGACCGGCCGCCGACGGAGCGCGGCGCACAGCACCCGGCTACTTGTCGATGTCGCCCACCACGAAGAACATCGAACCGAGGATGGCGATCAGGTCCGGCACCAGGCAGCCGGGCAGCAACGTGGCCAGCGCCTGCACGTTCGCGTACGACGCCGTGCGCAGCTTCAACCGCCACGGCGTCTTCTCGCCCCTCGACACGAGGTAGTAGCCGTTGATGCCGAGCGGGTTCTCCGTCCACGCGTAGGTGTGCCCCTCCGGGGCCTTCACCACCTTCGGGAGCCGGGTGTTCACCGGACCGGTGAGCCGGTCCACCCGGTCCAGGCACTGCTCGGCGAGGTCGAGTGAGGCGTACACCTGGTCGAGCAGCACCTCGAACCGGGCGTGGCAGTCCCCGGCGGTCTTGGTGACCACCGGCACGTCGAGCTGGTCGTACGCCAGGTAGGGCTCGTCGCGGCGCAGGTCCAGGTCCAGCCCGGAGGCCCGGGCGACCGGGCCGGACGCGCCGAACGCGGCGGCGTCGGCGGACGACAGCACCCCCACCCCGACCGTGCGGGCCAGGAAGATCTCGTTGCGTCGGATCAGGTTGTCCAGGTCCGGCATCCGGCGGCGCACCTCGCCGATCGCCGCCCGGGCCCGACCCGTCCAGCCGGCCGGGACCTCCTCCTTCAGTCCGCCGACCCGGTTGAACATGTAGTGGATGCGGCCCCCGGAGACCTCCTCCATGACGGCCTGGATGGTCTCCCGCTCCCGGAACGCGTAGAACATCGGCGTGATCGCGCCGATCTCCAGCGGGTACGAGCCGAGGAACATCAGGTGGTTGAGCACCCGGTTCAGCTCGGCCAGCGCCATCCGCAGCCAGGTGGCCCGCTCGGGCACCTCCATGCCCATCAGCCGTTCGACGGCCAGCACCACGCCCAGTTCGTTGGAGAACGCCGACAGCCAGTCGTGCCGGTTGGCCAACACGATGATCTGGCGGTAGTCGCGCACCTCGAACAGCTTCTCCGCGCCCCGGTGCATGTACCCGACGATCGGCTCGGCGGCGATCACCCGTTCCCCGTCGAGGACCAGCTTCAGCCGCAGCACCCCGTGCGTGGACGGGTGCTGCGGGCCGATGTTGAGCACCATGTCGGTGCCGAGCTGCTCCCCGCCGGCCCCGGTGCCGACGGTCAGCTCGCGCAGGTCACCGGTGTCCGTGGTCATGCCCGTCATCGTGCCATGAGCGGATCGACGGTGACGCCGACCGGCTGGAGCAGCCACTGGTGCCCGCCGAGCCCGGCCGGGTCGGTCAGCTCGGCGACCGCCGACGCGGCGGCGAGCGCCCGCACGTACCGGGCCGGGTCGGTGGCGGCCAGGCTCAGCGGCGGTCGCCCGCCGTCGGCCCCGAGCGCCCGCAACGCCTCCCGCTGCGCGAGCAGGGTGTACGCGCGACCCGCGACCCGCGCGCCGGCGGCGGCCACGGAGTCCATGGCGACGTGCGCGGTGACGTCGCAGGAGCCGTCGGGCACCGGGGGCACCTGTCGCCCGTCCCGGTAACCGGTCAGCGTCCGGCCGACGGGCCGGGACCGGCGCGCGTGCCCGTAGTCGACGGCCACGGCCAGCCCCCGGTCGAGGTGGCCCACGGCGCGGGCCCAGGCCTCGTCGCGTTCCCTGCCCAGCTCGACCTCCACCCCGTCGAGCGGGGGGCGCGTGGGCGCCCCCGGGACGGGCCACCACCGGGCGAGCCAGTCGGCGTCCTCGGCGCTGAGCGGGTCGCCGGTGGACTCGTCGCCCGTCGCCGGGTCCACCAGCAGGTAGCGCCAGCCGTCCCCGGTGGGCACGGCCAGGTCCAGCGGGACGTTGTCGAGCCACTCGGTGGCCACCAGCAGCCCGGTGATCCCGGCCGGGATCTCGTCCACCCAGCCGATCCGCGCCGGCAGGCCGTCCGGGCGGGGGGCCCTCTCGACGGCGGTGAGCCGGAGCCGTCGGGCCAGCGGCGCGGGCCCGTCGGGTTCCTCGGGAAGCGCCGCAAGCAGCGCCCGCAGCAGTTCGCCCCGGCCCGCGCCCACGTCCACCAGGTCCAGGGTGGGCGGTCGGCCGAGGGCCCGGTCGACGGCGCGCACCAGGCGCAGGAGGCAGGAGGCGAGCACCGGGGAGGCGTGCGTGCTGGTGCGGAAGTGGGCCGCCGGCCCGGGACCGGAGACGAAGAAGCCGCCGGGGCCGTACAGCGCCCGGTCCATCGCGTCCCGCCAGCGCGGCGACATCAGTTCATTCCACGTTCAGGGGCCGTCATCGTGCCGACCCTACGGTCTGGTGGCATGAGACGAATCGTGATCTCCGCGCTGGCGGTCGTACCCCTGCTGCTCGCCGGCCCCGCCGCCGCCGCGCCGCCAGCCGGCGGCACGCCGCGTCCGGTGCGGGCGGTGGTCGAGACCCCCGCCCTGTTCGACGACGCGGCCGGTGGCGACGCGGACGCCGACGACCCCGCGATCTGGGTGCACCCGACCGACCGGGGCGGCACGCTGGTGGTCGCCGCCGCCAAGAACGGCGGCCTGCGGGTGTACGACCTGGCCGGCCGCGAGCGGCAGGCGATCCCCACCCCGCCGGCCCCGGGCCCGGACGACGAGGCCGGCCGGTTCAACAACGTCGACCTGGTGGCCGGCTTCCGGCTGGGCGGCCGGCGGGTCGACCTGGCCGTGGTCACCGACCGGGGCCGCGACCAGCTCAGGTTCTACCGGATCGACCCGGCCACCCGGCTGCTGACCGACGTCACCGCGCCGGACGTGCCGTTCGCGTTCAGCCGGGACCAGTCCGAGGTGAACGAGCAGCGCACCGCGTACGGGCTGGGCACGCACGTCGACCCCGCCGGGGCCGCGTACGCGGTGGTCAGCCGGCGCAGCACCTCCCAGGTGGGGACGTTCCGGCTGGTCGAACGGGCCGGCCGGGTCTCCTACCGGCCCGTGGACCGGCTCACCCTGCCCGCCACGTTCACCCTGCCCGACGGCACCGCCTGGTCGCCGTGCACCGACCCGGGCGACGGGCCGCAGGTCGAGGGGACCGTAGTGGACCCGGACACTGGCGTGGTGCACCTGGCCCAGGAGAAGGTCGGCCTGTGGCGGACCCGGCTGGTCGGCGGTCGGTTCGCCGAGGCCCCCCGGTCGGTCGAGCGGGTCCGCGAGTACGGCGTCCCGGCCGCGTTCGACCCCGTGGCGGACGACTGCGTGACCGACCACGCGGCCGATCCCGGCTTCGGCGGCCGGATCGCCCAGGACGTGGAGGGGCTGACCATCCACCGGACGGGACGCTTCGCCGGCACCCTGATCGTCTCCAGTCAGGGCGACGACACCTTCTACACGTACGACCGGCGCACGGGCCGGCCGGTCGGGCGGTTCGCGGTGGTCGACGGGGCGGTGGACGGCTCCCAGGAGTGCGACGGGGCCGCCGTGGTCGCCACCGGGCTGCCGGGCTTCCCCGGCGGCCTGCTGGTGGTGCACGACGGCCGCGAGACCCCCGGGACGCCGGGCGCGGACGGCGCGGTCCGGCCGGCGACCAACTTCAAGTTCGTCGACGCCGGCTTCCTGCGTCGCCGCTGACCCCCTGGCCGGGTCGCCGCGCGTCCGCGCGGTGACCCGGCCCCGGCGGTGAAGGTTTTCACACACTCTTGTTCCGGCTCCTTGACCACGGCGCATACTTGCCATCGACCGGTACCCCCTTTTCGAGGACTGGATCGTTGCCATGAGCGCACCGCTGCGCCCGCGTCCGGCCGTCCCCTCCCGGGCCGCCGTACCCGCGGGCGGCGCCCCTGCCGGCGCCCCGCTCGTCTTTCCCCGCGTGCTCACCGTCGGCGTCATCGGCGCCGGCCGGGTCGGTGCCGTGCTGGGCGCCGCGCTCGCCGCCGCCGGGCACCGGGTGGTCGCCGCCTCCGGCGTCTCCGGGGTGGCCAAGGCCCGGATCGCCCTGCTGCTCCCCGACGCCCGCAACCGCTCCGCCACCTCCGTGGCCCGGGCCGCCACCGACCTGCTGCTGATCGCCGTTCCCGACGACGCGCTGGCCGGGGTGGTGGCCGGGCTCGCCGAGACGGGTGCGCTGCGGCCCGGCCAGGTGGTCGCGCACACCTCCGGCGCGCACGGGCTGGGCGTGCTCGCCCCGGCCGCCGCCGTCGGGGCCCGTCCGCTGGCCCTGCACCCGGCGATGACCTTCACCGGTACGCCCGACGACCTCGGCCGGCTCGCCGGAATCTCGTACGGGGTGACCGCCCCGGCCGAGCTGCGTCCGTTCGCCGTCCGGCTGACCGCCGACCTCGGCGGGGTGCCGGAGTGGGTGGCCGAGGTCGATCGCCCGCTGTACCACGCGGCGCTGGCGCACGGCGCGAACCACCTGGTCACCCTGGTGAACGAGGCGGCCGACCGGCTGCGCGACGCGGGGGTGGGCCAGCCGGAGAAGGTGCTCGCCCCGCTGCTGCGGGCGGCGCTGGAGAACGCGCTGCGGCTCGGCGACGACGCGCTGACCGGCCCGGTGTCCCGGGGCGACGCCGGCACCGTACGCCGGCACCTGGAGCGGCTGGCCGCGACCGCGCCCGAGTCGGTGGCCCCGTACCTGACCCTGGCCCGGCGGACGGCGGACCGGGCAATCGCGGCGGGCCGGCTGCGACCGGCGGACGCCGAGTCGCTGCTCGACGTGCTCAGTGGAACCCATCGGGAGGTGGCGGCACAGTGACCGAGTTGGTGCGGACCCGCGAGGAGCTGGCGAAGGCGCGCGCCGGCCTGACCGGCACGGTCGGGGTGGTGATGACCATGGGCGCGCTGCACTCCGGGCACGAGACGCTGCTGCGGGCCGCCCGGGAACGGGCCGACCACGTGCTGGTGACGATCTTCGTCAACCCGCTCCAGTTCGGCCCGAGCGAGGACTTCGACCGGTACCCGCGCACCCTGGCGGCGGACCTGGAGTCCTGCCAGCGGGCCGGAGCGGATCTGGTCTTCGCGCCGGACCGGGAGGAGATGTACCCGGACGGTGAGCCCCGGGTCCGGGTGAACCCGGGCCTGCTCGGCGAGGACCTGGAGGGGCTGAGCCGGCCGGGCTTCTTTGACGGGGTGCTCACCGTGGTGCTCAAGCTGTTCCAGCTCACCCGCCCCGACCTGGCGTTCTTCGGAGAGAAGGACTACCAGCAGCTCACCCTGGTCCGGCGGATGGCCCGGGACTTCGACGTGCCGGTCGAGGTGGTCGGCGTGCCGACCGTCCGGGAGCCGGACGGCCTGGCCCTGTCGAGCCGCAACCGCTACCTCTCGGCGCAGGAGCGGGAGGCGGCGCTGAGTTTGTCGGCCTCGCTGCGGGCCGGCGCGGACGCCGCCGACCGGGGACTGGACGCCGGCGCGGTGCTGGCCGAGGCCCACCGGGCGTTCGGCTCCGGCGCGGCCGGGGCCCGGCTCGACTACCTGGTGCTGACCGACCCGGACCTGGAACCCGGCCCGGTCGCCGGCCCGGCCCGGCTGCTGGTCGCGGCCTGGGTCGGCGCCACCCGGCTCATCGACAACGCGGCGATTCGGCTCGCCCCCCGCTCCTGACCTCTGCGCGCGCGAAAGGCACCCCGATGTTCCGCACCATGCTCAAGTCGAAGATCCACCGCGCCACGGTGACCCAGGCCGACCTGCACTACGTGGGCTCGGTGACGGTGGACCAGGACCTGCTCGACGCGGCCGACCTGCTCCCCGGCGAGCAGGTGGCGATCGTGGACGTCACCAACGGGGCCCGGCTGGAGACGTACGTGATTCCCGGCGAGCGGGGCAGCGGCGTGATCGGCATCAACGGCGCCGCCGCGCACCTGGTGCACCCCGGCGACCTGGTCATCCTGATCTCGTACGGGCAACTGGACGACGCCGAGGCGCGGGCGTACCGGCCCCGGGTGGTGCACGTGGACGCCGACAACCGGGTGGTCGAGCTGGGCGGCGACCCGGCCGCGGTGGCGCCGGGCACGGCCGGCGACCCGGTCCCGAGCCCGCTCGCCGTCGTCGGCTGACCGGCCGGTCGGGTCGGCCGTCCGGAACTTCTGCTCGTACGCGGTCTGTCACCGATGGTCATCTGTGGTTAGTCTGGGGTCGCCGTCGTGAGCTGGTGGCTGGGGAGGCCCGATGCGCCGTGCGATGACGACCCTGTGCGCGGCTATGGCCGTGGCGGTCGTGCTGGTCGGTTGTGGCACCGCCACGGGGCTCGACGGCGACCTCACCGACGACTGGGCGGTCCTCGCCCCGGCCAAGCCGTTCACCCCGGCCGCGGGGGTGTGTCAGGTCGCCGACTTCACCGAGACGGTCACCCTGGCGGCGTACGCGCCGGTGGACTGCGCCGTCGCGCACCGGGTGGAGACCGTGCACGTGGGCGCGTTCCCGGCGGAGCGGGCCGCCCCGCCGGCCGGGGGGTCGACGGAGCTGCGCGGCGCGTTCGCGGACTGCGACGCGAAGGCCACCGGGTACGTGGGCGACGACTGGCGGGCCGGCCGGCTCCGGCTGGCCGTGGCGCAGCCGTCGAAGCCCGGCTGGGCGTCCGGTGCCCGCTGGTACCGCTGCGACCTGACCGAGGTGAGCACCGCCGAGGCGGGGGCCGTGCCGGTCACCCGCACCGGCAGCCTGCGCGACGCGCTGAAGGTGGCGTCGCCGCTGCGGCTGGGCTGCCAGCGCACCAGGTTCGCCGGGACACGGGGGGCGCAGGTGCTGACGCCGGTCGGGTGCGCCACCCGGCACGACGCAGAGTTCGTCGGGGTGTGGAAGGCGCCGGACCGGCCGTACCCGACCCGGGACGCCGACTGGGCCCCCTTCTACGTCGGCTGCCGTTCCGTGCTCGCCCGCTACGTCGGCGTGCCGGACGACGGCGACCTGAGTTACCGCAGTGGCGTGATGATCCGCCCGCCCGGGGCGGGCCGGTGGCGGGTGGGCGACCGGGGCGTCCGTTGCTACCTGTGGCTCAGTGACCGATCGGTGACCGCTTCGCTCAAGGGGGCCGGCCCGGCGGGGATCCCGGTCCGGACGAAGTAGCGGCCCCGGGCGCGGTAGCCGAACCGCTCGTCGTGCCCCCGCCGCCCGGGGCGAGGAACCTTCGGGTTGACTGTGCCCATGGACGTACCGACCGTCGACCTGCCCGCCCTGCCGTCGCTGTTGGCCGCGCCCGCCCCCGGTTGGGTGGAGACCACCGACGTGGTCGTGGTCGGTTCCGGGGTGGCGGGGCTCACCGCCGCGCTGCACCTGCGCGAGGCCGGCCTGCACGTCACCGTGGTCACCAAGGTCAACATCGACGACGGCTCGACCCGCTGGGCGCAGGGCGGCATCGCCGCGGTGCTCGACCCGGCGGACACCCCGGCGGCGCACGCCTCGGACACCGAGCTGGCCGGCGTCGGGCTGTGCGACCCGGCTGCCGTGCGGGCGCTGGTGGCGGAGGGGCCGACCCGGCTGCGGGAGCTGATGCGCATCGGCGCGGAGTTCGACCGCCATCCGGACGGCTCGCTCATGCTCACCCGCGAGGGCGGGCACCGGGCGGACCGGATCGTGCACGCCGGCGGGGACGCCACCGGCGCGGAGGTGCAGCGGGCGCTGCACGCTGCGGTCCGCCGCGACCCGTGGATCCGGCTGTTCGAGCACGCCCTGGTGCTGGACCTGCTGCGCGCCCCCGGTGACGGCGCGGGCGGGCTCGGCCCGGCCTGCGGGATCACCCTGCACGTGCTCGGCGAGGGCAGCGAGGACGGCGTCGGGGCGATCCTGGCCCGGGCCGTGGTGCTGGCCACCGGCGGGATGGGGCAGATCTTCTCGGCCACCACCAACCCGGCGGTCTCCACCGGCGACGGGGTGGCCCTCGCCCTGCGGGCCGGTGCGACGGTCACCGACGTGGAGTTCGTCCAGTTCCACCCGACCGCGCTGATCACCCCGGCCGGGGCAGGGGTGCCCGGGGCCGGCCGGGCCCAGCAGCCGCTGGTCTCCGAGGCGTTGCGCGGTGAGGGCGCGCACCTGGTCGACGGCGACGGCAAGCGGTTCATGGTCGGCCAGCACGAGCTGGCCGAGCTGGCTCCCCGGGACGTGGTGGCCAAGGGCATCCACCGGGTGCTGCTGGCCACCGGCGCCGACCACGTGTACCTCGACGCCCGGCACCTCGGCGGGGACTTCCTCGCCGGGCGCTTCCCCACCATCGTCGCGTCCTGCCTGGCCATCGGGGTGGACCCGGCCACCGGCCTGATCCCGGTCGCCCCGGCCGCCCACTACGCGTCGGGCGGCGTCCGCACCGATCTGCGCGGTCGCACCTCCATCCCCGGCCTGTACGCCTGCGGCGAGGTGGCCTGCACCGGCGTGCACGGCGCGAATCGGCTGGCCAGCAACTCGCTGCTGGAGGGGCTGGTCTTCTCCCGCCGGATCGCCGAGGACATCGCCGCCGGCCTGCCCGACCAGGCCCAGCCGGCGGCCACCGGCGCGTGGGCCGGCGGGGGCGGCTGGGTGCTGCCCGCCGACGGGACGCCGGCCCTGCAACGGGCGATGACCCGGGGCGCCGGGGTGCTCCGCTCGGCGCGGACGCTCGCGGGCACGGCCGAGGACCTTCGCGAGCTGGGCGTCGGCCGGGGTGTGCCCCGCACCGTCGACTGGGAGGCGACGAACCTGATCACCGTGGCGTCGGCCCTGGTCGCCTCCGCGTACGCCCGTCAGGAGACCCGGGGCTGCCACTGGCGGGAGGACTTCCCGACGGCGGACGAGCGGTGGCTGGGCCACCTGGCCGGCGCGATCGGGTCACAGGGCCGGTTGACGTCCCGGTGGGAGGGGACATGGTGAGTTCTTGCGAGCCCCGTAGTCGCGAACCGAGGGAGTTTCAGTGAGGGAGACGACGGAGCAGGCGCTGCGGGCCGGCGGGCTCGACCCGGCCGATGTGCGGCGGGTGATCGTCAACGCGTTCACCGAGGACCTCGGCCCGGACTTCCTGGACGTCACCAGTGTCGCCACCATCCCGGCCACCCAGACGGACACCGCCGACCTGGTCGCCCGCGCCGACGGGGTGGTGGCCGGGCTGGCCGTCGCGGCGGCCGTGTTCGAGGTGGTCGGCGAGGTGACCGGGGCCGACGGGGGCGCAGGTGCCGCCGAGGTGTCGCTGGTGGCCCACGACGGCCAGCGGGTGGCCCGCGGCGACGTGCTGGCCACCGTGACCGGGCCCACCCGGCTGCTGCTCACCGCCGAGCGGACGGCGCTCAACCTGCTCTGCCGGCTGTCCGGGGTGGCCACCCACACCCGGGCCTGGGCGGACGCGCTGACCGGCAGCAAGGCGATGGTGCTGGACACCCGCAAGACCACCCCGGGCCTGCGGGCGCTGGAGAAGTACGCGGTGCGCGCCGGCGGCGGCACGAACAAGCGGATGGGCCTGTACGACGTCGCGATGATCAAGGACAACCACAAGTTCGCGGCCGGCGGTGTCGCGGCGGCCTACCACCGGGTCCGGGCGGCCTTCCCGGACGTGCCGGTGCAGGTGGAGGTGGACACCCTCGCCGAGGCGCTGGAGGCGGTCGAGGCCGGCGCGGACTTCCTGCTGCTGGACAACATGACCCCGGCCATGCTGACCGAGGTGGTGGCCGCGGTGGGCGACCGGGCCGAGCTGGAGGCCACCGGCGGGCTGACCCTCGATGTGGCCGCGCGGTACGCGGCGACGGGGGTGGACTACCTGTCGGTGGGCGCGCTGACCCACTCCTCGCCGATCCTGGACGTGGCGCTGGACCTGCGGACGGAGTGAGCCGGGCCAGGGTGCTGCCGTCGGCGTGCCGCCCGCGGGCGGCCGGTCCGTGCCGTCCGGCGGGCCCGGCGTCTAGGCTGCGTGCGTGCTGCTCTGCATCGACATCGGAAACACCAACACCGTGCTGGCGACCTTCGACGGCGACAAGCTGGTGCACTCCTGGCGGGTCAAGACCGACGCCCGCTCGACGGCGGACGAGCTCGGGCTGATGTTCCGGGGGCTGTTGGCCGGTGACGCCGTGGAGATCACCGGGGTGGCAGCCTGCTCGACGGTGCCGGCCGCGCTGCGCTCGCTGCGCAACATGCTGGCCCGGTACTACGCCGACCTGCCGAGCGTGATCGTCGAGCCGGGGGTGCGCACCGGCGTGCAACTGGCGATCGACAACCCCAAGGAGGTCGGCTCGGACCGGGTGGTGAACACGCTCGCCGCGTACACGCTCTTCGGCGGGCCGTCGATCGTGGTGGACTTCGGCACCACCACCAACTTCGACGTGATCAGCGGGCGGGGGGAGTTCCTCGGCGGCGCGTTCGCCCCGGGCATCGAGATCTCCTTCGACGCGCTCGCGGCCCGCGCCGCCCAACTGCGCAAGGTGGAGGCGACCAGGCCCCGGTCGGTGATCGGTAAGAACACGGTCGAGTGTCTCCAGTCCGGCCTGTACTTCGGCTTCGCCGGCCAGGTCGACCGGATCGTCGAGCGGATGGTCGAGGAACTGGGCGAGGTGAAGGCGGTGATCGCCACCGGCGGGCTGGCGTCGGTGGTGATCGGCGAGTGCCGGACCATCACCCACCACGAGCCGATGATCACCCTGATCGGGCTGCGGATGGTCTACGAGCGCAACGTCTGACCCGCTACCCGCCCTCCCGACGTGAGCGGGGACCCGCACCGCCCCGTTCCCGCCACCACGCGGCGACACCGAACGGCAGGGCGGCGGTGGGGCCGGTCATGGCGGGCAGGTTATCCCGTAACGACCGCCGGGGCGCTTGAGTACGCTCGGTCCTGACCCCGCCGAAATCTCCCTACTGAGGAAGCGTGCCGTGACCGAGCAGAACGCCGTGCCAGTCGACCCCGCCGATGACCTTCCCGAGCAGATGAAGGTCCGCCGGGAGAAGCGGGACCGGATGCTCGCCGAGGGCGTCGAGCCGTACCCCGTCGGATACCCCCGGACCAGCACGCTGGCGGAGATCCGTGAGAAGTACGCCGACCTGCCCACCGACACCGCGACCGGCGACCGGGCCTCGGTCACCGGACGGGTGATCTTCGTCCGGAACACCGGCAAGCTGTGCTTCGCCACCCTGCGCGACGGCGACGGCACCGAGCTCCAGGCGATGCTCTCCCTGGACCGGGTCGGCGCGGAGCGGCTGGAGGACTGGAAGCGCCTGGTCGACCTGGGCGACCACGTCGGGGTGACCGGCGAGGTGATCACCAGCCGTCGGGGTGAGCTGTCGGTGCTGGTCGAGCAGTGGGCGGTCACCGCCAAGGCGCTGCGCCCGCTGCCGGTGGCGCACAAGCCGCTCAGCGAGGAGGCCCGGGTCCGTCAGCGGTACGTCGACCTGGTCGTCCGCCCCCAGGCGCGGCAGATGGTGCGGACCCGGGCCGCCGCGGTGCGCAGCCTGCGTGACTCGCTGCACCGGCAGGACTTCATCGAGGTGGAAACCCCGATGCTCCAGTTGCTGCACGGCGGGGCCGCCGCTCGGCCATTTGTGACCCACAGCAATGCGTTGAACACTGATCTGTATCTCCGAATCGCGCCGGAACTGTTTCTCAAGCGGGCCGTCGTGGGCGGCGTCGACCGGGTCTTCGAGATCAACCGCAACTTCCGTAATGAGGGTGTCGACTCTTCGCACTCGCCCGAGTTCGCGATGCTCGAGGCGTACCAGGCGTACGGCGACTACGACACCATGGCCGCGCTCACCCGCAATCTGGTGCAGCAGGCGGCGATCGCGGTCGCCGGGTCGACCGTGGTGACGCACGCGGATGGTCAGGAGTTCGATCTGGGCGGCGAGTGGCGTTCGGTGACGCTCTTCGGGGCGCTTTCCGAGGCGCTCGGCGAAGAGGTCACGGTCCACACCGAGCGGGCCCTCCTGGTCGAGTACGCCGACAAGGTCGGCCTGGCCGTCGACCCGAAGTGGGGACCGGGGAAGCTGGCCGAGGAGCTCTTCGAGGAGCTGGTCGTGCCGGGGCTGCGAGCGCCCACCTTCGTTCGGGACTACCCGGAGGAGACCAGCCCGTTGACCCGGGCGCACCGCAGCGAGCCGGGCCTGGCCGAAAAGTGGGACCTGTACGTCCTCGGGTTCGAGCTGGGCACGGCGTACTCGGAGCTGGTCGACCCGGTGGTGCAGCGGGAGCGGCTGGTGGCCCAGGCGCAACTCGGCGCCCGGGGCGACGACGAGGCGATGCGGCTGGACGAGGACTTTCTCCGGGCCATGGAGTACGGAATGCCGCCGGCCGGGGGTATGGGAATGGGAATCGACCGGCTGCTGATGGCGCTCACCGGCCTGGGAATTCGGGAAACCATCCTCTTCCCGTTGGCCCGGCCCGAGTAGGGGTTCCGGGCCCCGGACGGTGTCGGATACCGCATCCTATTGACGTGACAAGCGTCGGGCGGGTTATTGTGCTGTCAGTTTGCAGGAACACCCTGCTCGAAAGGAATGTGGGACGTGGCCAAGCAGATCATTCACAAGCTGGTCGATGACCTGGACGGCGGGGACGCTGACGAGACAGTCAAGTTCGCGCTCGACGGTGTTCAGTACGAGATCGACCTCTCCAAGGTGAACGCCGAGAAATTGCGTGACGTTTTCGCGCCGTACGTCGCCGCGGGCACCAAGGTGGGCCGGGGCGGCGTGGTGGTCGGCGGCCGGGCCGCGCGCGGCCGGGGCGGCGCGACCGCCGACCGCGAGCAGAACAAGGCGATCCGGCAGTGGGCCAAGGGGAAGGGCAAGGACATCTCCGACCGGGGGCGCATCCCCCAGGAGATCGTCGACGAGTTCCACGCCACGCGCTGAGCGAGGACGTCGCGGGGTCACGGCCCGGGCGCCGAAGGGCGTGCCGGGGATCTCGGGGGCGGACCCGACACGGGGGACGCGGGCGACACCGACGCCGGACCGGAGCATGTCTCCGGCCCGGCGTCGCCGTTCCCGGGCCTGGCGTCCTCGTCGTCCCGACGGCTTGTCGGGTGGGAAGGACCGGGCCGGTCCGGGCGTTGTCCACAGCCGGTGGAGAATCTGTCCACAGCCTGTGGACAACCGTTCGTAGGGGCGACCGGAGCCGCCGCAGGGCCCCGGCGGGGCCTGTGGGGGGCGCGGAAGCCGGCCCGACCGGCGGTCCGAATTTCGCTCTGCGCGTACAGCCGGGGGTACCGGAACAGCGCCTGAGCGCGGACGGTTGTCAGAAAGGACGCTTACCGGGCTCCCGCCGAGGACACACGACCTCAGCGGAGTCGGTCCGCGGCGATAGAGTAAGGAGGCACGGACGCCCATCCCGGACGTCCGCGCACCGGCCCCGCCGAGATCTGACATCAAGGCGCACGGCACGTGAGGAGCACGAGGGCATGTTCGAGCGGTTCACCGACCGAGCGCGACGGGTTGTCGTCCTGGCCCAAGAAGAGGCCCGGATGCTCAACCACAACTACATCGGGACGGAACACATCCTGCTGGGCCTGATCCACGAGGGTGAGGGTGTCGCGGCAAAGGCCCTGGAGAGCCTCGGCATCTCCCTGGAGGGCGTCCGTCAGCAGGTCGAGGAGATCATCGGCCAGGGCCAGCAGGCGCCGAGCGGGCACATCCCGTTCACGCCTCGGGCGAAGAAGGTGCTGGAGCTGTCGCTGCGCGAGGCGCTGCAGCTCGGCCACAACTACATCGGCACCGA
This sequence comes from Micromonospora sp. NPDC002296, assembly GCF_040296145.1. Lineage (NCBI taxonomy): Bacteria > Bacillati > Actinomycetota > Actinomycetes > Micromonosporales > Micromonosporaceae > Micromonospora > Micromonospora sp. NPDC002296. The sequence continues at coordinate 170,317 of NZ_JBEOWQ010000003.1, forward strand.
GCACATCCTGCTCGGCCTGATCCGCGAGGGCGAGGGCGTCGCCGCCCAGGTCCTCGTGAAGCTCGGCGCTGACCTGAACCGGGTCCGCCAGCAGGTCATCCAGCTGCTCTCCGGCTACCAGGGCAAGGAGCCGGCCGCCGCCGGGGCCGCCCCGGGCGAGGCCGCGCCGTCGACCAGCCTGGTGCTGGACCAGTTCGGCCGGAACCTGACCCAGGCCGCCCGCGAGGGCAAGCTCGACCCGGTCATCGGGCGCGAGAAGGAGATCGAGCGGGTCATGCAGGTGCTGTCCCGCCGCACCAAGAACAACCCGGTCCTGATCGGTGAGCCCGGCGTCGGCAAGACCGCCGTGGTGGAGGGCCTGTCCCAGAAGATCATCAAGGGCGAGGTGCCCGAGACGCTGAAGGACAAGCAGCTCTACACCCTCGACCTCGGCGCGCTGGTCGCCGGCTCCCGCTACCGCGGTGACTTCGAGGAGCGGCTCAAGAAGGTCCTCAAAGAGATCCGCACCCGCGGCGACATCATCCTGTTCATCGACGAGATCCACACCCTCGTCGGAGCGGGTGCGGCCGAGGGCGCGATCGACGCGGCGAGCATCCTGAAGCCGATGCTGGCCCGGGGCGAGCTGCAGACCATCGGCGCGACCACCCTGGACGAGTACCGCAAGCACCTGGAGAAGGACGCCGCCCTGGAGCGGCGGTTCCAGCCCATCCAGGTGGGTGAGCCGTCGCTGGCCCACACCATCGAGATCCTCAAGGGCCTGCGCGACCGCTACGAGGCGCACCACCGCGTGTCGATCACCGACGCCGCCCTGGTGGCCGCCGCGACCCTGGCCGACCGCTACATCTCCGACCGCTTCCTGCCCGACAAGGCGATCGACCTGATCGACGAGGCCGGTGCTCGGATGCGGATCCGCCGGATGACCGCGCCGCCAGACCTGCGGGACTTCGACGAGCGGATCGCCCAGGTCCGCCGCGACAAGGAGTCCGCGATCGACGCGCAGGACTTCGAGCGGGCGGCCCAGCTCCGCGACAAGGAGAAGCAGCTCCTCGGCCAGAAGGCGCAGCGGGAGAAGGAGTGGAAGGCCGGCGACCTGGACGTCGTCAGCGAGGTCGACGACGAGCAGATCGCCGAGGTCCTCGGCAACTGGACCGGCATCCCGGTCTACAAGCTGACCGAGGAGGAGACCTCCCGCCTGCTGCGCATGGAGGACGAGCTGCACAAGCGCGTCATCGGCCAGGAGGACGCGGTCAAGGCGGTCTCGAGGGCGATCCGGCGGACCCGGGCCGGCCTGAAGGACCCGAAGCGGCCGTCCGGCTCGTTCATCTTCGCCGGCCCGTCCGGCGTCGGTAAGACCGAGCTGTCCAAGGCGCTCGCCGAGTTCCTGTTCGGCAGCGAGGACGCCCTGATCCAGCTGGACATGTCCGAGTTCCACGACCGGTACACGGTGTCCCGGCTCGTCGGCGCCCCTCCCGGCTACGTCGGCTACGACGAGGGCGGGCAGCTGACCGAGAAGGTGCGCCGCCGGCCGTTCTCGGTGGTCCTGTTCGACGAGATCGAGAAGGCCCACCCGGACGTCTTCAACACCCTGCTCCAAATCCTGGAGGACGGGCGTCTGACGGACGGTCAGGGCCGGATCGTGGACTTCAAGAACACGGTCATCATCCTGACCACCAACCTGGGCACCCGTGACGTGGCCAAGGCGGTGTCGCTGGGCTTCCAGGCGTCGGACGACTCCGAGTCCAACTACGACCGGATGAAGCAGAAGGTCAACGACGAGCTCAAGCAGCACTTCCGGCCCGAGTTCCTGAACCGGATCGACGACACCATCGTCTTCCACCAGCTGCGTCAGCAGGAGATCCTGTCGATCGTTGACATCATGATCACCCGCATCGAGAGCCAGATGCGCAACAAGGACATGGGCCTGGAGCTGACCGACAACGCCAAGAAGTACCTGGCGCTCAAGGGCTTCGACCCGGTGCTCGGGGCGCGTCCGCTGCGTCGGACGATCCAGCGCGACATCGAGGACAACCTGTCCGAGCGGATTCTGTTCAACGAGCTGACCCCGGGTCAGATCGTGGTCGTGGACTGCGAGGGCGACCCGAACAACATCGACAAGTCCCATCTCGTCTTCCGGGGCACCGACCGGCCGGACGCCGTGCCGGACGCCGTGCCGGCCGACCTCGGCGGTACCGCCGCCGGTACCGCCGCCTCAGGCGCGGACGAGTAGACGACAGCGCTGGGGTAAAGTACCGCCGCCTCGGGCGCGGACGAGTAGACGACAGCGCTGGGGTAAACCGCAGCGCAAGAGGGCGACGGCCCCGGTCGGCGAGAGCCACCGGGGCCGTCGCCTTTCGTCGTGCGGCCTTGTCGTGCCGTTCCCACCCCGACGGGTCGTCCGGGGCGGAGGGCCGGGCCCTGGCCGGGGGTGGGTCAGCCGCCCGTGGGCAGCGCCGGTGCCGTGGGGCCGTCGCCAGCCAGACGGAACTCCGCCTCGCCGACCGGCTCCACCAGCCCGTCGGTGACCAGCCCGGCCAGCGCCCGGGAGCGCTGCACGTCGTCGGTCCAGACCTGGTCCAGCCGCTGGTGCGGCACCGGGCCGGTGGCCTCCCGCAGCACCGCCAACAGCAGCCCGCGTACCTGCCGGTCGGTGCCGGCGTACCGCTGGGGCCGGCGGGTCGGGCCGGCCGGGGCCGCCTGGCCGGACGCCCGCCAGGCGCAGACGGACTCCACCGGGCACCCCGGGCAGCGGGGCGAGCGGGCGACGCAGACCATTGCCCCCAGCTCCATGAACGCGGCGCTCGCCAGGGCGGCGGCGGCCGGCTCCGAAGGCAACAGCTCCTCGGTGGCCACCAGGTCGGCGGGGCGGGTGGCCGGGCCGGCGTCCGGCTCCCCGGCGATCGCCCGGCAGACCACCCGGCGCACGTTGGTGTCCACCACCGGGTGCCGCTGGCCGTACGCGAAGACGGCCACCGCGCGGGCCGTGTAGGTGCCCACTCCGGGCAGCGCCAGTAGCTGGTCCAGCCGGTCCGGCACCGCGCCGCCGTGCCGCTCGACGATCGTCACCGCGCAGTCGCGCAGCCGCACCGCACGGCGGGGATAGCCGAGCCGCCCCCACATCCGGATCGCCTCGGCGGGCGTGTCGTCGGCCAACGCGGCGGGGGTCGGCCAGCGGGCCAGCCACGCCTGGAAGGCCGGCAGCACCCGTACCACCGGCGTCTGCTGGAGCATGACCTCACTGACCAGGATCGCCCAGGCGCCCACACCGGGCGCCCGCCACGGCAGGTCGCGGGCGTTCTGCTCGTACCACCGGCTGACCAGGGTGGCGAAAGTGGGTTCGGACATCGCGTCGCCGATCATGTCACGGGCGATCTTCCCGTAGGTTGGGCGGGCCGGGCGGGGCGGTGCGGGGGACCGGACCGGATCGGGCAGAATGCCCGGATGAACGAGCTCGCGATCACCGTCATCGGCCGGGACCGGCCCGGCATCGTGGCCGACGTCGCCGAGGTGCTCGCCCGGCTCGGCGCGAACCTCACGGACTCCACGATGACCCGGCTGCGGGGTCACTTCGCGATGACCCTGATCTGCGTCGGTCCGGCCGCCGCCGACGTCGAGGCCGGGCTGGCCCCGCTCGCCGCCGACGGTCAACTCCTGGCCACCGTGCGGGCGGTCACCCCCGACGGCGCGACGCCGCCGACCGGTGAGCCGTATGTGCTCTCGGTGCACGGCGCGGACCGGATGGGCATCGTCGCGGCGATGACCCGGGTGCTGACCGACGTGGGCGGCAACGTCACCGACCTGAGCACCCGGCTGACCGGCTCGCTCTACGTGGTGGTGGCCGAGGTCGAGCTGCCGCCGGGTTCCTCCGACGAGGTGGCCGGCCGGCTGGCCCGTAAAGCCGCGGAACTCGGCGTCGGGGTCAGCCTCCGCCCGGCGGACTCGGACCTGTTGTGACCGCGGAGTACGTCGGCCTCGGCGACTGGACAGCCGAGGCGCTGGCGGCGTCCGGCGAGGTGCGCCCGGTGGTCTCCGCCCCGGACCCGGTGCTCGGCAGGCCCGGGTCGGAGGTGGACCCGACTTCCGACGAGGCGGTCCGCCTCGCTGCTGACCTGGTCGCCACGATGCGCGTCTCGCCGGGCTGCGTGGGCCTCGCCGCGCCCCAGGTCGGCGTGAGCGCCCAGATGTTCGCGGTCGACATCACCGGGCACCCGAAGGCGGTGACCGTGCACGGGACCTTCGTGCTGTGCAACGCCCGGGTGATCGAGGCGAGCCGGTGGAAGGCGGGCCGGGAGGGCTGCATGTCGGTGCCCGATCTGACGGGCGACGTCAAGCGGGCCAGCCGGTTGGTCGTCGAGGGGGTGCTCCCGGGCACCGGCGCGCCGGTGCGGCTGGTCACCGACGGGTTCGAGGCGCGGGCGTTGCAGCACGAGATCGACCACTGCGCCGGCCTGCTCTTCCTCGACCGGGTGGCCGGGGCGCACGCGATCTACCAGCGCAAGGTGTACCTGTGAGCCTTGCCGGGCGGGGCCCGGGCCTGCAGGCCGCCCGCCCGGCGGCGCGGGCGGCCCGGGGCGGGCGGTCGTCGTGAGTGGAGAGTCGTGCCGGTGAGCGGAGGGTGGTCCGGCGCGTCGCGCCGGACGAGGGTGGGGCACGCCGTTACGGTGGAGGCATCATGCGTCTGACGGTCGGCCCCCTGCCATCCGCTGTGTACTGGCGGCGTCGAGCCGTCGTGGTCGGAGCGGGGCTTCTCTTCCTGATTGTCCTGCTCTATTCCTGCAACAATGCGGGTAGCACCGGCACCCCGCAGTCGAAGGAGACCCCGACGCCGACTGCGGCCCCGGTGGCCGGCGACCCGTCCGCGGCCCCGGCCCCGAGCGGCTCGGTGCTGCCCCCGCAGACCGGCACCCCGTCCGGCGGCTCGGACGACTCCGGCTCGTCCGGCGCCCCGCGCGACCCGGGATCCTCGGCGGGTCCGGTCGGGAACGACGCTCCGGCAGCCCCGGACGCCGACGTCGGGGCGTGCACCGACGCGGAGATCTCGGTGACGCCGGTGGCGGCGCCGTCGTCGGCGCAGCGGGGTGCCGTGGTCAGCCTCCAGCTCAAGATCAAGAACAGGTCGAACCGCACCTGCAGCCGGGACGTCGGCGCGGACTTCCAGGAGCTGTACGTGAAGTCCGGCGCGGAGAAGGTCTGGTCCTCCGACACCTGCGGCAACGTGAAGGGCTCGGACGTGCAGTCGTTCACCCCGGGCTTCGAGCGGTCGTACCAGGTGGACTGGAACGGCAAGGACACCAGCCGCTGCAAGGACGGGCTGGCGAACGGCCCGTTCCCGCCGGCCGGGAGTTACCAGGTCTTCGGGCGGCTGGACACCAAGCTGAGCGAGCCGGTGAAGTTCACCGTCACGGGCTGAGCCGAACGGCCCGCCGCGCGGGTCGGGGCAGGCGGGGCGGGTCAGGGCGGGTCAGGTCAGACGTAGCGCTCCAGGATGGACGCCTCGGCGAGCCGGGACAGCCCCTCCCGGACGCCCCGGGCCCGGGCGTCACCGACGCCCTCGACGGCCTGTAGGTCCTCCACGGTGGCCCCGAGCAGCCGCTGGAGGCTGCCGAAGTGCAGCACCAGCCGGTCGACGATCGCCACCGGCAGGCGGGGGACCTTCGCCAGCAGCCGGAACCCGCGCGGGCTGACCGCCGCGTCCAGCGCGTCGGAGGCCGCCGGGTAGCCGATCGCCTTGGCCACCGTGACCAGGTCGATCAGCTCGGTGGAACCCAGCAGGTCCAGCTCGACCAGCGCCTCGTCCAACGTGCGGGGCTTGCGGCCGGCGGGCAGGTAGTCCCGGATGACCAGGGTGCGGTCGGCGTCCACGCCGGCCATCAGCTCGTCGAGCTGGAGGGCGAGCAGCCGGCCGTCGGTGCCCAGTTCCACCACGTAACCGGCGATCTCGTCGGCGATCCGGCGGACCATCTCCAGCCGCTGCACCACCGCCACCGCGTCCCGGACGGTGACCAGGTCCTCGATCTCCAGGGCGGACAGGGTGCCGGATACCTCGTCGAGGCGCAGCTTGTAGCGCTCAAGCGTGGCCAGGGCCTGGTTGGCCCGGGACAGGATGGCCGCCGAGTCGTCCAGCACGTGCCGCTGGCCGTTGACGTAGAGGCTGATGATCCGCATCGACTGGCTGACCGAGATGACCGGGTAGCCGGTCTGCCGGGCCACCCGCTCGGCGGTGCGGTGCCGGGTTCCGGACTCCTCGGTGGGGATCGAGGGGTCCGGCATCAGGTGCACGGCCGCCCGGACGATCCGGGTGCCGTCGCTGGACAGCACCACCGCGCCGTCCATCTTGCACAGCTCGCGGACCCGGGTCGCCGAGAACTCCACGTCCAGCGGGAAGCCGCCGGTGCACAGCCCTTCGACCACCTTGTCGTAGCCGAGGACGATCAGCGCGCCCGTCCGGCCGCGCAGGATCCGTTCCAGGCCGTCACGCAGCGCGGTGCCGGGCGCCATGAGCGCCAGGTTGGCCCGTAGCGGGTCGCCGCTCGCGCCGCTGGCACTCCCGGTCACGCTGACGCTGATCGGACGGGCGGGCGAGCCCAGGGCGCCGCTACGGGCGTGGGGTGTCGCGCCGGCGGTTTTGCTGGCATCGCGGTCGATCGGCACCCGCACAGTCTACGGACTGGCGTGCGGTGGGTGCTGTCGTGGTTACTGTGATGTGTCACGACGGCCCCCGACAGCCACGCCGGGCGCTCTGCCGCGCTTGTCCGGTATCGCACGTGCGGGTCCCGTCCGGCGGCCACCGTCGGTCACTCCGCGGATGCGCGGGCGGCACACTGGAGCGCCGAGCGCACGTCGGTGACCTCCATCACCCGCATGTTCTCCGGACCCGCCCCGACGCTCTCCGGGCCGCATCCGGTGGGGACGAGCGCCACCCGGAACCCGAGCCGGGCCGCCTCGGCCAGCCGGCGTGGCACCGCGCCGACCCGGCGCACCTCTCCGGTCAGCCCGACCTCGCCGATCGCCACCAGGTGCGGGTTGATGGCCAGGTTGAGCCCGCCGGAGGCGACCGCCAGGGCGACCGCGAGGTCGGCCGCCGGCTCCACCACCCGGATGCCGCCGACGGTGGCCGCGAAGACCTCCCGGTCGTGCAGGGTCAACCGCTCGGCGCGACGTTGGAGCACCGCCAGCACCATCGCCAGCCGGGCCCCGTCCAGCCCGGACACCGTGCGTCGGGGCGAACCCGCGACCGTCGCGCCGATCAGCGCCTGGACCTCGGTGACCAGCGCCCGCCGACCCTCCATCGCCACCGTGACGCAGGTGCCCGGCGTCGGCTCCGAGTAGCGGGTCAGGAACAGCCCGGACGGGTCGGCGAGGCTGCTGATCCCGCCCTCGTGCATCTCGAAGCAGCCGACCTCGTCGGCGGCGCCGAACCGGTTCTTCACGCCGCGGACCATCCGTAGCGAGGAGTGCTTGTCGCCCTCGAAGTGCAGCACCACGTCGACCAGGTGCTCCAACACCCGGGGGCCGGCCACCTGGCCGTCCTTCGTGACGTGACCGACCAGCACGGTGGCGAGGCCGCGCTCCTTGGCCACCGCGACCAGGGCGGCGGTGACGGCCCGGACCTGGGTCACCCCGCCGGGCACCCCCTCGGTGCCGGGGGTGGAGATGGTCTGCACCGAGTCGAGCACCAACAGGCCCGGCTTCACCGCGTCCAGGTGGCCGAGGACCGCGCCCAGGTCGCTCTCGGCGGCCAGCCAGAGCTGGTCGTGCAGGGCGCCCATCCGCTCGGCGCGCAGCCGCACCTGGCTGACCGACTCCTCGCCGCTGACCACGAGCGACGGGCTGCCGGCGGTGGCCGCCCACTGCTGGGCCACGTCGAGCAGCAGTGTGGACTTGCCCACGCCCGGCTCGCCGGCGAGCAGCACCACGGCGCCGGGCACCAGGCCGCCGCCGAGCACCCGGTCCAGCTCGCTGACCCCGGTCGGCCGGGCCTTGGCGGGGGCGGCGCTGATGGTGGCGATGGGACGGGCCGGCTCGGCCGGCATCCGGGAGCTGACCACCCGGCCGGAGACGGTCGGACCGGTCACGGTGCACTCGACCACCGAGCCCCACTCGCCGCACTCCGGGCAGCGCCCCACCCACTTCGGGGGCTGGTGCCCACAGGCGTCGCACTCGTAGGCCGGACGGGGCTCGCGGGCGGCCCGGCCCGCGCGCGGGGTCGCTCGGGAGGGTGTCGATCGGGGCGTCGTCACACCGGAACGCTAGTCCCCCCGTACGACGAAACACCGCCGGCGTGGCGGGTGCCACGCCGACGGTGCCGTCGACGGTCGGTGGTGCGGGTCAGCCGCCGTGGCCCGCGCCGGCCTCGGTGCCACCCTCCTGGCCGTGCGAGCCTTCGCGCTCGACGATCTGGGAGGGCTGCGGGAGCGGGGTCAGCGGGACGCCGATCGGGGCCGGGGTGCTGAGGGTCGTGCCGTTGCCGAAGTCGAAGGTCAGGTTGACCTGCTGCCCGACGAGCAGGGCCTCGTTCAGGCCGACGAGCTGGAGGGCCCGGCCGCCCTGCACGTTGAGCTGGACGTAGCCGAGGGCCGGGATCTCGATCCGGGCGGGCGCCCCGGCGGGGGCCGAAGGGCTGGCCGAGGCGGACGGGCTCTCCGACGCGCCCTCGGACGGGGACGGCGAGCCGCCCTCCGACGGGCTGGCCGACCCGGACGGGCTGGCGCTGCCCGACGGCGACGCGCTGCCCGACGGCGACGCGCTGCCCGACGGCGAGGCGCTCGTCGACGCGGACGGGCTGGCCGACCCGGACGCGCTGCCGGTGATCACGATCTCCCGCGCGCTGTCCGTCGTGACGGTCACCGTCACCGGGCTCTGCGTGTCGTTGTAGAGCACCGCGTTGACGGCGGCGTTCCCGCCGGACTGGTAGCCACCGCCGCCCGGGTGCTCGACGTACAGGCCGCGGACCTTGTAGGCGTTGTCCGGAGTCTGGACGTTGACGCCCTGGACCGACGGGCTCTTCTTGGCGGTCTCGGCCACCTGGCCGGCGCCGCAACCGGTCGCCAGCAGGCCGGTCGCCGCCGCCACGCCGGACAGCAGCAGGGCCGCCCGCCGGGAACCCCTGATCGAGCGCGTCACGTCGGTCCTCCTCGTCACGATCTTCACCCGGCCGTCACCGGGCACGGTGGCCATACCCGCGCAGACCGGCTTCAGGGTAGTTGGGGTTGATCGGGAGCCGCACGCCGACCCGGCACCACCACCTTCCCGGGGGCGCTCAGACCACCCGGCCGTTCGCCACCAGCAGCACCACGTCGATCAGCGCCACCAGCATCACCGCCCGGAAGGCGGCCACCCCCCGGCGGGCGCCGCGGCCGGCGTACCAGGTCAGGGGCGGCACCAGTGCGGCGGTCGCGACGGCCGACAGCCCCGCCCACGACGGCGGCCCGGGCGGCCCGGCGACCAGGGTGACGGTCGCCGCGAGCAGCAGCCCGGCGGCGGCCACGCGGCTGCCGGCCGGGCCGAGCCGGTGCGGCAGCCCGCGCACCCCGGTCCGGGCGTCGTCGGCCAGGTCCGGAAGCACGTTGGCGAAGTGCGCCCCGGCCCCGAGCAGGGCGGCGGCGGCCACCAGCCAGGCCGGCGGGGCGGGCGCGCCGGGCAGGGCCAGCACCACGAAGGCCGGCAGCGCCCCGAAGGAGACCGCGTACGGCAGCACCGAGACCCGGGTCGACTTCAGCGGCCAGTTGTAGGACAGCGCGGAGACCAGGGCCACGACCGCCCAGACCGCCGCCGTCCGGTTGGTCGTTGCCGCAGCCAGTCCGAAAGTGGCCAGGGCCGCCGTCCCCGCTGCCAGGCCGACCGCCCGCGCGCTGACCGCGCCGCTCGCGACCGGCTTGTCGGTACGGCCCACCGCGGCGTCCCGGTCGGCGTCCAGGTGATCGTTGGACCAGCCGACCGCGAGCTGGCTGGCGAGCACCGTCAGCGCCACCACGGCCACCCCGTACGGGCGGTGCCCCACTCCCTGGGCGAGCAGCCCGGCAACCACGGTCACCGCCACGGCGGGCTCGGGATGACTCGCCCTGACCAGCCCTAACACCGTCGTCGACATAAGGGAAGTCTGGTCGTTACCGTCCAGTCGTGCCACGCTCGGTGCCATGCGCGACGGTTCGTCCCGGGTGTCCGACCGCCCCCGCCTGCTACCCCCGAACGATCCACGGCAGTACGACGACCTGGCCGACGAGTGGTGGCGTCCCGACGGGGCGTTCGCCATGCTGCACTGGCTGGCCCAGGCCCGGGCGGCCCTCGTGCCGCCGGCCGCCCGGCCCGACGCACTCCTGGTCGACCTGGGCTGCGGCGCCGGGCTGCTCGCCCCGCACCTGGCCGGCAAGGGCTACCGGCACGTCGGGGTCGACCTCACCCGCTCGGCCCTGGCCCAGGCCGCGCGGCACGGGGTGACCCCCGTCAACGGCGATGCCACCGCCGTGCCGCTGGCCGACGGCTGCGCCGACGTGGTGGCCGCCGGCGAACTGCTGGAGCACGTGCCCGACTGGCGGCGGGCGGTGGCCGAGGCGTGCCGGCTGCTCCGTCCGGGCGGGCTGCTGGTCCTGGACACCCTGAACGACACCGCGTTGAGCCGGCTGATCGCGGTCGAGATCGGCGAGCGGCTGCCGACCGTGCCCCGGGGCATCCATGATCCACGGTTGTTCGTGGACCACCGGGAGTTGGTCGCCGAGTGCGCCCGGCACGGCGTCGACCTGCGGGTCCGGGGCATCCGCCCGGGGTTGGTCGGGACGCTGGCCTGGCTGCTGCGCCGGATCCGGTCCGGTGGTCGTCCACAGCCGACGACGGTCGGGCGGGTGCCACGGATCAGGCCGACATGGTCGACTTCGGTGCTGTACCAGGGGCGGGGGGTCCGGCGCGGGTAGCCGGGTCGGCATCGGGGTAGTGGGGGCGCCGGGAAGGCGCCACACGAGTGTCCCGCCCGCGACCCGGGCGGCGTCCCGGACCGCGCCGGCCCGGCCCCTCGTTGGTGAACGTGAGGAAGGCGGTCCCGTGGTCGTCGGACGGAGGCGACGCGGGGACGACATGGTTCGCGGACGAGAGGTGGGAACGTGGCCGTACCGGTGATCGCGGGCATGGGGACGGCGCAGCCGCCAGGTGCCGCGCAGGACGAGCTCTGGCAGGGCTTCTTCTCGAAGCACTTCTCGGGCCGGACCCGGGCGCTGGCAGAACGGATCTTCGCCAACTCCGGGGTGAACCGGCGGCAGGCGGCGGTCAACCCGTTGCTGGAGGACGTCTCGGACTGGTCGACCGAGCGCCGGCTGCGCCGCTACCAGGTCGAGGCGCTGCCGCTGGGCAAGGAGGCGGTCGGCCGGGCGCTCACCGCCGCCGGCCTGGACGCCCGCGACATCGGCCTGTTCGTGGTCTGCTCGTGCACCGGGTACGCCACCCCCGGGCTGGACATCCTGCTCGCCCGGGACCTGGGCATGGCCCCGGACACCCAGCGCATGTTCGTCGGGCACATGGGCTGCTACGCCGCCCTGCCGGGGCTCGGCGCGGCCGGTGACTTCGTCACCGCACGGCAGCGCCCTGCGCTGCTGCTCTGCGCCGAGCTGACCAGCCTGCACATCCAGCCGGCCACGGCCCGGCTGGACACCCAGCAGATCGTCTCCCACGCGCTCTTCTCGGACGCCGCCGTCGCCGCCGTGGTCCGCCCCGGTGGCCGGGGGTACGCGCTGCGCGAGGTCACCTCGGTCACGGACACCTCCACGGCCGACCACATGACCTGGGAGGTCACCGACACCGGCTTCCGAATGGGACTGTCGCCGCAGGTGCCGCAGGTGCTCTCGACCCACGTCCGGGGCCTGGTCGACGGCCTGCTGGCCCGGCACGGCACCCGGCTCACCGAGGTGGACGGCTGGGCGGTGCACCCGGGCGGCCCGCGGATCCTCGACGTGGTGGAACGCGAGCTGGCGCTGCCGTCGCAGGCGCTGGCCGCGTCCCGGGCGACGTTGCAGGAGCACGGCAACTGCTCCTCGCCGACGGTGCTGCTGATCCTCGACCGGCTGCTGCGGGCGGCGCAGCCGCCCGACCGGGTGCTGATGCTCGCCTTCGGCCCGGGCCTGACCCTCTACGCGGCCCTTTTCGAACGCTCCGCCTGACCGTTGCTCCGCCTGACCGCCCCGCCGGTTGCCCCGAGTGGGGCGCAGCCGGTCCGTTGGCGGCGTCGCGCGGTCGGCGGGGTGGCGGCGGTGGCGCATCCCGCGTCCCGCATCCCGCGTCCCGACGGCGGGCCTCGCGGTCTACGGGACCGGTGCCGGATGGCTAGGCTCGACCGCATGGTGGGCGGCGACGTGGTTGACCGGCTCCGGGGCGGAGGGCTCGCCGCGCTGGCCGTCCTCGTCGTGGCCGCCGGTGCCGGCTGGTGGCGGGCCGTGGCCCCGGCGGTCGGTTCGCCCGTCGGCCCCGCTGTGGCGGCCGGGGCCGACGAGCGGGCGCGCGATCCCGGTGACGGGACCGGGCGGACCGGGTCCGGGGCGACGTCCGGCGACCTGGGCCGGGTGCCCCCGGAGGAGGCTCCGCTGGTCATCACCGTCGACCCCGGCGGCCGGGTGACCTCCGGCATCGTCGCCATCGATCCGGCGACCGGGCGGGCAATCGAGCGGTACGACGCGGGCACCGGCTACGGCGAGGGCCCCGACGGCGGGCTCGGCGGGGTGACGGGGACCGTCTGGCAGACCCGGCTGGCGCTGCGCCCCGGCCAACCCACGCAGCGACGGGCCGTCGAGGCCACCACGGGAGCGCACCTGGTCCAGTACCGGTGCGTCGGTCCGGGGCAGCTCCTGCTGGTGGCCGACCGCTCCGGCCACCGAGACATCCGTCGGGCGACGTGCGACGGCTCGCTCACCACGACGTGGCTGAGCCGCGGGAACGGCCCGATCCGGATCGAGCTGGCCGCCGCCGCCCGGGGAATCGCCCCGATCGTGGTCGACGCCCGGGTGGTGGCCCTGGCGTTCTGGCGAGTCAACGGTCAGGAACCGAGGCGGGCCAGGTCGGCGCGGTAGTCGTCGGCGGAGCGCAGGTCCGGCACCACCCGGACCGGGTTACCGGTGCGGCCGACCAGCAGCGCGGTGGCGGTGCCGGGACGGGGCGGCACGCGCAGGAACGCGCGCAGCCCGCCGCCCGGATCGGCGAGTGGGCGCACGGTCGCGCCGGCCGGCACCGGGGTGGGACGCAGCGCGCGGGTGCCGTGGACGGTGACCACGGTGACCCCCGGCGGCGCGAGCGCGGCGGCCTCGGCCACCCGGTCGGGGCAGGGGCAGGCGTCCACCAGGATGATCACCGCGGGGAGCAGCGCGCGCAACGACACGATCGAGTCGTCGGCGTCGACCAGTTCCAGGGCGGGCAGCGCGCGACCGGTCAGGTCGGTCGCCGTCGGGTACGGCACGACGGTGGGGCGGTCGCCTGAGCGGGACGTGCGGGGCCAGGTGACGGCGAACAGTCCGGCGGCGGTGGTGAGCAACGCCACGAGCAGCACCAGCAGCGGCAGCCCGAGCGGCATCCGACCGTCCGGCCGGGAGGCCAGGCCGAGCAGCCGCCGCCACCGGTTCCGGCCGGCCCGCGGGCGCAGCTCGAGCCGGACCTGCGCAGCCTCCTCGGCCAGCGCGGATGCGTCGTCCGGCACCACCACCCGGCCCCACTCCGGGGGCAGACCGGGGAGCCCGTCGGAGGGGCCGTGACCATCTGCGTCGGGCATGCCCATCGGACCCCCTCGAACCGGCTCGGTGTGCGGACAGCGGTTCGCCTCAAGGGTCCCGCACCGGCCCCTCCTCCCGCTACATCTGAGCGGGGCTGGTGCGGCCGGGCTACCATGGAAAGAGCGCATCGCCCACAAATCCACGCTCCGCCAACCCTCCACCGGGGGGTCACCTAGCGATTACGGAGCGTGTTCAGACCATCGGTTTGGCCGCCTGTCAAGCTGAAGAAAGACCTCTCACAGGGCCCCTGAGCTGCGCCAACGGTCAGGACAGCGGTGGGACATCGGTGCCTGAGCGTGTTACCCTAGACACAGCGAAAGGGGTTTCGAACCTATGGTTTTCAGTGTCGGCGAGACCGTTGTTTACCCCCACCACGGGGCCGCACTCATCGAGGCAATCGAGACTCGGGTCATCAAGGGCGAGCCCAGGGAGTACCTCGTCCTGCGGGTCGCGCAGGGTGACCTGACGGTCCGGGTGCCCGCTGAGAACGCCGAGATCGTGGGCGTGCGTGAGGTGGTCGGCGAAGAGGGCCTCGGCAAGGTCTTCGACGTTCTCCGGGCTCCGCACACCGAGGAGCCGACCAACTGGTCGCGGCGTTACAAGGCGAATCTGGAGAAGCTGGCCTCCGGCAACCCGCTGAAGGTGGCCGAGGTCGTCCGCGACCTGTGGCGTCGGGAGCGGGAGCGGGGCCTGTCCGCGGGCGAGAAGCGCATGCTCGCCAAGGCCCGCGACATTCTCGTCGGCGAGGTCGCGCTGGCCGAGAAGAGCACCAAGGACGGGGCGGAGACGTTGCTCGACAAGGTGCTGACCGAGGGCTAGTCCGCACAGCTTCGTCGTACCCACTCCGCAGCAGAGAAACCCGAGGACCGCGACGTGACCGCGCAGCTCAATCCGCGCGGTGACGTCGCGGTCCTCGTGCCTGCGGCCGGTGCCGGCGTACGGCTCGGCCCGGGTGCCCCCAAGGCCCTGCGCCTGCTCGCCGGGGAGCCGCTGCTCGTGCACGCGGTACGGCGGATCGCCGCCGCCGGCTCCGTGCACACCGTCGTGGTGGCCGCGCCGGCCGGGGAGGTCGGGGCGGTCCGCCGCCTCCTCGCCCCGATAGCCCCGGTGCTGGTCGTCCCCGGCGGGGCGGAACGGCAGGCGTCGGTGGCCGCCGCGCTCGCGGCCGTCCCCGCCGGCCCGGGGATCGTGCTGGTGCACGACGCGGCCCGCGCCCTGACCCCGCCCGATCTGGTCGAGTCGGTGGGCGGGGCGGTCCGCTCCGGCCACGACGCGGTGATTCCCGTCCTCCCCGTGGTCGACACGATCAAGGAGGTCGGTGCCGGCGATTTGGTCCTCGGCACCGTGGACCGGTCCGCCCTGCGGGCCGTGCAGACGCCGCAGGGTTTCCGCCGGTCGGTGCTGGCCGCCGCCCACGCGGCGGCCGGCGACCCGCTCACCGACGACGCCGGCCTCGTGGAGAAGCAGGGCATCCCGGTGGTGTGCGTCCCCGGCTCCGAGTACGCGTTCAAGGTCACCCGCCCGTTCGACCTGGCGCTCGCCGAGCACCTGCTGGCTGCGGGCGCGTGACGCGTACCCTCGGCGCATGATCGTTCCTCGGGTGGCCATCGGCACCGACGTGCACGCCTTCGAGGCCGGCCGACCCTGCTGGGTGGCCGGCCTGCACTGGCCCGACCAGGACGGCCTGGCCGGTCACTCCGACGCCGACGTGGCCGCGCACGCGGCCTGCAACGCGCTGCTCTCCGCCGCCGGGCTGGGCGACCTCGGGTCGAACTTCGGGGTGGCCGAGCCGGAGTGGGCGGGCGCGTCGGGGGTGGCGCTGCTGACCGAGAGCGCCCGCCGGGTCCGGGCGGCCGGCTTCCAGATCGGCAACGTGTCGGTGCAGGTGATCGGCAACCGGCCGAAGATCGGACCGCGCCGGGCCGAGGCCGAGGCGGTGCTGTCCGAGGCGGTCGGCGCCCCCGTCACCGTCTCCGCCGCCACCACCGACGGGCTGGGCTTCACCGGGCGCGGCGAGGGGCTGACCGGGATCGCGGTCGCCCTGGTCCACCAGGCCCCTGCCGCCTAGGCCCGCGATGTCCAGCGACGCCACCGCCGAGGGGTATCTCCAGCGCGCCCAGCTTCTGGCCGACCTCGGGCGCTACGACGAGGCGGCCGGCGAGGTCGGCTTCGCGCTGGCCCTGGAACCGGCGAACGCCGCCGCGCTGACCACCCTCGGCCGCGTGCACCTCGCCGCCGGGCGGCCCGCCGAGGCGCGCGCCGCCGCCGACGCGGCCCTGGCCGTCGCCCCGGACGCGGTCGACCCGCTGGTGGTGCGCGGGCTGGCGCTGGCCGACCTGGGTGAGTACGCCGAGTCGGCGGGGACCGCCGACCGGCTCCTCACCGTCGGCCCCGCCGACGCGTACGCCCAGCGCAGCGCCGCCGGGATCCTGTCCGGCTCGCGCGGCGGGCAGGCGGCCCTCAACGCGGCCTGGCGGGGCGTGGAGTTGGCCCCGGAGGAGCCACAGGGGCATCTCGTCCTCGCCCTGGTCGCCGGCCGCCTGCGGCTCTTCGACCTGGCCGAGCGGGCGTACCGGGAGGCGCTGCGGCTCGACCCGGGGCTGGCCGGGGCCGGCGACGAGCCGGGCATCGTCCGGCTGGAGCGGCGCCGGTACGCCGAGGCGCTGGCGGAGCTGGCCGAGACCGTCCCGTTCACCCCAACGCCGTCCGACCCGAGCCGGAGCGGTGCCGACCCGCGTCGGGGCGAGGCCGACCCGCGGCGGGGCACCACCGATGAGCTGCGCCGCCTGGTGCTGTACGGGGCGGGCTGGTCGCTCGTGGGCACCGTCCTGGTGGCGATCGCGGCGGCCGGCGCGGCCGGCCCGTCCCGCTTCCTCGCGGTGCTGGTGGCGCTGAGCGGGGCGTTGGTGGGCTGGCTGCTCGCGGCGCGGGTGCCGGGGCTGACCCGTACCGTGCTGCCGGGCCTGCTGCGCTCGGACCGGTCGCTGGCCCTGGCCGTGTACGGGGTGGCCGCCGCGCCGGTGCTGCTCGTGCTCTACGCGGCGGTCGGCACGCCCTGGCCGCTGGTGCTCACGATCGCCGTCACCGCCGTGGCCGAGCTGGCCGTGTTCTCCCGTACCGTGCGCTGAGGCCGTGGCCGGCGGGCCGGGCCGGCCTCCTCGGCGCCCGTCCGCGCGGGTCCGGCGCAAGGCCGCCGATCGAACCTTCGTTGCGGACCAGCTCTGGACATTGACAGTTAACAAACCTAATAATTAGCCACCCGTCGATACGCCTCCGGCGGGGCGATCCCCTACCGGGAGGACCGGATGCAGCGCAGTCCCCGAACACCGCTCCTGGCCGTCCTGGCGGCCCTCGCCACCGCCGCCGCAGCGACCCTGACCCTCGCGACCCCGGCCCTGGCCGCCGGTCCCACGGCCGCCTTCACCAAGACCTCCGACTGGGGATCCGGCTGGGAGGGCCGCTTCACCATCACCAACGGCGGCCCGGGCGCCATCAACGGATGGCAGGTCGCCTTCACGCTGCCGACCGGCACGACGCTCGGCTCGTACTGGGACGCCACGGTGAGCAGCGCCGGCCAGCGGCACACCTTCACGAACCGGTCCTGGAACGGCACCGTCGCCCCCGGCGCCTCGGTGTCGTTCGGCTTCCTGGCCACCGGCGCGGGCTCCCCCACCGACTGCACCCTCAACGGGGCACCGTGCGGCGGCGGCACGCCTACCTCCCCGCCCACCACGACGGCGTCCCCCACCACCCCGCCGCCGACGACCCCGCCCCCGACGACCCCACCCCCCACCACTCCGCCCCCGACCACCCCACCCCCGACGACCCCGCCGCCGACGACCCCGCCGGGCGGTGGGCTGCCCAAGCACGCGCTGATCGGCTACCTGCACGCCAGCTTCGGCAACGGTGCGGGCTACGTGCGGATGGCCGACGTGCCCGCCGACTGGGACGTCATCAACCTCGCCTTCGGCGAACCCACCTCGGTCACCTCCGGCGACATCCGCTTCCAGCTCTGCCCCGCCACCGAGTGCCCCGGCGTGGAGACCGAGGCGGAGTTCACCGCGGCGATCCGGGCCAAGCAGCAGCAGGGCAAGAAGGTGCTGCTCTCGATCGGCGGCCAGAACGGGCAGGTGCAGCTCACCACCACCGCCGCCCGCGACACCTTCGTCCGATCGGTCTCCGCGATCATCGACCGGTACGGCCTCAACGGCCTGGACATCGACTTCGAGGGCCACTCCCTCTACCTCAACACCGGGGACACCGACTTCCGTAACCCCACCACCCCGGTCGTGGTCAACCTGATCTCGGCGATCCGCTCCCTCAAGCAGCGCTACGGGGCGGGCTTCGTGCTCACCATGGCCCCGGAGACGTTCTTCGTGCAGCTCGGCTACCAGTTCTACGGGTCGGGCCCGTGGGGCGGACAGGACCCCCGCGCCGGGTCGTACCTGCCGGTGATCCACGCGCTGCGCGACGACCTCACCGTCCTGCACGTGCAGGACTACAACTCCGGCCCCATCGTCGGGCTGGACAACCAGTACCACACCATGGGCAGCGCGGACTTCCACATCGCGATGACCGACATGCTGCTCACCGGGTTCCCGGTCGCCGGGAACGCCAACGCCGTCTTCCCCGCCCTGCGCGAGGACCAGGTCGCCTTCGGCGCACCCTCCTCGACCAGCGCGGGCAACGGATACCTCGCCCCCGCGGGCGTGCAACAGGCGGTGACCTGCCTGGTCAAGGGCCAGAACTGCGGCGGGTACGTCCCGCGCAGCGGGACCAACCCCGCCTTCCGGGGCCTGATGACCTGGTCGATCAACTGGGACCGGTTCTACTCCTGGGAGTTCCGGCTCAGCCACGGTCCGTTCCTCAAGGCGCTGCCCTGACCCGGAGCCCGAAGGGGACGCCCTGACCCGTCGCCGGCCGCCGCCCGCAGTGGTGGCGGCCGGCGACGACAGTCGGCCCGGTCACGGACCCCCGAGACCGGATGCGTCCTAGCCGCGGCGAGCCCAGGTCCAGGCGTAGCCCGGGTCCTCGCACTCGGTCGCGGCGTCGCACAGGTCGAGGGGGCGGAACGTGTCGACCATGACGGCCAGCTCGTCGAAGAAGTCGACGCCGATCGACCGCTCGACGGCCCCGGGCTGGGGGCCGTGGGTGAAGCCGGACGGGTGCAGCGAGATCGAGCCCTGCTCGATGCCGGAGCCGCGCCGGGCCTCGTAGTTGCCGCCGGTGTAGAAGAGCATCTCGTCGGAGTCGACGTTGTGGTGGTTGTACGGGACCGGAATGGCGTCGGGGTGGTAGTCGACCTTGCGCGGCACGAAGGAGCAGATCACGAAGTTCGGGCCCTGGAACGTCTGGTGCACGGGCGGCGGCTGGTGGATCCGGCCGGTGATCGGCTCGAAGTCGTGGATGGAGAACGCCCACGGGTAGAGGTGCCCGTCCCAACCGACCACGTCGAACGGGTGGTTGGCGTAGACGTACCGGGTCCACCCGCGCCGGTGCCGGACCAGCACCTCCACGTCCTCGCCGTCCACCTGGAACGGCGCGTCCGGCCCCCGGACGTCCCGCTCGCAGTACGGCGAGTGCTCCAGGAACTGGCCCCGCACCGACAGGTAGCGCTTGGGCGGGCCGATGTGCCCGGTGGCCTCGACGGCCAGCAGCCGGACGGGTCGGTCGCCGGTCGGCACGAGGCGGTGGATGGTCGAGGTGGGGATGACGACGTAGTCGCCGGCGACCGCGTCCAGCACGCCGAACGGCGACTCCACCCGCAGTGCGCCGGACTCGACGTACAGACACTCGTCGCCGGTGGCGTTGCGGTAGAGCGGGGACGGCCGGTCGGCGAGCACGTACGCGATCCGGACGTCGTCGTTGGCGAGCAGGTACCGCCGGCCGAGCACCGGGTCGGCCCCGGTCCCGTCGAGCTTGTGGGTGCGCAGGTGGCGGGGCTTGAGCGGCAGGTTCGGCGCGCGGGTGACGGCCTGCGGGGTGTACTCCTCGGCGGCGACGATCGCGGTCGGGGCGTACCGGTGGTAGAGCAGGGACGAGTCGGAGGAGAAGCCCTCCTGGCCCACCAGTTCCTCCGCGTAGAGGGTGCCGTCGGGTTGCCGGAACTGGGTGTGCCGCTTCCGGGGCACCTCGCCGACGCTGCGGTAGTACGGCATGTTGCCTCCCGATTCGTCCCGTTCACCGGCCGTTGATGTCCGATAATCGGACACTATTGTCCGTTCCTTGTAGCGTCCCGTAAGTTCTTGTGTCGTGTCAACGCAGGTGCCCCGCCTCTTCGCCGGACTCGTCGACGACGCCGCCGTCTTCCCGCCCGGCAGCGCGACGCTGCCCGACGCGGTCGCCGCGCACCGCGGGCACCGCGACTCCTGGCATGCCGGCCTGGTCGGCCCGCTGCTCGTCCCCGCCTCGGCCGTCGTCGCCGGCGAGCTGGACCCGCTCGTCGATCCCGCCGAGGGTTTCGTGGTCGGGCTGATCGGCGACACCGGGGTCGAGGGGCTGCCCCTCGCGCTGTCGTTCCTGGCCCCGGCCGGCGTCACCGCCCGCCAGGTCGAGGTGGCGGTCGCCCGGCGCGGCGAGGACCCGCAGCCCGGCCTGACCGAGCTGCTGAGGCTGACCGGGCGGTGGGACGGCGTCGACGTCTACGCCGAGATCCCGCTGACCTTCGGGCTGATGGGGGCGCTGGACACGGTCGCCGCCGCCCGCGCCGAAGGGCTGCCGGTCGCGGCCAAGTTCCGCACCGGCGGGCTGGCCGCCGAGCTGTTCCCGACCCCCGTCGAGCTGGCCGCCGTCATCTGCGCCTGCCGGGACCGGGAGCTGCCGTTCAAGCTGACCGCCGGGCTGCACCACGCCGTGCGGCACCGGGACCCGGAGACCGGCTTCACCCACCACGGCTTCGGCAACGTGCTCGCCGCGACCCTCACCGCCGCCGACGGGGCCGAGGTTGCCGAGGTGGCCGCCCTGCTCGCCGCGACCGACCCGGTGCCGCTGGTCGAGCGGGCCCGCGCCGGGCGGGACGGCGACCGGCCGCTGTGGGTGGGCTTCGGCTCGTGCAGCATCGAGGAACCACTGACCGATCTGATCCGGCTGGGGCTGGTGAACGGGGGGTACGACGCATGACCTGGGTGACGGAGGCCGAAGGTTCGGCGTACGGGGTGCGCAACCTGCCGTACGGGGTGTTCCGGTGGGGCGGGGACGATCCCCGGATCGGCGTACGCATCGGGAACTTCGTGCTCGACCTGGCCGGCGCCGAGGCGGCCGGGCTGGTGCTGGCCGCCGGCGCGTTGGGCCGGCACTCCCTCAACGCGTTCCTGGCGCTGGGTCGTCCGCAGTGGACGGCCGTGCGGCAGCGGGTGACCGAGCTGCTCACCGACGAGGCTCACCGGGCGGCGGTGGAACCGCTGCTCGTCCCGCTCGCCGAGGTCGAGCTGTTGCTGCCGTTCGAGGTGGCCGACTACGTCGACTTCTACTCCTCCGAGCACCACGCCGGGAACGTCGGGCAGATCTTCCGCCCCGGCCAGCCGCCCCTGTTGCCGAACTGGAAGCACCTGCCGATCGGATACCACGGCCGGGCCGGCACCGTAGTGGTCTCCGGCACCCCGATCGTCCGCCCCACCGGGCAGCGGGCCACCCCGCAGGGCCCGGTCTGCGGCCCGTCCGTACGCCTCGACATCGAGGCCGAGGTCGGCTTCGTCGTCGGCGTGCCGAGCGCGCTCGGTGACCGGGTCGCGGCGGCCGACTTCGCCGACCACGTCTTCGGGGTGGTGCTGGTCAACGACTGGTCCGCCCGGGACATCCAGGCCTGGGAGTACCAGCCGCTCGGGCCGTTCCTCGGCAAGTCCTTCGCCACCTCCGTGTCGGCCTGGGTGACCCCGCTCGACGCGCTGGCCGATGCGTTCGTGCCCGCGCCGGACCAGGACCCGCCGGTCGCGGAGTACCTGCGCGACGTGCCGCACGTCGGGCTGGACCTGCGGCTGGCAGTGGAGTGGAACGGTGAGCGGGTCAGCGAGCCGCCGTTCGCCACGATGTACTGGACCCCCGCTCAGCAGCTCGCCCACCTCACCGTCAACGGCGCGTCCCTGCGCACCGGCGACCTGTACGCCTCCGGCACCGTGTCCGGACCCGAGCGGGGGCAGGTCGGCTCGTTCCTGGAGCTGACCTGGGGCGGTGCCGAGCCGGTCAAGGTCGGTGGCGAGACCCGGACCTTCCTGGAGGACGGCGACACCGTCACCCTCACCGCCACCGCGCCCGGCCCGGACGGCACCACCGTCGCCCTCGGCGAGGTCACCGGGACCGTGCGCCCGGCCCGCTGACCGGGGGCCGATCCGCCCCGCCGCGCCACCGGAACGCCGCTTCGACGCATCACCGAACCCCGATCGCACCCGCTGTGCGACCGGGGTTCGGCGTATCCGCGTTGACCGTCCGGGCTCGTCCGTCGCGGCGGCCCCCGGCCGGTGGCCCAGCGGCGCCGGCCGTCGTGGACGTCTCAGCGGACAGAAGGTAACGAGCATGACCGATCTTGCGGGCGCCGTCTGGCGCACCAGCAGCCGCTCCAACGACCAGGGACTGTGCGTGGAGGTGGCGGACAACCTGGTCGACACCGTCGGCGTGGTCGCGATACGCGACTCGAAGAACCCGGCCGGGCCGGCACTGGCAGTGAGCCCGCCGGGCTGGACCGCCTTCGTCGACGCCATCCGGGTCGGGCGGTTCCGGGTCTGATCATCACCCCGGGGGAGGCCCGGTGCCGCCTCGTCCCGGGACGGCCCCCAGCGGCGGAATTCCCGCCGCTGGGGCCCCGCCGTGCGCTCACTCACCGTACCGTGGAGGACACGGGAGGTGTCATGTCGACGGTCACGGTCACCCAGTTCATCCAGGCGCCCGCCGTCGACCTGTGGCGGATCCTGGTCGACCTGCCGGCCCGCGCGGACTGGCTCTGCACGGTCGGCCAGGTCGAGCTGCTCACCCCGGGCCGGCTCGCCCCGGGCACGGCCTGGCGGGAGATTCGCACCCGGCCGGACGGCGGCGGGCAGGCCGAGGAGTTCGTCGTGCTGGAGGCTGTGCCACCCCGCCGGCTGGTGCTCACCTCGCTCGGCACCGGCGTGAGTTACCGGACCACCTGGACGCTGCATACCGTGCGGCGCCGCCGCCGGTCCTGCACCGCCGTCACGGTGCGCCAGGAGGCGGCGTCCACCGCCCCGTACGGTCGCGTCCTGGCCCTGCTCTTCGGCGGCTTGGCCGCCCGCGCGGTCGAGGGCGCCTTCCGCCGGGACCTCGCCGACCTCGCCCGCGCCGTCGACCCGGCGGCTGCCGCGGAGGCGGCCTGACCGGGGCGACGGCGGCCCTTCTGGGTAGGGTGCCGGTCGGAGGTGCGGCATGGGGTTCGCGAGGGGGCGGCGGCGGGTCGCGATGGCGGTCGCGGCGCTGGTCGGTGCCGGGGCGGTCGCGGTGGTCGTGCACCGGGTGCTCGCTCCCGCCGAGGTCGACACGCCCGCCCGGGCCGGCTACCCGGCGGCGGTCACCCCCGCGGTCGGGGTGGTGGGCCGGCTGCCGGTGGCCCCGCTGATCGTGGACGGCCGGCTCCGCGTCTACGCCGCCACCCGTCAGGTGTACGCCGACCAGCCGGCCGACAGCCGGTACCGGGTCACCCCGTACTGGTCGTACCGGCGCTGGCCGGCCGAGGTCAGCGGGGTGGTGGCGGAGGGGACCACCGTGGTCAGCCGATGGTCGGACGGGAAGCTGGTGGCGCTGGACGCGCGTACCGGCGGGGTGGCCTGGGAGGCCGACGGCCCCGCGCCCGCCGAGGGCTGGACCGCCCGCCGCACCGGGGCCGGGGCGGTCTGGGACCCGCCGGGGCTCTACCTCGCCCGGGCCGCCGACAGCCGGCCGGTGCTGGTGGTCTCCGGGGCGGACGGGGTGCGCGGCATCGCGCTCGCCGACGGCCGGCAGCTCTGGTCGGCGGACGTGGACGGCGGGTGCCGTACCGACGTGGCCACCACGGCGGCCGGGCAGTTCGTCGCCGTGGACCGCTGCGCCGCCGGGCCGGCCACCGTGGAGTTCCGAGACGTGGTCACCGGGGCGCAGACCACCCGCTGGGCACCCCCGGGGGCGACCGCCGAACTGGCCGTCACCCCGGTCGGGTGCGTAAGCCACCGCTCCCGGTGCCGGGGCCTGCGGACCACCGGCCCGGCCGACGGGGCGGGGCATGGCTGGCTGGTCGGCGAGGGATCGCCGGTGGCCGCCCCGGCCCTGGATCCGGCGGGGTCCGAGCTGGACGGTGAGCGGGTCGTCGCGGTGGCCGACGGGGCGGTGACCGGGCGGGCGGCCCGGACCGGCGAGGAACTGTGGCGTCGGGCCGACCTGGGGTCGGCCCGGATCGTCGCCGCCCAGCCCGGCCGGGTGCACCTGCTCACCGAGGCGAACGACCTGGTCACCCTGGACCCGAGCTCGGGCGCGGAGCGCTCCCGCTTCTCGCTGGACGTGGGCCGGGACGGCATCGGCTGGGCACCGGGTCTGGCGTACGCGGGGGGCGGCTACGTGGCGGTCGAGCGGCTCCGCGAGCCGGTCGACCCGGACGCCGACGACCAGCGCTACTTCCTGACGTCCGAGCCGGTGGTGCTCGCCGCCACCTGAACGGGCCACATCTTCGACAAATCGGACATCAGCTTCTAAAGTGTCACCCGTGCGAGTGTTTCCGGCCGTGCTCGGCCCTCTGTTGCTCCTCGGCGGCGTGCCCCCGCTCGGCCAGGCGGTTGGCCATCGGGTCGCGGCGCTGGCCCGGGTGGAGGGGATCGACATCACCGTGCCCGTGTCCGTCAGCCTCGGCTCGGGATTCGTCGGCGGCACGCTGACGGAGAGTCTCGGCACGGTGGAGGTGACCGACTTCCGCGGCCCCGTCAATCCCAACACCTGGATCGCCACCGTCACCGCGACCGCCTTCGTCGCCGGTGCCGGCGGTGCCGGTCGCACGATCGCCAACGGTCGGGTCTCCTACTGGTCGGGGCCGGTGGTCAGGAGCACCGGGGGTGGCACGCTCGTTCCGGGGCAGGTCACCTCGGCGCAGGCGGTCACCCTCGGCGTCCCCAGGCCGGCGTTCAGCAAGACCTCGGGAAACGGCAACAACAAGGTGAGTTGGGCGCCGACCCTCCGGATCGCCATCCCCTCGGGCGTGGTGGCGGGCACCTACATCGGCACGGTGACCCACTCTGTCGCTTAAGGGAAAAATGGTTGGTCTGTCCGGTTAATGACTTGATGTCCGTTAGGCTGCTGGCCATGAGGAAACCACTTCTTGCCCTGGCAGCCGGGGCCGCGCTGCTGGCCGTGGCGTCGCCAGCGGCAGCCGCGCCCTCGGGCGACACCATCGTCACCTTCACCGTCTCTACCGCCAACCTGGACATCAACGTGCCGCCCGCGGTCAACCTCGGCGCCGTGTTCGCCGGTTCCACCGACACCGGCCAGCTCGGTAACGTCACCGTCAGCGACAACCGGGCGGCGCTCTCGGCCACCTGGCGGGTCACCGTGAGCAGCTCCGCGTTCACCACCGGCGGCGGCACCGGGCCGGAGACGATCCTGCCCAATCTCGTGGCCTACTGGTCGGGCCCCGCCGTGGCCACCACCGGCGGCGGAACCGTCGTGCCGGGGCAGCCCACGGCCGCCGACGCCGTGACGCTCGACGTCCCCCGGATCGCCTTCTCCAAGACCTCCGGCAGCGGCGACAACACCGCCACCTGGAACCCGACCCTGCGCATCACCGTCCCGGCCGGCGCGGTCGGCGGCACGTACACGGGGGTGATCACCCATTCGGTGGCATGACCGCACGCTCGTCCGATCCCTTGCCCTGGCCGTGACCGCAGTGGTCGCGGCCGGGGCGCCGATGCCGGCCCTCGCCGGCCCTGCGGCCCCCGGCCGCGCGCCGGCCGCCCCGCCCGGCCCTGTGCTGCCCGAAGCCGGGCGGCCCGACGTCGAGGAGGCTCATCGGGACGGGCCGGCGCAGCCCACGGCCGAACCGGGCGGGCAGCCGGCCGGCCGGGTCGGCATCCGGCTGCTCGACGCCCCGCTGGACCGACGGGACGACAGCCGGGCGCACAAGTACATCGTCGACCACGTCCGTCCGGGTACCACTGTCAAGCGGCGCATCGTGGTCAAGAACTCGTCGGAGATCCGCCGGAAGATCACCGTCTACGCCGCCGCGGCCGACGTCGGCGGGCAGGGTTTCGAGTTCGCCCCCGGGCACACCCAGAACGAGCTGAGCAGCTGGGTCCGCGTGGAGCGCGGCGAACTGGAGCCCGCCCCGGACGAGGAGGTCGTCCTCCCGGTGACGATCACCGTGCCCGCGCGGGCCTCCGCGGGCGAGCGGTACGCGGTGGTCTGGGCCGAGCTGTCCGACGTCGGGGGGCGGAGCGTGCGCCAGATCGGCCGCGCCGGCATCCGGGTCTACCTGTCGGTCGGGCCCGGCGGCGAGCCGCCGTCCGGCTTCGAAACCGGGCCGCTCGGCGGTGCCCGGGACGCCGACGGAGTTCCGGTGGTCACCACCGAGGTACGCAACACCGGCCGGCGCGCTTTGGACCTCACCGGCGAGCTGTGGCTCTCGGACGGGCCCGGCGGGCTGTCGGCCGGGCCGGTGAGAGCCGAGGCGAAGACCCTCGCCGTGGGCGACACGACCACCGTCCGGGTCGTGCTGGACCGCCGGCTGCCCGACGGCCCGTGGGCGGCGAAGCTCGACCTCGCCAGCGGCTGGACGAAGCGCACCACCTCCGGCACGGTCGCCTTCGGCGGGCAACCCGTCGCGACCGGCGGCACCGACCGGTCGTCCCAGGTGCTCACCGGGGGACTCGTCACCTCCGGCCTGGTGCTGGCCCTGTTCGCCGCGTACGCGTACCGCAGGCGCGGCCGGTTCCGGGCCCCCGTGCCGGCGGCGTGACGGCACCCGTGGCGTCCCTGACGGGCAGGGGCCGGTCGACCGGCTCACGGACGGGCAGGGGCCGGTCGACGCGAGGCGTGGACCGGCCGGCCCCTGCCGTCACGACAGGGCGGACTCGGCCACCGCGAGGAAGGCGTCGTTCTCCGCCGGGGTGCCGATGGTGACCCGGACACCGTCGCCCGCGAACGGCCGGACGATCACCCCGCGCGCCTCGCAGGCCCGGCCGAACTCCACCGCCCGGTCGCCCAGCGGCAGCCAGACGAAGTTCGCCTGGCTCGACGGCACGTCCGGGACGAACTTGCGCAGCGCCTCGGTGACCCGGTCGCGCTCGGCGACGACCAGCGCGCATCGCCGCTGGACCTCGTCGGCCTGGGCCAGCGCGGCGAGCGCACCGGCCTGGGCGGCCATGCTCGTGGAGAACGGGGTGACCACCTTGCGCACGGCGGCGGCCACCTCGGGGGCGGCGACGAGGAAGCCGATCCGTAGGCCCGCCAGCCCCCACGCCTTCGACAGGGTGCGCAGCACCACCACGTTCGGCCGGTCCAGGTAGGTCAGGCCGTCCGGCACCTCGGGGTCGGTGACGAACTCCCGGTACGCCTCGTCGATGACCACCAGCACGTCCTCGCCGACCGAGTCGAGGAACCGGTCCAGCTCCGGCCCGCGCGCCGCCGTGCCGGTCGGGTTGTTCGGGTTGCAGACCAGCACCATCCGGGTCCGGTCGGTCACCGCCGCGGCCATCGCCGTCAGGTCGTGCCCGTGCCCGACGTCGTTGGGCACCCGCACGCTGGTCGCGCCGCTGGTCGCCGCGATGATCGGGTACGCCTCGAACGAGCGCCACGAGTACAGCAGCTCGTCGCCGGGCAGGCAGGTGACCCGGACCAGATGCTCGGCCAGCGCCACCGACCCGCAGCCGGTGGCGATCCGGTCGGCGTCCACCCCGTACCGCTCGGCGAGCGCCGTGCGGAGCGCCACCACGCCCATGTCCGGGTACCGGTGCGAGCCGGCGACCGCCTCGGCGACCGCCTCCACCACGCCGGGCAACGGGCCGTACGGCACCTCGTTGCTGGCCAGCTTGATCGCCTCGGCCAGGCCCAACTCGCGGGCCAGATCGGCGGGGCTGCGGCCGGGCACGTAGTTCGGCAGCGCGTCGAGGTCGGCGCGGGTCAGCCGCAGCGGCGGCCGCTGACGTCCGGTGTCGGTCATGAGGTGTCTCCCGGGGGGTTGGCGGGGTCTTTCGGGGCGGCGGAGCCACTGCGGGCACGGGGGACGCGGGGAAGCTGGACCACCACGGTCTGCGCGCGCTTGTCGTGCAGCGCCTGGCGCAGCGGATGGTCGAACAGCGGCGACAGCGCGTCGACGAGCTGGAGCAGCAGGCCGAAGCCGCAGCAGTACCAGAGCAGGGTGGGCAGGCCCAGCGTGCTCCACCGGCGCAGCGCCCGGCCGAAGCCGAGCGGCTGGTCGGCCTCGACCGGCACGGCCCGCACGCCCACCATCCGCTTGCCGAGGGTCTGGCCGTTGCCGGCCATCGTCGGCACCTCGTAGGCGAACCAGAGCGCGGTGGCGATCAGCAGGATGGCGACCTGGAGCCCGCCGGCCTGCTCGCCCGGTTGGGGCAGCCCTTCGGTGGACGAGTCGCCGGCCATGGCCCGGCGCAGCACCTCCCGGAAGTACGGGGTGATCTCCTCGACGTACCGGTAGACGAACCAGCCGTTGACGACCGCGTTGAGCAGGAACACGACGCCGAAGTCGATCAGCCGGGCGACCAGCCGGGCACCGAAGGAGGCCAGCGGCAGCCCGTGCGGGCGGGGCACGGGCGGGCGCCCGGGCCAGTTCGGGTACGGCCAGCCGGGCGGCGGCCCCTGCGGGTGCCCGTACCCGGGTGGCGGGCCGTACCCGTGTCCCGGACCCTGCGGTGGACCGCCGACCGGTCCCTGCTGCGGGCCGGGTCCCGGCCAGCCGGGGAACGGGCCGGGCCCGGACGGCCCAGGGGCGCCGGGCGGCGCGGGGTGCTGCCCCGGGGGCGTTGCCTGCTGGCCGTGCGGTGCGGCGGGGCTGGCCGGGGGCGGGGGCTCGACCGGGGGTGGGCCCTCCGGCGGGGTGGCGTCGACCGGGATCGGCGCACCGATCCAGCCCGCACCGTCCCAGTACCGCCTGGTCTCGCGGTCGGCGGGGTCGACGTACCAGCCTGGTTGCACGCTCACGGAGCAACCTTAACGACGACCGTCCGGGCGAACTTGTCGTGGAGGCACTGCTGCCAGGGCTTGTCCCACAGCTGCCAGAGCCCGTCGACGTAGCTGAGCCCGGGCACGAACATGCTCCCGACGAACTGCACCAGGTACCGCCGGCCGGCAATGCCACGGTCCAGCGTCCGGGTCGGGTCGAGCGGGACGACCCGGATCTTCATCACCTTCTTGCCCAGCGTCTGCCCGGTCCGGCGCAGGTACTCGACGTGGTAGAGCCAGTAGAGCCCGAGCATCAGGACCAAGAGCCCCAGCTCGACCAGGAGCAGCGGCAGTATGAAGCCGGTGATGAAATCGCCCGCGTCGGCCGCGTAGTACGTGCCGGCCGGGTGGGCCTGGTCGATGCCGCCGAGGATCCTGAACGAAAAGATCATGATGACCGGCACGAACAGCACCGCGGCGACCACGCTGGCGAGAGCGCTGTCGATCAGGAAGGCCAGCAGGCGGTCGCCGAAGCTGGCCAGCGGCTGCCCGCCGGGGCTGACCGGTACCGGCGCGAACCCGGGACGTGGCGGCGGCGGGGCCCAGCCGGGGGGCGGGGCGTAGCCGGGCGGGCCGGTCCAGCCGGGCGACGGCGGCGGGCCGGCGGAGGCGCCCGGCGGGGCGTAGCCGGTGGGGCCGGGCTGCGCCGGAACGGCGTACCCCGGCGGGGCCGGGGCGGGGGGCGGCGCGACGCCACCGGCGGCGGGCGGCTGCCCACCGGCCGGCGGCGTCGGGTACGTCGGAGGCTGGGTCACGCTGGACAGTGTCGCAGGTGGGCTACAGGTTGCCCCGCTTCTCCTGCTCCCGCTCGATGGCCTCGAACAGGGCCTTGAAGTTGCCCTTGCCGAAGCCCAGCGAGCCGTGCCGCTCGATCAGCTCGAAGAAGACCGTCGGGCGGTCCTGCACCGGCTTGGTGAAGATCTGGAGCAGGTAGCCGTCCTCATCCCGGTCGACCAGGATCTTGCGGGCCTTCAGCTCCTCGATCGGTGCCCGGACGTTGCCGATCCGGGCGCGCAGCTCCGGGTCCTCGTAGTACGAGTCCGGGGTGTCCAGGAACTCGACGCCGGCCGCGCGCATCGCGTCGACGCTGCCCAGGATGTCGTTGGTGGCCACGGCGATGTGCTGGGCGCCGGGCCCCTGGTAGAACTCCAGGTACTCGTCGATCTGCGACTTCTTGCGGGCCACGGCCGGCTCGTTGAGCGGGAACTTCACCTTCCGGGTGCCGTTCGCGACGACCTTGCTCATCAGGGCCGAGTAGTCGGTGGCGATGTCGTCGCCGATGAACTCCGCCATGTTGGAGAAGCCCATCACCCGCTTGTAGAACTCCACCCATTCGTCCATCCGGCCCAGCTCCACGTTGCCGACCACGTGGTCGACGGCCTGGAAGAAGCGCTTCGGCTGGAGGCCGGCGTCGATCATCGGCTGCCGGTCCACGATCGGCCCCCGGGCCACGAAGCCGGGCAGGAACGGGCCGGTGTACCGGGACCGGTCGACCAGGGTGTGCCGGGTGTCGCCGTACGCGGCGATGGCCGCCATCCGTACGGTGCCGTGCTCGTCGGAGACGTCGTGCGGCTCGATCAGGCCGGTCGCGCCCTGCGCGGTGGCGTGCGCGTACGCGGCGTCGACGTCCGGCACCTCCAGCGCGATGTCGCTGACGCCGTCGCTGTGCTTCGTCACGTGGTCCGCGCCGGCCGCGTCCGGGCGCACCGCGCCGGTCAGCACGAACCGGGCCGAGCCGCTGGTCAGCACGTACTCGGCGTGGTCCCGGTAGCCCTGCTCCGGCCCCCGGTACGCCACGCAGGTCATGCCGAACGCGGTCGAGTAGTAGTGCGCGGCCTGCTTGGCGTTGCCGACCAGGAAGTGCAGGTGGTCGAGCCCCCGGACCGGGAACGGGTCGCGGCTGATGTCGTGGTCGACTGCGCCGACCAGCACGTCGACGTCGAAGTCCTCGGTCGACTGGGGTCGGTCGATCGCCTGGGTCATGGTGACCTCCCTTGCGTACCGGCCGGCCTCGCGGGCCGCCGTCGGTGGGTTGTCTGGCGAGGATCGCCGGATTGCGGGTGATTGGGCAACAGTTAGCCGAATCCCTGGTCAGGTTGCGCATTCGGTATGGTCTGCACCCGTGACCGCTGTGCAGGGTGTCCAGCTCGACGAACTCGACGCGCGACTCATCGGGCTGCTCGCCGACGAGCCCCGGATCGGGGTGCTGGAGTGCTCCCGGCGGCTCGGGGTGGCCCGGGGAACCGTCCAGGCCCGGCTCGACAAGCTCGTCGACCGGGGCGTGATCGGCGGCTTCGGGCCGGACGTCTCCCCGGCCGCGATCGGCTTCGGGGTGACCAGCTTCGTCACCCTGGAGATCAGCCAGCGGCTCGGGCACGACGCGGTCACCGCGCACCTCGCGGCGATCCCCGAGGTGCTGGAGGCGCACACCATCACCGGCTCCAGCGACCTGCTCTGCCGGATCGTCGCCCGGTCCAACGCCGACCTCCAGCGGGTGATCGACCAGATCGTCTCGTACGAGGGCATCCGCCGGGCGTCGACGATCATCGCGCTCGCCCAGCAGATCCCGTACCGGGTGCTCCCCCTCGTCCGCTCCGCGGCCCGGGAGACGAGGGCACCCGCTTGACGCCTCCGGTGGAGCAGGGGCCCTCTTAACACGTCCGCGGCGCAGAAAGCACCGCGACACGGGCGCGTGGGCATTCGGCCCGGCGGTGATCGTCGTTACCGTGTCCGGTGTGGCGAAGGTGGGCGGCCTCAGGTTGCGTGGCTGGCTGCTGCTCGCCCTCGTCACGGTGGTCGTCCTCGCCGCCGCCGGGGTGTGGAACCCGTGGCCCGGGGTGTGGGACTGGGTCGACCGCAGCGAGCCGATCTCCGAGCCCGACGTGGTCTGGCAGCAACGGATCGGCGGGACCCCGAAGAGCGTCACGATCGCCGGCGGCGCCGTCGTCGTCGAGCAGCGCACCCGGGTCGAGGCGCGCAGCCTCGCCACCGGCGTCCAGCTCTGGGAGCGCAAGGCCGACTGGTCCGCCGTGGCCGGCGGCGACCGCGACCCGGTCGTCGCCGTGGGAAAGCTCCTGGTCAAGGGGTACGAGCTGCTCGACCCGACAACCGGGGCGACCCGCCGCCGCGACGCCGACGCGGTGGCCGTGTGGACGTACCGGAACCTGCTGCTCGACGCCCGGTGCACCGAGGCGACCGACTGCACACTGAGCGCCTGGGACCCGCGCGGCACCGCGCCCCTGTGGACGGCGTTCCTGCCCGGCGTCAGCACCGGCCTCTTCGCCGACAACCCGGACCTGCTCGGCACCCGCCGGCTGAGCACCACCCGGGTCGACGACGGGGTGGCCGGCCCGGAGGCGGTGCCCCCGCTGCTCGGCTTCCCGGTCGACGGCCGGGTGCACGTCGTGGACACCGCCACCGGGCGGGTGCTCCAGGACGTCGAGCCCGGGCGGGACGAGCGGCTCGCGGTGGTCGGCGGCCGGATGCTGCGGATCCGGGCGGTCTCGCAGGACGGCGCGTGCGCGTTCACCCTCACCGCCCACGACCCGACCACCGGCCGGCAGGTGTGGCGGCGCACCGGGATCAACCTGCGCACCGCCGACAGCGCCGGCTGCGCCCAGCGGGAGGACCCGCAGGGCGCGCGGAACGTGTTGATCGGCGTCGCCCCGAACGGTCGGGAGGCCGTCATCGACGGGTACGACGGCCGGCTGCTCCAGGTCAACGGCGAGGGGGAGAAGCTGATCGCGGTCGACGACCGGTACGCGCTGGTCCGCACCGCCGACAAGCGGTCGATCGTCGCCCGGGAGTTGGGCGTGGACCGGACCCGGTGGACCCGGGCGGCCGGTGGCCGGAGCGGTGGGACGCTCACCCCGTACGCGGCGGTGCTCGCCGAGGAGAAGCCGAACCGGCTGATCGCGCTGGACCCGCGTACCGGAAAGGAACTGGTGGTGCTGCGGACCTCGGCGAACGCCCTGGCCATCGGCCCGGCCGGCATGGTCATCGGCGAGGGGCGGGAGATCGGCTACGTCCGCTTCGGCGCGGGCGGGACGGCCCCCACGCGGCCGCCGGGCGACGGTGGCGTCCCCGGCCCGGGTGACCGCGGCCCGGGTGACCCCGGCGGGGGCACCGACGGGGGCCCCGGCGACGACGGCGACTGCGGGCCGAAGCGGGAACTCTGCCCCGAACAGGACGACAAGGACGGCTGAGCGCGACGGGTGAGAGCGGCGTCCCAGGACCGACCCGTCGGGTGTCCCCGATCCACCCGCCTGCCCTAGGCTTTCCGCTCATGAGCAGTGCCGCGTTCTCCTACGCTCCCTTGCTGCCGACCGGGCCCGACCAGACCGAGTACCGCCTGGTCACCGACGAGGGCGTCGACGTCGTCCACGGGCCGGGCGGGCGCCGGTTCCTGACCGTGGAGCCGGCCGCGCTGACCGCGCTGACCGCCGAGGCGATGCACGACATCGCCCACTACCTCCGCCCCGCGCACCTGGCCCAGCTCCGGTCGATCATCGACGACCCGGCGGCCTCGCCGAACGACCGGTTCGTCGCGCTGGACCTGCTGCGCAACGCGAACATCGCCGCCGGCGGGGTGCTGCCGATGTGCCAGGACACCGGCACGGCCATCGTGATGGGCAAACGCGGCCGGCACGTGCTGACCGACGGCGGCGACGCCGAGGCGATCTCCCGGGGCGTGTACCAGGCGTACACGAAGCTGAACCTGCGCTACTCGCAGCTCGCCCCGCTGACCATGTGGGACGAGCGGAACACCGGCAGCAACCTGCCCGCGCAGGTGGAGATCTACGCCGAGGACCCGGACGGCCATCCGGACGCGTACAAGTTCCTGTTCATGGCCAAGGGCGGCGGCTCGGCCAACAAGTCGTACCTCTACCAGGAGACCAAGGCGCTGTTGAATCCCACGCGGATGATGCAGTTCCTGGAGGAGAAGCTGCGGCTGATCGGCACCTCGGCCTGCCCGCCGTACCACCTGGCCGTCGTCATCGGCGGCACCAGCGGCGAGTACGCCCTCAAGACCGCCAAGTACGCCTCGGCGAAGTACCTCGACGCGCTGCCCACCTCCGGTTCGATGACCGCGCACGGCTTCCGGGACCTGGAGCTGGAGGCCGAGGTGCTGGAGCTGACCCGCAACTTCGGCATCGGCGCGCAGTTCGGCGGCCGGTACTTCTGCCACGACGTGCGGGTGGTCCGGCTGCCCCGGCACGGCGCGTCCTGTCCGGTGGCGATCGCCGTGTCCTGCTCGGCGGACCGGCAGGCGGTCGCCAAGATCACCCCGTCGGGCGTGTGGCTGGAGCGCCTGGAGACCGACCCGGCGCGGTACCTGCCCGACGTCACCGACGAGACGCTCGACGCGTCCGAGGTGGTCCGGGTCGACCTCAACCGGCCGATGGACGACATCCGCGCCGAGCTGTCCAAGTACCCGGTGAAGACCCGGCTGTCGCTGACCGGCCCGCTGGTCGTCGCCCGGGACATCGCGCACGCGAAGATCGCCGAGCGGCTGGACGCGGGCGAGGCGATGCCGCAGTACCTGCGCGACCACGCCGTCTACTACGCCGGCCCGGCCAAGACCCCCGAGGGGTACGCCTCCGGCTCGTTCGGCCCGACCACGGCCGGCCGGATGGACGCGTACGTGGAGAAGTTCCAGGCAGCCGGGGGCTCGATGGTGATGCTGGCCAAGGGCAACCGGTCCGCCCAGGTGACCCGCTCCTGCCAGCGGCACGGCGGCTTCTACCTCGGCTCGATCGGCGGCCCGGCGGCCCGGCTCGCCCAGGACTGCATCCGCCACGTCGAGGTGCTCGAGTACGCCGAGCTGGGCATGGAGGCGGTCTGGAAGATCGAGGTGGAGGACTTCCCGGCCTTCGTCGTCGTCGACGACAAGGGCAACGACTTCTTCGCCGAGGTCACCAAGCCCGTGCTCACCGTCGGCCGCCGCTGACCGGTCGGGCCACCGAAGTCGTCGCACGCGAAAGGGGCGCCGGGCGGAAGCCCGACGCCCCTTCGTCGTCAACCTGCGTCAGGTCGCCCGGCCGACGAGGAACGTGCCGCTGAGGGTCTCCGACACGACCCCGTCGCCGGTGCGGGTGTAGACGGCGACCCGGTGGATGGTGGCGGTCGTCGGGGTGTAGGTCACCGACGCGGAGCCGTCCGTGCCAGCGGCGACCGTCTGGGCGGGGCGCCCGTCGAACGAGTAGACGTACTCCGTCACCCCGGCCATCCCGGGCCCGAAGACGAACGTGCCGGGCGTTCCGGCCACCGCGCCCAACTTGCCGATCGGGTACTCGACGGAGCTGACGGTCGGCTTGGTCGCCAGGTAGAAGCGATGGTGGGCCTCGCCCGAGGGCAGGTCGCCGGCCGTGCGGCTGCGCACGTACACGTCGTTGTAGCCCGGCCGGGTCGGCGTGACCGTGACCGTGGCCGTGCCGTCGACGGCCGCGCCCACAATCTGCTCCGGCCCGTCGTTGAGCCGGTAGGTGTACTCGGCCACGTCATCCATGCCCGGCGCGAAGGTCAGGGCACGCGGCTGGCCGTACCCGGCGGTCGGGTTGCCGTCGGTGATCATCGGGCTGGTGACGCGTACCCGGAACGTGTAAGTGGTGGCGGGCGACACGTTGCCCGCCCGGTCCACCGCCCGCACCGACAGGACCCGCGGCCCGTCGTCGTCCGGCGTGATGGTGACCGTCGCCGAGCCGCCCGGCTGGTCGGGGGCCACGTAGCTCGTCGGCCCCCCGGACAGGTCGTATCGGAACTTGTCGGTGTCGGTGTCGCCGTTCGCCGCGAAGGTGAACTGGCCCGGGATGCCCGGCCCGCCGTACCAGCCCAAGTCGGCCGGGTAGTCCGGCGAACTGACCGTCGGCTGAGCCGGTTGGGTGGTGTCGACGGTGAACCGACACTCCGCCGACCAGGCCGAGGCGGCATCGGCCGAGTCGGTGGCCCGCACGGCGAACGCGTACGTCCCGCCGTCGACCAGGGAACCAGCCGGGACGTCGTACCGGAACTGGCCCGGCGCGGCCTTCGCCGAGGACGTCCACTCGGTCCGCTGCGTCGGCTGCTCGACGGGCCACCAGGCGAAGGTCGCGGTGACCTGTTCCATGGCCGCCGGCTGCGCGTCCGGGTCGCTGACGGTTGCCCTGAAGTACGGCGTGGTGGTGCTCACGGCCAGGCCGGCGGCACAGGTCAGGTCGGCAACGCTGAGGTTGCCCGGCACGTCGGGCGCGGTGTTCGCCGACGCGGTGGCCGGGCCTGCGGTGGCCAGTGCCCCGGTGCCGGCGAGTAGGGCGGCGAGCCCTACGGTGACGAAGCGGCGCGGCATGCGCCGGGGACGTTTGGAAGGTACCCCGCTGGAACCCCCGTTGACCTGCACGATGCTGCCCTCCACTGAGGTCGAGATGGTTGAACGATCTTAACTTCGTGAGTGTTTTTCCGTGCAGATATTTCGGCTGGCATCGATGCTTCGGCCATCTGGGAAGGAGATGCGGTGGGGCCGGTGAAAGAGGGAGAAAGTCAGGCGGCGACATCGGTGCGCCCGCCCACCTAAGTGGACGGGCGCACCGCCCCCGTCGGATGCCGTCGCCGACAACCGTGACCGATTGTGCGGTTTGGCGCTGCCGATCCGCTCTCATCTCGCTATCGGCCTGCACGTGGCGGCCCGTTATCATCGGGTTACGCTGCTGGAAGTTCCACGAGGTCAGCGGGGGGCATCCGGTCATGCGGTTCGGAATCCTGGGACCACTGCGGGTGGGCGGCGGCGAGGCCACCGTCACCGCGGCCCGGGACCGCACCGTGCTCGCACTGCTCCTGCTGCGTTCCGGCCGGGTGGTGCCGGCGGAGGAGCTGATCGACGCGGTGTGGGAGGACCGGCCCCCGGCCACCGCCCGGGCGCAGCTCCAGACCTGCGTGTCCCGGCTTCGCCGGCGCCTCACCGAGTTGGGCATGCCCGCCGACCTGATCCTCACCGACCCGGCCGGCTACGGCATCCGGGTCGCCCCGGCCGAGCTCGACGCGGAGCTCTTCGCCGAGCGGGTCGACGCCGCCCGGGCCGCCGT
Source organism: Micromonospora sp. NPDC002296 (assembly GCF_040296145.1). Taxonomy (NCBI): domain Bacteria; kingdom Bacillati; phylum Actinomycetota; class Actinomycetes; order Micromonosporales; family Micromonosporaceae; genus Micromonospora; species Micromonospora sp. NPDC002296. Next base: position 207,248 of record NZ_JBEOWQ010000003.1, read on the forward strand.
GGCGGCCGGCCGGCTGCCGGAGGCGCAGCGCCTGTTCCGGGCCGCGCTCGGCCTGTGGCGCGGGGCCGCCCTGAGCGGTGTCACCAGCCGCACGGTCCGACGCCGCGCCCAGGTCCTCGACGAGCAGCGGACCGCCGCGCTGGAGGAGTGCGTCGACGTCGAGCTGCGGCTCGGCCACGCCGCCGATCTCGTCGACGAGCTGACCGAGGCGGTGGACCGCAACCCGCTGCGGGAGCGGCTGCGCGGCCAGTCGATGCTCGTCCTCTCCGCGGTCGGTCGGCAGGCCGACGCCTTGGCCGTCTACCGCGAGGGCCGACGGCTCTACACCGAGGAGCTGGGCATCGAGCCCGGCCCGGCGTTGCAGGAGCTGCACCAGAGGGTCCTCGCCGGCGACCTGGCGCTGGCCGGGTCCGGTCGAGGGCCGGCCGCCCCGGTGCGGGGTCTGCCCCGGGCGATCAGCGACTTCACCGGCCGGCAGCAGACAATCGCCCGGCTGGTCAAGGAGATCGAGGAGGACGACGCCCGGGTCCAGCTCATCGACGGGATGGCCGGCAGCGGCAAGACGACCCTCGCGGTGCACCTGGCTACCGCCCTCGGCGACCGCTACCCGGACGCGCACCTGTTCGTCGACCTGCACGGGCACAGCGAGCGGGAGCCGCTGTCGCCGGCCGCCGTGCTGGCCGGGCTGCTGCGCCAACTCGGCGTGCCCGGCGAGCGCGTCCCCAGCGACGCCGACGAGCGGGCCGCGCTCTGGCGCAGCGAACTCGCCGGCCGGCGGGCCGTGGTGGTGCTCGACAACGCGGCCAGCGCCGCGCAGGTGGCACCGCTGCTGCCAAGCGGCCGGGGCTGCCTCACCCTGATCACCAGCCGGCGGCGGCTGACCGGTCTGGACGGCGGGAAGCCCTCCTCGCTGACCGTCCTGGAGCCGGACGAGGCGGTCGAGCTGCTCGCCCGGGTGGTGGGCGTCGACCGGGCGGCCGCCGAGCCGGTCGCCGCCGCCGAGGTGGTCCGGCGTTGCGGCCACCTCCCGCTGGCGATCCGGCTCGCGGGCGCCCGGCTCGCCCACCGGCCGAGCTGGCGGGTCGCCGACCTCGCCGGCCGGCTGGCCGCCGGACGCGACGCCCTCACCGAACTGGTCGCGGGCGAACGCTCCGTCGGCCAGGCCTTCGCCCTGTCGTACGCGCAGGTGAGCCCGGCGGCGCAGCGGATGTTCCGGCTGCTCGGGCTGCACCCGGGGGCGTTCTTCGACAACCGGGTGGCGGCGGCGGTGGCGGACCTGCCCCTGTCCGACGCGCAGGACCTGCTCGACGACCTGGTCGACGCGCACCTCGTCGAGGAGCCGGAGCGGGGCCGGTTCCGCTTTCACGACCTGGTCCGCGACTACGCCCGGCACCGGCTGGCCGAGCCGGGGGCGGTCAGGGCGCGGGGGGCGGCGTTGGAGCGGCTGCTCAACTTCCACCTGCACACCGGCGCGGAGCTCGCCCGCCTGGTCAACCGGTCGGCCAGCAACGCCCCCTTCGCGCTGCCGCCGGTGGGGCGTCCCGACCTGGTCCGCTCCTGCCTGACCGATGGCCAGGACTGGCTCGACGAGAACCGGGCGACGCTGGTGGCGCTGGTACGGCTGGCCGAGCAGGAGGGCCACGACCGGTACTGCTGGCAGTTGGCGCGGGCCTGTTGGAGCTACTGGTTCTCCGAGGGGCACCTCGACGAGCTGATCGAGGCGCACGAGGCCGGGCTGCGCGCCGCCGAGCGGCTGGGCGACGACGTCGCGATCGCCACCATGCACAACTACCTCGCCTCCGGCCACCACCGCCTCGGCCGCTACCCGGAGGCGCTGGCGTCGATGAAGGTCGCCCTGCGGTTGAGGGAACGCCTGGGCGACCGGATCGGTCAGGCGGGCACCCACAAGAACGTGGCCGCGGTCCTCTCGGTCACCGGCGACCTCACCACGGCACTGGCGCATCTGGACATGGCGCTGGCGCTGCTGCGGGCCGAGGGGCACGACGGCGGAATCGTCGCCACCTTCACGAACCAGGCGTCGATCCTGCTGATGGCCGGCCGGCCGGAGGAGTCACTGGCGGTCTCCCGCCGGCAGCTCGCCCTGGCCCGGTCCGGCGGCACCCTCTACGACGTGGCGAACGCGGTGGGACACGTCGGCATGGCCCGGGCCCGTCTGGGGCACGGCGAGGTGGCCGTGCGTCGCCTGCACGTCGCGCTGCGACTCAAGCACCGGCTCGGCAACCGGTACGGCGTCGGCGAGCTGCTCAACGAGATGGGCGTCATCGAGCGTGCGGCGGGTCGTCCCGAGGGCGCGGCGGCCCGGCACCGGGAGGCGCTGGTCGCCATGACCGAGGTGGGCGACCGGGCCGGGCAGTGCGCGTCCCGCAACCTGCTGGCCCGGGCGCTGCTCGACGAGGGGGACCGGGCCAGCGCGCTGGACCTGTACCGCCGGGTGCTCGGCGACGCGCTGCGGCTCGACGTCCGCTACGAGCAGGGCCGGGCGCTGGACGGCATTGCCCGCTGCCTGCGGCCCGTCGACCCGGCCGCCGCCCGGTCCCACTGGCACCGGGCCCTGGGACTGTTCCGGCAGCTCGGCTCACCGGACCGGCACGAGGTCGAGCGGCTGCTCGCCGGGTTGGACTGAGCGATCATCTGCGGCCCGGCGGCGGTCGGGGCAGGATGGTGGGCGTGACGACTCCAGAGGCAGCGGGCTACCGGATCGAACGCGACTCGATGGGCGAGGTGGAGGTGCCCGCCGAGGCGTTGTGGCGGGCGCAGACCCAGCGCGCGGTGCAGAACTTCCCGATCTCCGGGCGGGGGATCGAGCCGGCCCAGATCAAGGCCCTGGCCCAGATCAAGGGCGCGGCTGCCCAGGTGAACGGCGAGCTGGGCGTGATCGACGCGGACGTGGCCGCCGCCATCGCCGCCGCCGCCGCGCACGTGGCCGACGGCGGGTACGACGACCAGTTCCCGATCGACGTGTTCCAGACCGGCTCGGGCACCTCGTCCAACATGAACACCAACGAGGTGATCGCCACGCTGGCCGGCCGGGAGCTGGGCCGGGACGTGCACCCGAACGACGACGTGAACGCTTCCCAGTCCAGCAACGACGTCTTCCCGTCCTCGATCCACCTGGCCGCCACCCAGTTCGTCGTGGAGGATCTGGTGCCGGCGCTGACCCACCTCGCCGAGGCGCTGGAGGCCAAGTCGGCCGAGTTCGAGACCGTGGTCAAGGCCGGCCGCACCCACCTGATGGACGCCACGCCGGTCACCCTGGGTCAGGAGTTCGGCGGGTACGCCGCCCAGGTCCGCTACGGCGTCGAACGGCTGGAGGGGGCGCTGCCCCGACTGGCCGAGCTGCCGCTCGGCGGCACCGCCGTGGGCACCGGGATCAACACCCCGTTCGGCTTCGCCGCGGCGGTGATCGCCAAGCTGCGCGAGTCCACCGGCCTGCCGCTCACCGAGGCCCGCAACCACTTCGAGGCGCAGGGTGCCCGGGACGCGCTGGTGGAGACGTCCGGGCAGCTCCGGACCATCGCGGTCGGCCTCTACAAGATCGCCAACGACATCCGGTGGATGGGCTCGGGCCCCCGGGCCGGCCTGCGCGAGCTGCGCATCCCGGACCTCCAGCCCGGCTCGTCGATCATGCCGGGGAAGGTGAACCCGGTCGTCGCCGAGGCCGTCCGGCAGGTCTGCGCCCAGGTGGTCGGCAACGACGCCACGGTCGGCTTCGCCGGCTCACAGGGCGACTTCGAGCTGAACGTCATGCTGCCGGTGATGGCCCGCAACCTGCTGGAGTCGATCCGGCTGATCGCCGCGTCGAGCCGCCTGCTCGCCGACCGCTGCGTGGCCGGCCTGGTCGCGAACGCCGACGTCTGCCTGGCGTACGCCGAGGGCTCGCCGTCGATCGTCACCCCCCTGAACCGTCACCTCGGGTACGACGAGGCCGCCTCGATCGCCAAGGAGGCGCTGGCCAAGGAGATGTCCATCCGGGACGTGGTGATCGCCCGGGGCCACGTGGCCGACGGCAGGCTCACCGCGGACCAGCTCGACGAGGCCCTCGACCTGCTCCGGATGACCCACCCCTGACCCCGGCCGCCCGGCCTGGCTCGGGTTCTGCCTGGCGGGGGGTGCAACCCCCCGGTCGTGCGGGGGCCGGGGCACGGATCGGCCTCCCTCGACAGTCAGATGATCGGTAAAGTAGCCGACGGCTGCGGGATCCGTTTTGTGCCGGGCCTTCCGCAGGCTGCGGAGCGTCGGCGTGGATCACTATCGGTGTGGAGGGCGGTTGCCGATGATCGATGAACAGACGACGGCGTCGGCCTTCCTGGTGGCGGAGCCGGGCCGGCCGCGGATACGTCACGGCCGGAGTAAGGACCCGACGGGGCCGGTGCTGACCGTCGGCCCGGCCTCGTGGCTGGCCCTCGTCGCGGCGATGCCGCAGTGATCGGAGAGATAGTGCTCGATCCGGAGATCCTGGAGCGGCTCGAGCGGGAACGGATCGTCTGGCTGTGCACGGTGCGACCGGACGGATCGCCGCACGTCACGCCGGTCTGGTTCCTGTACCGGGACGGCGAGTGGTGGATCTGCACGCAGGAGCGGAACCGGAAGACCCGTAACATTGTTGCCGATCCCCGGGTGTCGCTGGCGCTGCCGGACGGCGTGTACCCGGTGGTGGCGGAGGGCGCGGTCACCATCGTGCGCTCGTCCTTCCCGGAGTGGGCCGTCGACGGGTTCCGCCGCAAGTACGACTGGGACGTCACCGCCCCGGCCGGGCCCGCCGGGGACAATGTCCTGCTTCGCGTCGCCGTCTCCCGTTGGCTCATGACGGATACTTCCTCCTGACCACGCTTCCCCGGCCGCCTGCCGATTGATCGACTCCGCGTCGATGACGCGGCGGCATCAAGGCGTCGCGAATCCCGCCTTGAGGGCGGGTGGCGGCGCGACGTGGGTCAGGGGCGGGCGGTGGCCCTGCGGGCCCGGTAGGCGGTGACCGCGGCGCGGTTCCCGCAGCTCGCGTCGCAGTACCGCCGGGAACGGTTCTTCGACAGGTCGACCAGCACGTTGTCGCAGTCCGGGTGGTCGCACCCGCGCAGCCGGCCCAGCTCGCCGCTGCGTACCAGGTCGGCCAGGGCCATCGCGGCCTCGACCGCCATCCGGGTGGCCAGCGGTGCGTCCCTGGGCACGGCGTGCAGGTGGTACGGCTCGTCGTCGTGCCGGACGAGCTGCGGCAGCGCCCCGGCCTCGCGCAGCAGCCCGTTGACGATGGCGACGATCCCGTCGGTGTCGGCGTGCCAGATCCGGCGCAGCCGGGGGCGCAGTTCTCGGACGGCCCGCAGCTCCGCCTCGGTGTGCTCGTGCCGGCCGGTCCAGCCGTGCGCGGCGAAGAACGCGTCCAGGGCGGCCACGTCGGGTAGCGCCTCGCCGTGGCCGCCGGTGGTGTTGACCAGGGCGGCGGCGGCGATCAGCCCGCACTCGGTGTCATGGGCGAAAAGCAACTTGACCCCTGTCAGGTGACCCGCCTAGCGTCATTGGCGTAAGGCTACTTCACTCATGACGTACTGGGGAATTCGATGCGTCCACGACCCGCCGCCGGCACCGGTCTCGGCCTGGTGCTGCTGTCGGCCGTCACGTTCGCCACCTCGGGCACCTTCGCCCGGTCGCTGATCGAGGCCGGGTGGTCCGCGGAGGCTGCGGTGGTCGCCCGGGTCGGCCTCGCCGCCGCCGTCCTCGCGGTGCCCGGGGTGCTGGCCGTGCGCGGCCGGTGGGGCGTGCTGCGGCGCAACCTCGCCCCGGTCGGCGTCTTCGGGCTCCTCGGCGTCGCGCTCGCCCAGGCGTGCTTCTTCAACGCCGTCCGCTACCTCCCGGTCGGCGTGGCGCTGCTGCTGGAGTACCTGGGCATCATCCTCGTGGTCGGCTGGATGTGGTTGGTCCACGGGCAGCGCCCGCGCCGGCTGACCGTGGCCGGGGCGGTCGCGGCGCTGGCCGGCCTCGTCGGCGTCCTCGACCTGACCGGCGCCGGCCGCCTCGACCCGGTCGGCGTGCTCTGGGGGCTGGGCGCGGCGGTCGGGCTGGCCGGGTACTTCGTGATCGCCGGCCGCCTCGACGACGGCCTGCCGTCCGTGACGATGGCCAGCGCCGGTATGGCCGTCGGCGCGGCGGTCCTGCTCCTGCTGGGCCTGGCCGGGGCGCTGCCGCTGCGGGCCACCTTCGGTGAGGTGACCTTCGCGGGGCAGCGCACCAGCTGGCTGGTCCCCATCGCCGGCCTGTCACTGGTCGCCGCTGTGGTCGCGTACCTGGCCGGGATCGCCGGGACCCGGATTCTCGGGGCCCGGCTCTCCTCGTTCGTCGGGCTGACCGAGGTGATGTTCGCGGTGCTCATCGCCTGGCTGGTGCTGGGCGAGCTGCCGACCGTCGTGCAACTGTTCGGCGGCGCCCTGATCGTCGCCGGGGTCGCCCTGGTCCGCCTCGACGAGCTGCGCGGGTCGCCCGTCGACGACCGGCCGGGCCGCCGTCCCGTCGAGCCCGCGCTCGCCGCCGAGGGCTGACGCCCCCACGATCGCGCCGGTGGGTGGAAGTCTGGCCGGATGCTGACCCATGTCGTGTTCGACGCCGACGAGACCCTGATCGATCTGCGCCCGGCGGTCACCGGCGGGCTGGTGGCCGTACTGGAGGAGATGCGGAGGCTGACCCCGGCGGCGGCCGGGATCAGCCTCGCGGAGCTGGAGTCCGACTGGCACGCGGTGTTCGCCGCGATGAGCGCCGCCCCCGTCCTGGAGATCCGGCGGGCCGCGCTGGCCCGGTCGCTCGCCCGGGCCGGCCTCGACGCGCACCTGGACGACATCGCGGCGGTCTTCTTCGCCCGGCGCTTCGCGCTGACCCGCCCCTTCCCCGACGTGCTGCCTGCGCTCGCCGCGCTGCGCGGCCGGTACGCCCTGGGCTACGCCACCAACGGCAACAGTCGCGCCGAGCGCTGCGGCCTCGCCGGCGAGTTCGCCTTCGAGTTGTACGCCCACGAGAACGGCCTGCCGAAGAAGCCCGCCCCCGAGTTCTTCGCCGCGGTGGTCGAGGCTGCCGGGGTGCCGCCGGAGCGGATCGTGCACGTGGGCGACTCGCCCAACCTCGACGTGCTCGGGGCCCGGCGGGCCGGCCTGCGGGCGGTCTGGCTCAACCGCCTCGGCCTTCCCCGCCCGCCCGGTGTGCCGGCCGACGCAGAGGTCTCCACCCTGGCCGACCTGCTGGACGCGGTCGACCGGCTCTGCGCCGGCCGCGAGATGAGCGAGGCGTAGCTCCTCCCACGCCGGGACGCCCGTTTGACGCCGCGACGACAGCGAGCCGACGAAAGCCTGAATGACGTGCAATACGGACTCCCAGCTGGCGGAACGCCCATCGGTGATATGGGATGACTGCCACGTCCCTCAACGAGAGGATCTGATGTGGTGAGCAAGCGCTTCACCGCCGGTGCCGTCGCGACCGCAACGGCGTTGGCACTCACGGTGACCGGCGTGGTGGGCACGGCGAACGCCGAGCCGACCGCGACCCGGGAGTTCACCGTCGTCGCGAAGGCCGGCGTCTCCGCCGACACGGCGATCGCCGCCATCACCGCCGCGGGCGGCACCGTGGTTTCCCGCACCGACGAGGTCGGGCTGTTCCAGGTCACCAGCGACCGCACCGACTTCGCCGGCCGGGCGACCGCGAACGCGGCCCTGCTCGGCGCGGCCGAGCGGAAGGCGATCGGCCGCAAGCCCAAGCTCGACCGGGTCGAGCAGGAGCACCTCCTCGCCCAGGCCAAGGCCAAGGCCAAGGGCGCCGTCGCCAAGCGGGGCAAGAAGATGGACCCGCTGGACGAGAAGCTCTGGGGACTGGAGATGATCCGGGCCGACGAGGCCCGCAAGGTGGAGCCGGGCGACCGTCGGGTCACCGTCGGCATCCTGGACACCGGTGTCGACGCCACCAACCCCGACCTCGCGCCGAACTTCAGCTGGTCCCTGTCGCGCAACTTCGCCCCGGACATCCCCGAGGTCGACGGGGAGTGCGAGGTGGCGAGCTGCCTCGACCCGGTCGGCACCGACGACGGCGGCCACGGGACCCACGTCGCCGGCACCATCGGTGCCGCCGCGAACGGGTTCGGTCTCTCCGGCGTCGCCCCGAACGTCACCCTGGTCGAGCTGAAGGGTGGCCAGGACTCCGGCTACTTCTTCCTCGACCCGGTCGTCAACGCCCTGGTGCACGCGGGCAAGGTCGGTCTCGACGTGGTGAACATGTCCTTCTACGTCGACCCGTGGCTCTACAACTGCACCGCGAACCCGGCCGACTCGCCGCAGGCGCAGACCGAGCAGCGGGCGACCATCGAGGCCATGAAGCGGGCGCTCGACTTCGCCCACCGCAAGGGCGTCACCCTGGTCGGCTCGCTGGGCAACAACCACGAGGACCTGGGCGCGCCGCGCACCGACACCTCCAGCCCGGACTACGGCGCCGACCCGTACGACCGTCCGATCGACAACGCCACCTGCTGGGACCTCCCGGTGGAGGGCCCGCACGTGATCGGCGTGTCGGCGGTCGGCCCCTCCGGCAAGAAGGCCGACTACTCGAACTACGGCACCGAGCAGATCTCGGTCGCCGCGCCGGGTGGCTGGTTCCGCGACGGTTTCGGCACGGACACCTACCGCCTCGACGCCAACATGATCCTCTCCACGTACCCGAAGCACGTGCTCCAGGAGGAGGGGTCGGTCGACGAGAACGGCAACATCGTCGAGGGCTTCGAGGAGTCGGTGTTCAAGCAGTGCAAGGCCAACGGCGACTGCGGGTACTACACCTACCTTCAGGGCACCTCGATGGCGTCGCCGCACGTCAGTGGCGTCGCCGCGCTGATCGTCAGCAAGTACGGCAAGAAGACCCGGGACGGCCTGGGCATGGACCCGGCCAAGGTCGAGCGGCAGCTCTACCGCACCGCCACGGAGCGTGCCTGCCCGGAGCCGCGTCTGCAGACGTACACCAACGAGGGCCGGGACGCCGAGTTCAACGCCTACTGCGCGGGTGACTCGAAGTTCAACGGCTTCTACGGCCACGGGATCATCGACGCGTACGCGGCGGTGAAGACCCGCGGGTGACCACCGGTGCCACCGGGAGGGCCCGGGCGACCACGGTCGTCCGGGCCCTCGTCGTCCCGGGGATCAACGCCGCCAACCCCGGGCGGCCAGGGCGGCATGGACCTCCCGCGTCAGCGCGGGGAAGTCGTGCCGTAGGCGGCGGCCCGGCGCGTGCAGCACGATCCATCCCGCGCAGACGAGCTGGTTGAGCCGCCGGCGGTCGCGGTGCAGCTGCTCGGCGTCGGCGTGCGGGTTGCCGTCGTACTCGACCGCGACGCGGAACTCCGGCCAGGCCAGGCCCGGGTGCAGGACGAGCCCCGGGGCCAGCCGGACCGGGTGCCGGGCGACCGGGCGGGGCAGCCCGGCGAGCACCAGCCGGACCCGCAACTCGGACTCCGGCGGTGACTGCGCCCCGGGATCGGCCAGGCCGAAGACCCACCTCGCCCGCCGGCCCCCGGGCCGGTCCGCGTGGCGGACCCCGATCGCGGTCAACGCGTCCCGGGTGGTCAGGCCCTTGCGGAGCAGGCTGTCGACGATCCCGACGGCCCGGAGGGGCTCCAGCCAGACGGCGGTCTCCCAGGCCGCCGTCGCCGGATCGGTGCGGGGGAGCGCCCACGCCGCCGCCGCGACCGCGATCGGCGTCGCCCCGGCAACGGTCAGGTCTTCCGGACGCACCGCGACAGCCGCGCCACCCTCCCCACCCGCGGCGCCCCGGCCGATCCGCAACCCGACGGCGCGAGCGGCGTCGCGCGGTGGTGGCGTCGATCGGGTGGCGCCGCGCGGCTGTGGCGCCGTGCGGACGGCACCCGGGGCGGGCGATGGTGCTGCCCCGATCGTGGCCGGACCGTGGGCCGGCAGCGAGGAGCGGGCGGACAGCGGTACGTGGGCGGACAGCGGGGCAGGGGCGGGCAGCGGGACGGGAGTGAGCAGCGCTGCGGGGGCCGGTGGCGGGGCGGGGGGCCGCAGGTCGGTCAGGTGCACCCGGAGCCCCCGCTGGCTGCGCAGCCCCGCTGTGCGGGGGCTGGCCACGTGCACCTCGTCGGAGAACTCGGCGGCGTGCTCGACCCCGTACAGCAGCGCCGCCGACGGGCCGGCGAGCGCCGAGCCCGGGGGCAGTTGCAGGGACGCCGCGCGGCAGGCCAGCGTGTGGTCCAGGTCGAGGCGCGAGTCGGCGTAGATGTCGCGGCGCAGGTTGACCCACGCCGAGCTGCGTAGCTTGTGGGCGGTGACGAGGCCCAGCCGGATCGCCTCGGAGGCACGGAAGACCTGCCAGGCGAGGGCGGACGGGCGATCAGGGTGTCGGGGCATGCGCCCAGGCTCCCGGCAGCCGCCGCGCCTGGATACCCCTGTGGACAACGCCTCGCCCGGTCGACCCATCCCCCTGTGGACAACCAGCCGGGTGCCCTCCGGCTGTGCTAATGGCGTCCTCCCGACCGACGCGTCGGGCCCGGCGGCCGGCGTCAGAAGGCGAGGGCGGTGGCGACGGCGGTGGCCGCTGCGAGCACCTGCCCGCCGACCACCTCCGGGTCGAGCGGGGCCAGCGCGACCACCCCGACGCTCGCCTCCAGGCCCGGTACGCCGAGTACCGGCGCGGCCACCCCGTACGCGCCGGGCTGCAACTCGCCGCTGGTACCCACCGGCTCGGCGGAGCCCGACCGGCCGCCGAGGATGGCCCGACCGGCCGCTCCCCGCTCCAGCGGGTGCCGCGTCCCCGTCCGGTACGCCACGTGCAACGACGTCCAGCTCGGCTCCACCACCGCCAGTGCGACCCCCTCGCCGCCCTCGACCACGGTGAGGTGGGCGGTCGCGCCGGCCTGCTCGGCGAGCCGGCGCAGGGCGGGCAGCGCGCCCTCGGCGAGCAGCGGCTGGGCCCGGCGGGCCAGGTTCAGCACCCCCGCGCCGAGGCGCAGCCGGCCGTCGCCGTCCCGCCGCACCATGCCGTGCCCGCTCAGCGCGCCGACCAGCCGGTAGACGGCCGCCCGGCCGATGCCCAGCAGGTTCGCCGCCTCGGTGACGGTCAGCCCGCCCGGGGCGTCGGCGACCAGGTGCAGCAGCCGCAGCCCCCGGTCCAGCGTCTGGGCCGTCTCGCCCCCGCGCAGCCCGTCGCCGGGTCGGGCCGTCGTGCCGTACTCCCGTGCCGCCTCATCCACGAGGGCAGCGTACGACCCGGCACCGGGCGACCCGGGAATGCGTGGACGGCTACGCTTGTGAGGTGACGCTACGCCTGTATGACACCGCCACCCGATCGGTGCGGGACTTCGTCCCGCAGGAAGCCGGCAAGGTGGGGGTCTACCTGTGTGGTCTCACCCTCCAAGCACCCCCGCACATCGGTCACCTTCGCTCCGGCGTCAACTACGACGTGCTGCGCCGCTGGCTGCTGGCAAAGGGGTTCGAGGTCCGGTTCATCCGCAACCTGACCGACATCGACGACAAGATCCTGGTCAAGGCCGTGGAACAGGGCCGGCCGTTCTGGTCGATCGCGTACGCCAACGAGCGGGCACTGACCGGCGCGTATCAGGCGCTGAACGTGCTGCCGCCGACGTACGAGCCGCGGGCCACCGGGCACGTCCCGGAGATGCACGAGCTGATCGCGAAGCTGATCGACACCGGGCACGCCTACCCGGCCACCGACGGCTCCGGCGACGTCTACTTCGACGTGGCCTCCTGGCCGGCCTACGGCGCGCTCTCGGGCCAGTCGCCCGACGCCATGCAGGCCGCCGGCGACGCCCCGGAGCGGGGCAAACGTGACCCGCGCGACTTCGCGCTGTGGAAGGGCGCGAAGCCCGACGAGCCGGCCGACGCGTACTGGCCCTCACCGTGGGGCCGGGGGCGGCCCGGCTGGCACATCGAGTGCTCGGCGATGTGCTGGCGCTACCTGGGCGCCGAGTTCGACATCCACGGCGGCGGGCTCGACCTGACCTTCCCGCACCACGAGAACGAGGTCGCCCAGTCGCAGGCCGCCGGCCTGCCGTTCGCCCGCTACTGGGTGCATCACGGGCTGCTCAGCATCGGCGGCGCGAAGATGGGCAAGTCGGCCGGCAACGCTCTCGACCTGGCGTACGTCGCGTCGCTCGGGGTGCGCCCGATCGAGCTGCGCTACTACTACGCGGTCGCGCACTACCGTTCGTTGATCGACTACACCGAGGACTCGCTGCGCGACTGGGCGACCGGCTTCCGGCGGATCGAGGGGTTCGTCCAGCGGGCCGCCGAGCGGGTCGGCCCGGGTGACTTCGGGGAACTGCCGGAGGCCTTCGTCGCGGCGATGGACGACGACCTGAACACCTCGGCCGCCTTCGCGGTGCTCCAGGAGGTGACCCGGGACGGCAACAGCGCGCTGACCTCCGGCGACGATGTGACCGTCCGCACGGCGCTCGCCTCCGTGCGGGCGATGCTGGATATCCTCGGGATCGACCCCCTGGACGAGGCCTGGACGGGCGGCGGTCGCGTGGATGACCTGCGCGACGTGATGGACTCGCTGGTCGCGCTGGCCCTGGAGCAGCGCGCGCAGGCCCGCAGCCGCAAGGACTGGGCCGCCGCGGACGCCGTCCGCGACCAGCTCAAGCAGGCCGGCGTGATGATCGAGGACACCCCCCAGGGCCCCCGTTGGACTATTGGAGAGCAGGACTGATGGCCGGCAACTCGCAGCGCCGTGGCCGGCGACTGACGTCGAAGGCAGGCGCCCCGAAGGGCTCCGGAGGCAAGAACAAGGACTCCCTCGCGGGCCGGGGCAGGACCCTGCCCGCCGACGAGCGCCCCTGGCACAAGGGGTACTCGGGCACCGAGAAGCTGCCGCAGCGCACCGCCTGGAAGCAGGACAAGGAGCTCCGGGCGGCGAGCGAGGAGGGGCGTGCCCCGAAGATCGGCAAGCCGGGCACCAAGGACACCACCTGGGGCAGGGGCGGCGGTCGGGGCGTTCCGGTCGGTCGGGGCGGCGGGGCCGCCGGCCGGGGCGGCAAGCCGACCGGCCGCACCGGCCCCCGGGTCGCGCCGGGCCGCAAGTCCAACCCGGCGAAGGACAGCCCCGAGCTGCTGGTCGGGCGGAACCCGGTGCTGGAGTCGCTGCGTACCCAGGTGCCGGCCACCGCGCTCTACATCGCCCAGGGCATCGAGAGCGACGACCGGATCAACGAGATCGTCCGCACCGCCGCCGACCGGGGCATCGCCCTCCTGGAGATCAGCCGCGCCGAGCTGGACCGGATGACCGGCGGCGTGCTGCACCAGGGCGTCGGCCTCCAGGTGCCGCCGTTCGCGTACGAGTCCTTCGACGACATGGTCGCCGCGTCGCTGGAGCAGACCGCCCCGCTGCTGGTGGCGCTGGACGGCGTCACCGATCCGCGCAACCTCGGTGCGGTGATCCGGTCCGCCGCCGCGTTCGGCGCGCAGGGTGTCTTCGTACCGGAGCGGCGGGCTGCCGGGATCACCGCGACCGCCTGGCGGACCAGCGCCGGCGCGGCGGCCCGGGTGCCCGTCGCCCAGGTCACCAACCTGACCCGGTCGCTCAAGGCCTGCCGGGACGCCGGCTTCATGGTCGTCGGCCTGGACGCCGACGGCGAGACCGACCTGTACGACCTGGAGGCCGCCGTCGGGCCGCTGGTCGTGGTGGTCGGCTCGGAGGGGCGTGGGCTGTCCCGGCTGGTCGGCGAGACCTGCGACCTTACCGTGAGCATCCCGATGATCTCCGAGGTGGAGTCGCTCAACGCCAGCGTCGCCGCCGCGGTGGCCCTCGCCGAGGTGTCGCGCCGCCGGGCCGCCGAGGGCTGATCCCGCAGACACGGAAAGGGGCGGTCCGCCGAGATGCGGGCCGCCCCTTCCGCCTGTCCGGGGCCTACAACTGCCGGCTCCGTTCCACCACCCCGCGACCGACCGCCCCTGGCCGTGCCGGCGTACCGGCACCTCGATGATCACCCGGATACCGGCCCGGAGACGACGATGGGGGCGCCCACCGATCGGCGGGCACCCCCATCTTGCGTCGTACGTCAGATCCGCTTGCCGGTGGCGGCGTTGAAGACGTGGGTACGGCCGGTCCGCGGCTTCACGAACACGGTGTCGCCCATGTTCGGCATGGTGCGCCGGTCGGTGCGGACCACGAACCGCTCGTTGTGGCCCTCCATCGCGGCGTGGCCGTAGACGTTGACGTCCGAGCCGAGGTCCTCGACCAGCTCGACCACGACGGGCATGCCGCCCTCGGTCGGGCTCACCATCTCGCAGTCCTCCGGGCGGAAGCCCACGGTCACCTTGCGGTCGCCGCCCTCGGCGCGGGCCGCCTCGACCTGCTCGCGGGTCAGCGGGATGTTCAGCTCCGCGAACGTCGCGCCCTGCTCGTTCAGCGGGACGGTCTTGATGTTCATGGCCGGGGAGCCCATGAAGCCGGCGACGAACACGTTGGCCGGGGTGTCGTAGAGCGCCCGGGGGGTGTCCACCTGCTGGAGGACGCCGTCGAGCATGACGGCCACCCGGTGGCCCATGGTCATGGCCTCGACCTGGTCGTGGGTGACGTAGACCATGGTGATGCCGAGCTTCGCCTGCAGCGACGCGATCTGGGTACGGGTCTGCACCCGGAGCTTGGCGTCGAGGTTCGACAGCGGCTCGTCCATGAGGAAGACCTGGGGCTCGCGGACGATCGCCCGGCCCATCGCGACCCGCTGGCGCTGGCCGCCGGAGAGGGCCTTCGGCTTGCGGCCGAGGAAGTCCTCCAACTGGAGGAGCCCGGCCGCCTCCTTGACCCGCCGGTCGATCTCGGCCTTGGGGGTCTTGCGCAGCTTCAGCGCGAACGCCATGTTCTCGTACACCGACATGTGCGGGTAGAGGGCGTAGTTCTGGAAGACCATCGCGATGTCGCGGGACTTCGGCGGGAGGTGGGTGACGTCGCGCTGGTCGATGTAGATCGCGCCGTCGTCGACGTCCTCCAGGCCGGCGAGCATGCGCAGGCTGGTGGACTTGCCGCAACCGGAGGGGCCGACGAGGACGAGGAACTCGCCGTCGCCGATCTCGAGGTCGAGCTGGTTCACTGCGGGACGCTCGGTGCCCGCGTAGATGCGGGACGCCTTCGCGTAGGTGACCGTAGCCATGGTGGAGCGCTTCCTTTCACCGGCAGGAACGTGCCGGACGATCCGAGTGAAGGAGCAACCGGCGCCCTGTGACGCCGGCGGTCCGGGCGACGCTCCGGGCAGCGGGGGCCGCCGGAACTGTCATCCGTGTCACTGCACCGTAAACGGCTTTCCGCAACCTGCCAACACGAGAAGCGTCGGATGGGACGGACGGCATTCACATTCCGGGCAGTCGGGCACAGCCAGGCATCAATCTCCGCGTGGTTCCGCCCGCCCGCCGGCGGATGACAGCCGACAGGGTCGGCAAATCGGCGTTTTCCGTGCTGGGAGGGCCTGCCGAGGGACAACTCCCGAGGTCTGTCGCTTATGCTGGCCACGCACGACCTGCCCCTGTAGCTCAGCTGGCCAGAGCACTCGCCTTGTAAGCGAGATGTCGCCGGTTCGATCCCGGCCGGGGGCTCCAATTTCACAAGGCGTTCGGTGGCACTCGCCGCCGTTGCTCGCCGGAGTGTCGGCAGCGCCGACAGTAATCGGGCTCACGGGCGGCGGGACGGACAAGCGGCTGCGGTTGGTTGACCCCTTCGGGGTGCCGCCACCTCTGCCAATCAGATCGCCGGTCCGATCCCGGCCGAGGCTCCACAGTTTTGCCGGTGTCCTGGAGAACGGCATGCCGGTGCCGCGTCGGCGTTCGCCCGCGCAGGACGGAGGTGGGATGAGCCGCGCGGTGGAGGAGTCCAACCGGGCCATGCTCCGCGCCCGGGACGCCATGGACCGGGCGTACGCCGAGTTGCTCGACATCCCCGCCCTGGCCCGGATCGCGCACGTCTCCGAGGCGCACTTCATCCGCACCTTCCGCGCCACCTTCGGCGAGACCCCGCACCGGTACCTGCAACGGCGTCGGGTCGAGCGGGCCATGTACCTGCTCGCCCAGACCGACCGGGACGTCACCGAGGTCTGCTTCGCGGTGGGGTTCAACAGCCTCGGTACCTTCAGCCGGACGTTCCGCCAGATCGTCGGCGAGTCACCGACGGAGTACCGCCGGCGCAGGGTGCCGGCGGACGTGCCCGCGTGCTTCGCCAAGGCCTGGATGCGACCTAGCAGTTTTGGATAAGCAGCAGGTCGGGGCGGTCGAATAGCGTTCTCGGCATGACGATGAACGCGATCAGCCGCTCCCAGATCTACGTGCTCGACCAGGACGAGGCCCTCGACTTCTACGTCGGCAAGCTCGGCATGGAGGTCAACACCGACCAGGACCTCGGCTTCATGCGCTGGCTGACGGTCAACCTGCCCGGCGACCCGGAGCGGGAGATCCTGCTGGAGACGCCCGGCTCGCCGGCCCTGGACCCGGCCACGGCCGAGCAGGTCCGCGAGCTGCTCACCAAGGGGGCGCTGGGCGGCTACCTCTTCATGACCACCGACGACGCGCACAAGACGCACGAAGACCTGGTCGCCAAGGGCGTGGAGATCACCGACGAGCCGACCGAGCGCCCGTACGGCATCGACTTCGGCATCCGGGACCCGTTCGGCAACAAGATCCGTATCGGTCAGATGTTCCCGCGCGGCTGAGCGGGGCGGGCGGGTCGGGAGGCGCGGGTTAGCATCGCGCCTCCCGACCCGTACGAGGTGACGATGGCGAGCCGCCTGCTGTTCCTGGCCCGGCACGGTGAGCAGGACCGGCCCGCCGGCGCTACGGACGACCCGCCGGAGGTGGGGCTCTCCGCCCGGGGCCGGCGGCAGGCGGCCCTGCTCGGCGAGCGGCTGGCCGGGGTGCCCTTCACCGCCGTCCACCACGGGCCGCTGCCCCGGGCCGCGCAGACCGCAGGCCTGGTCGCCCGGTCCCTGCCCGGGATCCCGGTGTACGCGACGGAGCTGGCCGGCGACCACCTGCCGCACGACACCGACCCGGCCGGCCTGCCTGCGGCGTACGCGAGGCTTCTGGCGGGGTTCTCCGCGAGCGAGCGGGTCGACGGGCCGCGGCTGACGGCGGCGGCCGTCGCGCGCTTCGCCGCCCCGCCGGCCGACGGAGACGACCTGGTGCTGGTGGTCACCCACACGTTCCTGATCGCCTGGCTGGTCCGGCACGCGTTGGACGCCCCGCCCGGGCGTTGGCTGGGGCTGAACCACCACAACGCCGGGCTGACCGTGATCCGTTACAGCTCGGCCGGGCCGCCGACCCTGGTCGCCGTCAACGACGTCGCCCACCTGCCGGCCGAGCTGCGCGGCACCGGGCTGCCCCCGGACTACCGGTTCTGACGCCCGCCGGGTTGGAGCCCGCCTCGATGAAGCGCTCCTCCGGCCCGGCGGCGGGTCAACCGGCGGCGGTGAGCACGAGCGCGGCCAGCGCCGAAGCGGCCTGCGGTGGCGTGCCCGCGACCGGGCAGTCGGTCCAGTCGATCGTGGCGGTGCCGACGGTGAGTCGGTATTCGTAGGCGTCGGAGCAGCGGCCGGCGGCGTCGGCGGTGCCGCCCTCGGTGAGGCGCGGCTCGGCGGCGAGCCGCCGCAGCCGGTCGAGGTCCGCGGCCGTGAGCCGGCCGGTGCGCCGGGTGCCGGCGCGGTCGACCGCCGTCCATCGGCCGTCCGGTTCGACGGTGACCGTGTCGCTCTGCCCGGCGAAGCCGCCCGTGCGTCGGACGACCACCCGGGCGGCCCGGGACGCCTCGGGCGGGGCACTGGCGTCGGGGGTTCCGGCGGTGGGGCCCGGGGAGGCGGTCGCGGCGGGCGGCGAGACGGGAGCGGACGGTGGCGGCGCGGGGGTGCCGGGATCGCCGGCCGCGCACCCGCTCGCCGCCAGCAGCGCGGCGATCATGGCGATGCGGAGGGGGGTCGATCTCATGCCCGTCGGACGTGTCCGGACTCCGCCCGGTTCCGTCACCTTGTCCTCCTCATCCGTTCGGCCAGTGTTGGAGTCCGGAAGTGGTCGCCCCCTTCCCCTTTCGTCGGGAGATCACTATATCTACATGCGTGACTACCCCCGTCACACATTCCTTGCCAGGAGGGCACGTGAAGAAAACCCTCGCCGCCGCTAGCGCAGCGCTGCTTACCGGCGGCCTGCTCACCTGCGTCGCCACCACGGCGCAAGCGGCAGCCCCCACCCCGGACCCGTCGGCGGCCCGTGCCGACTCGGTCCTCCGCAGCAACCCCGGCGCCGTCCAGGGTGCCAGCGGAGAGGCATACCAGGCTGTTCGGACCAAGGTGGACGCCGACGGCGCTTCGCACACCCGCTACTCCCGGACCTACCAGGGCCTGCGGGTCTACGGCGGTGACTTCGTCATCCACGCCAAGGCGAACGGCGAGTACGCCGGGGCCTCGGTGGGCCTCGCCGCCCCGCTGACCCTCGCCGCCAGCCCGAAGGTCACCTCGGCCAAGGCCAAGGAGGCCGCGCGCAAGGAGTTCTCGGGCTCGCTCACCGCCGTGGGCGTCCCGGAGCTCTTCGTCGACGCCAGCTCCGGCAAGGGCCGGCTCGCCTGGGAGACCGTCGCCTCCGGCTGGAAGGCCGACAAGCAGACCCCCTCGAAGCTGCACGTCATCACCGACGCGGTCACCGGCAAGGTGATCGGCTCGTACGACGAGATCGAGACGGTCACCGGCAGCGGCACGGGCATCTACACCGGCACGGTCAGCGTCGACACCACGCTCTCCGGCAGCACGTACCAGATGATCGACCCGGTGCGCGGCAACGGCCGTACCTGTGACATGAACAACGGCACGTCGACCTGCACCACGTTCACCGACGCCGACAACGTCTGGGGCACCGGCGCCAACACGAACCGGCAGTCCGCCGGCGTGGACGCCCACTTCGGCGCCGCGATGACGTTCGACTACTTCAAGAACGTGCACGCCCGCAACGGCATCTTCGGCAACGGCGCCGGCGTGCCGAGCCGGGTGCACTACGGCAACGCCTACGTCAACGCGTTCTGGGACGGCGCGCAGATGACCTACGGCGACGGTTCCGGCAACTCCCGCCCGCTGGTCTCCCTCGACGTGGCCGGCCACGAGATGAGCCACGGCGTCACCGAGGCGGTCGCGGGCCTGGTGTACTCCGGCGAGTCCGGTGGCCTCAACGAGTCCACCAGTGACATCTTCGGCAACATGGTGGAGTTCTACGCCAACGCGCCGAGCGACCCGGGCGACTACCAGGTCGGCGAGAAGATCAACATCAACGGCAACAACACGCCGCTGCGCTACATGTACAACCCGACGCTGGACGGCTCGTCCGACTCGTGCTGGTCGACCAGCACGAAGAACAAGGACGTGCACTACTCCTCCGGCGTGGGCAACCACTTCTACTTCAACCTCGCCGAGGGCACCGGCGCCACCGCGTACGGCACCTCGCCGGTCTGCGGCTCCGCCCCGGCGGTGACCGGCATCGGCCGGGCCAAGGCCGAGAAGATCTGGTTCCGGGCGCTCGACGTGTACTTCACCTCCAACACGTCGTACGTCAACACCACCACCCCGGCGAACACCTCCCGCGCGTACACCCTCAAGGCAGCGACCGACCTGTACGGCAACTGCTCCACGGAGTACAAGGCCGTCCAGGCGGCGTGGACCGCGGTGAACGTGGCCGGCAACGACGCGCCCTGCTCGTCGACCGGTAACGACTTCTCCGTCACGCTGTCGCCGACCTCCGGTTCGGTCGCCCCGGGCGGCTCCGTCGCCACCACCGTGGCCACCGCCACCACCAGCGGCACCGCCCAGACCGTGACGTTCTCCGCGTCCGGCCTGCCGACCGGCGCGACCGCGTCGTTCAACCCGGCCTCGGTGACCTCGGGCGCCTCGTCGACCCTCACCATCGCCACCACGTCCGGAACCCCGGCGGGCACCTACACCGTCACCGTCACCGGCACCGGGACGGTGCCCCACAGCGCCACCTACACGCTGACCGTCACCGGCACCGGCGGCTGCACCGGCGCGGGCCAGAAGCTCGGCAACCCCGGCTTCGAGTCCGGCAACACGGTGTGGACGGCCAGCTCCGGCGTCATCGCCCAGCACGGCACCAGCCAGCCGGCTCGCACCGGCACCTACAGCGCCTGGCTGAACGGGCGCGGCACCACCAACACCGAGACGCTCTCCCAGTCGGTGACCCTGCCGGCGGGCTGCACCTCGTACAACTACAGCTTCTGGCTGCACATCGACACGACCGAGACCACCACCAGCATCCAGTACGACAAGCTCTCGGTGCAGGTGCTCAACTCGTCCGGGACCGTGCTGGCGACCCTGGCCACGTACTCGAACCTGAACAAGGCCGCCGGGTACAGCCAGAAGTCGTTCTCGCTGGCCTCGTACGCCGGCCAGACCGTCACCCTGAAGTTCACCGGCACGGAGGACGTCTCGCTCCAGACCTCCTTCGTCGTCGACGACACCGCGGTCAACGTCGCCTGACGTAGCCGTACCCCGGCGGGCCCGGCGGCCACCCCACACGGGTGGTCGTCGGGCCCGCCTCGTTATGGTCGCCGCACCGGCCCGGCGAGCTCGCGCTGCGGACCGGGGCCGGCGAGGCGAGGGAGTTGGTGGGGGTGTCGGACGCGGAGCTGACCGTCGGGACGGCCGGACCGGTGGCCACGATCGTGATTTCCAGCCCGGGGCGGCGCAACGCGATGACCGCGGCGATGTGGCGGCAACTGCCGGTGCTGCTGGACCGGCTGGAGGCGGACGAACGGGTCCGCGTGCTGGTGCTCACCGGCGCGGGCGGCACCTTCTGCGCCGGGGCCGACCTGGGCGACCTCGACGAGCTGCTGGACGCCGGGGACGCCAGCATCGCCGTGGCTGCCGAGGAACGGCTCGCCGCCTTCGCCCGGCCGACCGTGGCCGCGATCGAGGGCGCCTGCGTCGGGGGTGGCTGCCAGCTCGCGGTCGCCTGCGACCTGCGCCTCGCCGCCGCCGAGGCCCGGTTCGGCGTGCCACCGGCCCGACTGGGCCTGGTCTACCCCGTGCCCACCACCCGGCGACTGGCCCGGCTGGTCGGCCCGTCAGCCGCGAAGCACCTGCTCTTCACCGCCGAGCTGATCGACGCCGAGCGGGCCCTGCGGATCGGGCTGGTCGACGAGGTGCTGCCGCCCGACGGGCTCGCCGCCCGGGTGGGTGCGGTCACCGCCGCGATCGCCGAACGCTCGCGGCTCACCGTCACCGCCGCCAAGGAGATCGTCGACGAGCGGGCGGACGAGGACCGGATCGCCTGGTGGCACGGGCAGGTCCGGGTCAGCGGGGAGGCCCGCGAGGGGGTGGCGGCGGCCAACGAGCGCCGGCCGCCCCGGTTCGGCTGGGCCCCGCCCGCCGCCGGCTGAACCGGGGCGCGACCGCCAGGGGCCGGCGGGTGCCGCGCCGGGGCGTACCCCTGACGCGGCCCCCCGTTCCCGCCGGCCGGTCCGTCACCGCCCGGCGAGCGCCGCCCAGCTCGGCACGACCGGCTCGCGCCGCAGCGGCATGCCCGCCTCGGCCGGCGTCCGGTCGCCCTTGCGCTGGTTGCAGCCGTAGCAGGCGGCGGTGGTGTTCCGCCAGGCGTTCCGGCCGCCGCGCGAGCGGGGCAGCACATGGTCGACAGTGCCGGCCGGCCCGCCGCAGTAGGCGCAGCAGCGGCCGTCGCGGCGCAGCACGCCCGCCCGGGACCAGGCCGGGCCGGCGCTGAACCGCCAGCGGGTCACCACGTACCGGACGAGGCGGACCACCCGGGGGACCGGGAAGATCCCGATAACGCGGTCCGGCTCGGCCTCGTGGATCTCGGCGACCCGCCGGCAGAGCATCCGGATCGCGTGTTGCACGGTGACCCGGTGCAGCGGGCCGAGGTCGGCGTTGATGACGAGAACGGCGTCCACCGGGCACTCCCTCCAGGATCGGCGGTGGGTGGGCCGGCCGGCGAGGAGCCGTCCGGTCCGGCGGGGGACGGGACGGCTCGACGCGTGCGGGTACGCGTCAGCCGGGCCACCCGTCCCGGGGGGCCTCACTGCGACAACCATCGACGGGCGGCACTGTCGGCGCGGTGTTGAAGTGCGACAACGGCATGACTTGCTCCCGCCGGGCTGGTTGACCTTGCGCGATCACGGTAGGTCTGCGGGGGTGCGGCCGGCAACGCATTTCGATCCGCCGACGACCTCGCCCGGCCCGCGCCGGCGGCGGGACCGGGCGGTGGCGCGGGCGGTGGCCAGCGGCCGGGTCACCCGGTCGGCCATCCGGACGGTCAACTCGACCTCCAGCAGCGGCCGGTTCACCTCCCCGGCCACCGCGAGGGCCGGCCCGGACACCGTCCGCCAGATCGCGGTCAGCCCGGCGCCCAGGCCGACCAGGGCGACGGCGGCCCGGGCGGCGGGGGAGCCGGTCGAGGCGGCGGCGCTCACCCCGACCACGGCGAGGAGCACCACCAGCAGCGGGGCCAGTACCGGCCAGAAGATGCCCCGGGCCGCCCGCGCCACCAGCTTCCGGTCCCGGATGATGACGTTTCGCGCGACGACCGCGTAGTCCTCCTCGTCGAGCAGGTCCCGGGGGTGCAGCCCGCCGGTCAGCACGCTGCGCCACAGGTCGCCCTGGTTGCGCAGCTCGCGGGCCAGCTCGGCGAGGCCGGCCTCGGCCGGGTCGCCGACCCCGGCCCGGGTGACCGCGTCGGCCCACGCCCGCAGCGACCGGCGCACCACCGCGGCCGAGTACGGCGGCAGCACGGTGGCCAGCTCGTCGAGCCAGCGGCTGATCTCGACCTGCCGGCCGGCGAAGCGCCACGGCACCTGGTCGGCGTCGCCGCGCCGGACGGTGTCGGCCAGCGACCTGCCGAGCCGGTAGGCCAGCCCGACCCGGTGGTTGGTCGCCATCGCCCAGCGCAGCACGTCCACGTTGAGGTCGTCGAGGGCCAGCAGCAGCGTCCCGGCCCCGGCCGGCAGGGCGGCCCGGGTGTCCCCGGTGGACGGGACGCCGCCGCCCGGGGCGAGCGTGGGCGGCGCGGTGGTGCCGCCGCGGGTCAGCCCGGCGATCTGGGCGAGCGCCACGTCGATCCCGTCCAGGTACATCCCCAGCCGCCGCCGGCCGGACATCTCGGTGAAGTTGGTCAGTTTCGCCGGCGGCTGCGCCGGCCGCCCGTCCGTCGACAGGTCGGCCGTCCGGGCGTGGTGGTACGCGTCCGCCAGCCACCAGCCCAGCCGCAGCGCCGTCACGATGCAGGCGCGCTCGTCGCGCAGCAGCCCGTACGCGTCGTCGTACCGGTCGCCGCCCGCCTCGTCGCCGGGCGGCCCGCCGGCCGCGTCGCGCCGGTGCACCGTGGACACCCTCTCGACCTCCCGTGCCGGCGACGCCGGTGGATGTCAGTCGAGGATAGATCAGATTTACGGCAATTCGTGGCGAATCAGGGCCTTTGTGGTCATCGCCGCGCGAGCAGGCCGCGCGGGCGGATCGAGCGGACGGGCTCGGCCGCCGCCCCCTCGGCCCGCAGGACGTGGTTCGCCGCGATGATCCCGGTCGCCGCCGACCGCTCCATCAGCGCACTCGGGAAGTCGGTCCGGATGCCGTCGCCGGCCAGGTAGAGCCCCTCGGCGCCGGTGTGCACCCCCGGCCGCCACGCGTGACCGCCCGGGGCGAACGCCGGGGCCCGGGCCTCCACCCGGGCGCGCAGCTCGCGCACCCGCAGCCGGGCCGCCTCCGGCCAGAGCGCGACCAGCTCGACCCGCATCCGCTCGGCCAGCTCCTCGGCCGGCACCCCCTCGTCGCAGGCGTACGCGTGCAGCTCCACCACCGAGCCGCCGGTGCGCTCCGCCCAGCGGCGCGACTCGTCCTCCAGCCGGTGGTACAGGGTCACCGAGTCCAACGTGGGCTGCCGGGACACGCCGCTGAACACCGCCCGCCCGGCGTCGACGTCCCCGTCGCACCAGTACCGCGCCACCGCGTACGGCGGGCCGGGGGCGCCGAACGCGGGCATGGCCGCCACCAGCTCCGGGGCGGCCCCGGCGAGCACCGGCGAGGCGCCCACCAGCAGGGCCAGGGCCGGTGGGTCGACGGCCAGCACCACGTGCCCGGCCTGGTACACCGCGCCGTCGGTGACGGTCACCCGCCACCCGTCCGGGCCCCGGTCCAGCCGGGCCGCGGCGGCTCCGGTGACCACCCGCCCGCCGTGCTTCACCACGTGCCGGGTCAGCGGCTGCCAGATCGCGGTGGCGTAGTCCGCTCCCGGGCAGTCGAAGGCCAGTCCCTCAGGGTTGCCGAGCAGGTAGAAGTGGAACTGGGCGATCATCTCGGCGGCCGACATCTCCGCCTCGTGATTGAAGAACGAGTGGGAGAAGACCTCGAACAGCATCGCCCGGGCCCGGTCCGGCAGCCGCAGCGAGGTGAGCAGTTCGTCGGCGGTGGCGTTGTCGAACTCGGCGTACGTGCGCACCGGGTCGTAGGTGAGCAGCGGCAGCGCGGCGTCCCGGTCCATCCCGCGCAGGTCGGCCAGGCGCAGGCTCGGGCTGCGCAGCAGCAGGGCGAGCAGGTTCGCCGGCGGGGCCGGCGGCAGCTTCCCGAACTCCTCCGTCGGCCACTCGGCGCTCAGGACCGGGTACCCGGGAACCGGCCTGAGGAACGCCAGCCCCGGGTCGATCCGGCGCAGGATCGACCGCCAGTTGTAGTACTGCCGGAAGAACGCGTGGAAGCCGTGCTCGTTGATCTGGGTGCCGTCGGCCAGCGGCTCCGGCCACGCGCCCAACCGGCCGCCGAGGGTCGGCGTGGCCTCCAGCACGGTCACCCGCACCCCGCGCTCGGCGAGCACCACCGCCGCCGACATGCCGGCGATCCCGCCGCCGACCACCACGGCCTCGACCGGGCGCGGCACGCGCGGGGCGGCACCGCCGCCCGGGTCCACCACGTGTTCCCGTACGCCGATGAACCGGCCCACCAGCCGCGACAGCGCCACGCGACTCAGTCTGCCCGAGGGGCGGGGGATGGTGCGCTTCCGACGCGGGGCGGCCGTCGAGGGCCGTTCACGCCGGGCGGCACTGCGGCTCGCGGTCGGAGGCGGGCCAGACGTACTCCAGGTCGGGCCCGACGTCGTCGAAGAACGGACGGTAGTGCTCCGGGTCCTTGCGCAGCAGCGAGGAGCGGTGGCTGCGGTGCAGGTCGTCGCGGCCCAGCCAGGGCGGCAGCTCACCGGCCTGCGCCAGCACCTCCTGGGTGCGCACGGTGGCGACGCCGCAGGCGGCGGCGAGGTCGGTGGCCAGCGTCGCGGCGCAGGTGTCGGCCCGGCCCGGCTCGCACCACACCGCACAGATGTCCAGGCCGTAGCGGACCAGGGCCTCCTCGTACCCGGCCCACATCTTGACGGCCGGGTGGTTGCGCCAGCCGTACCCCGGCCAGGTCAGCCCGCGCAGCACCTGGATGGCCTCCACCCGCTGCTTGCCCAGCCGCCTCTGGTCCAGCGTCCGGGCGCTGGCCAGGAAGTCCGGGTACGGCAGGAACGTCTGCATGCCGCTGCTCTACCCGTCCCGGGCCGCGACATTCGTTCATGATCGTGTGGGGCTGCGCGGTCGCCCGTCGGCTGACTACGATTCGGCGCATGGCGGAGCCCCTGCGTGACCGCGCGCGTCGCGCCACCGGGTGGCGACTGCGGATGAACGGGGAGAACCGCCCGCACTTCGTCGTCTGCGGGTCGGACCCGCTGGCGTACTGGGTGGTGCGGGCGCTGCTCGCCACCGAGCTGGACACCGGCCGGATGCGGATCACCCTCGTGGTGCCCGAGCGGCGTCGCTCCGAGGGCCCGGACGGCCGGGACGTCGACGGCATCCAGGTCGTCCGGGCGGACCGGCTCGACGAGGCGACGTTCCGCCGGGCCGGGCTGGCCGGCGCGGACGGGCTGGCCCTGCTGCACCAGGACGACGTCGGCAACATGCACGCCGCACTCTGCGCCCAGGAGGTGGAGCCCCGGCTGCGGCTGGTGGTGCGCATGTTCAACACCAGCCTGGCCAACGGGGTGCGGCAGCTCTTCCCCGACTCGGCGGTGCTCTCCGACGCGTCGATGGCCGCCCCCGCGTTCGTGGCCGCCGCGCTCGGCGAGGTCGCCCTGACCCACTTCCGACACGGCGGACGCACCCTCTACGTGGCCCGCCGCACCGACGTCCGCCCGCAGGACGTGGTGTGCGGGGTGGCCGACACCGGCGACCCGGCCCGGCCCCGGGTGCTGCCCGCCGACGAGGCGACCGCCGACGTGGTGCTCGCCGAGGCGACCGGCCAGCCGCCCGGCACCGAGCTGGCCGCCCGCAGGCTGGTCCGCGCCCGGCGTCGTCGTCAGCCGGTCGCGGTGCTGCTCCGCGCGGTCCGCAGCTTCGCCACCCGCAAGATCGGCATCGCGGTGCTGGTGCTGCTCGCGGTCATCTCCGCGCTGGGCTGGCTCAACTCCCGCGCGGCCGGGGTCAACTGGGCCGACGCGCTCTACCTCACCCTGGTCACCACGCTCACCGGCGAGGACCCGGACGTCACCAAGCCCGTCGCCGCGCAGGTCATGCAGGTGGTGCTCAACCTGGCCGGGCTGGCGCTGATCCCGCTGATCACCGCCGTGGTGGTCGACGGGATCGTCAACGCCCGGCTGGCCCTGCACGCCGGGCGGATCCAGCCCGACCGGTCCGGGCACGTGGTGGTCGTCGGGCTGGGCAACATCGGCACCCGGGTGATGGCCCAGCTGAACGACTTCGGCGTCGAGGTGGTGGCCATCGACCGGACGCCGGACGCGCGGGGCGCCTCGCTGGCCCACCGGCTCGGGGTGCCCGTGGTGGTCGGCGACGCGGCGCTGGAGGAGACCCTGCGGTCCGCCTCCGTGGAGACCTGCCAGGCGCTCGTCGTGGCCTCCACCGACGACGGGGTCAACCTGCGGGCCGCGCTGAACGGTCGGGGGCTCAACCCGGACCTGCGGGTGGTGCTGCGGCTGTTCGACGGCGACTTCGCCGAGCGCATCCAGAAGGCGTTCGGGATCGGCATCTCGCGCAGCGTGTCGTACCTGGCCGCGCCCTCGTTCGCCGCCGCCCTGCTGGACCGGGCGGTGATCGCCACCATCCCGGTGGGCCGGCACGCGCTGCTGGTCACCGAGGTGCCGGTGGCAGCCGGGTCGCCGCTGGACGGCCGCCCGCTCTCCGCCGTGGCCCACCCCGGCGAGGTACGCCTGCTCGCGCACGCCCGCGCCGGGCTGAAGGCGGACTGGTCGGCCGATCCCCGCCTGGTGATCACCGCCGGCGACCGGCTGACCGTGGTGGCCCGCCGGGCCGGGCTGACCGCCCTGCTGCGCGAGACCACCCCGCCACCGTCGGAGCACCCGTCCGACGCGCCCGCCGGCCCGCCCCCGCCCCGGGCGAGCGGGGAATGAGCTAGCGGGCCGGGGTGAACAGCGCGGGCCGGTTCCAGGTGCCCAGCCGTCCGGGCAGCGGCACGTCGTCCCACGGCACCCGGCGCAGCAGCCGGTCGAGGAACAGCCCGAGCAGCAGCCCGGCGACCGAGTCGGTCAGCCAGTGCCAGCCCAGGTACGTGGTGGTGCAGAGCACGACCACCGGCGGCACCGCCCGGACCACGGTGACCAGCGACGGCGGGACGGTTCGATTGAAGGTGGCCAGCAGCGGCGCCAGCAGCAGCGCGATGACGCCGTACCAGACGATCGCGTTGGCGACGTGCCCCGACGGGTAGGACTGGGCGAACCGCACCGGCAGGTCGTGCTGGAACAGTGGCAGGGTCGCCTCGGCGGGCAGGAACGGCTCCTTGACGCCGGCGCTCGGCGCGGGCCGGGCGGTCCACACCTTCAGGGGGCCGATGGTGAGGTACGTGAGCATGAAGGCGAGCACCGGCGGCAGCACCGGCCGTACCGACCGCGCCCGGACGGCCAGCAGCACCCCCATGCCCAGCGCGATCAGGGTCAGCGGGCTGCCCTGGCCCAGGTAGTTGAACACGACCGCGACCCAGTACGCCGCCGTGGGCCGGTGCGCCTCGGCCCAGTCGGCCACCGCCCGGTCGACGCCGAACAGCCGGTCGGCGGCGAGCGCCGCCGTCAGGCCGACCAGGGCGGCGACCAGCAGCCCGTCCCACCACCAGCCCGCCGGCCGTACGGGCCTGAGCTGGACCTTCCGCCGTACCGCCTGGGTTTCCCGCACGCGGCCACGCTACCGGCCCGCCGCCCGCCGGCTGTGGGGCGAGCCACGAAGGGAGGCGCTCGGCCTGGTTACCCGGCATGCTTGTCGGCGTGCGGATCACCTCTGCCCTTGTGGACCCGGCGTTGCTCGACCTCCCCTGGTCGACCCCGCTGGAGAACTGGCCTGCCGAGCACCTGGTGGCGCTGCCGCAGGGCATCTCTCGGCACATCGTCCGGTTCGTCCGGTTAGGTGAGTACGTGTATGCGTTCAAGGAGACCCGCGAGCGGATCGCCGAGCGGGAGTACGACCTGCTGCGGGCCCTGGAACGGATCGACTTCCCGTCGGTCGAGGCGGTGGCGGTCGTCGCCGACCGGCAGACCGAGGACGGGGAAACCCTCGAATCGGTGCTGATCACCCGGCACCTGCAGTTCTCGCTGCCCTACCGGGCGCTCTTCTCGCACACCCTGCGGCCGGAGACGATGAGCCGGCTGCTCGACGCGCTGGCCGCCCTGATCGTCCGGATGCACCTGACCGGCTTCTTCTGGGGCGACTGCTCGCTGTCCAACACCCTGTTCCGCCGGGATGCCGGCGCGTTCGCCGCCTACCTCGTCGACGCCGAGACCGGGGCGCTGCACAACACCCTGTCCAACGGCCAGCGGGGCGAGGACCTGGAGATCGCCCAGGTGAACATCTTCGGCGAGGCGCTCGACCTCCAGGCGGCCGGGCTGCTGCACGAGTCCATCGACCCCGAGGTGGTCTGCGAGGAGGTCGTGCAGCGCTACGAGCGGCTCTGGCACGAGATCACCTACGAGCAGCAGATCGAGCGGGAGGCCCGGCACGACATCGAGGGCCGGATCCGCCGCCTCAACGAGTTGGGCTTCGACGTGGCCGAGGTGGCCCTGTCCACCATCGCCGACGGGCGGTACCTGATTCGGCCGAAGGTGGTCGACGCGGGCCACCACCACCGCCGGTTGCTCCGTCTTACCGGCCTGGACGCCGAGGAGAACCAGGCCCGCAGGCTCCTCAACGACCTGGACGCGTACCGGGCGGAGAGCGACCTGTCCGACGAGCAGCAGGCCTCCCACCGCTGGCTGACCGAGGTGTTCGAGCCGGTGGTCCGGGCGGTGCCGGCGCACCTGCGCCGCAAGTTGGAGCCGCAGGAGCTGTTCGCGCAGATCATCGAGCACAAGTGGCTGCTGTCCGAGCGGGCCGGCCGGGACGTCGGCATGGGCCCGGCGGTGCAGTCGTTCCTGTCCGACGTGCTGGTGCACCGCCCCGACGAGCAGGCCGTCCTCGGGGTTGAGGTCGAGACGCTCGGCTGACCGACCGGCCGCTGTCGTGCCACCTGCCCGTGGGTGGGTGCCGCGGCGGGCGGACCCTGGCGGGAGCGGGTCAGGTCACCCGGGTCACTCCACCCAGGAGCCGCCCTTCATCACCCGGACCACGTTCAGGTCCTCGTCGAGGACGACCAGGTCGGCGCGGAGGCCGACCTGGAGCGCGCCGACCCGGTCGCCGAGGCCGATGGCCCGGGCCGGGGTGGTGGCCACCATCCGGCAGGCGTCCGCCATCGGGATGCCGGCGTGCACGGCGTGCCGCAGGGCGGCGTCCATGGTGAGGGTGCTGCCGGCGATCGCGCCGTCCCGGGCCAGCCGGGCCACCCCGTCGGCCACGGTGACGGACTGGCCGCCCAGCTCGTACTCGCCGTCGGCCATGCCGGCGGCGGCCATCGCGTCGGTGATCAGGGCGGTCCGCTCCGGGCCGGCGGTCGAGGTGGCGAAGGTGAGCATCCCGTCGTGCAGGTGCACCCCGTCGGCGACCAGCTCGCAGACCACGCTCGGGGCGTCCAGCAGGGCCACCACCGGGCCCGGCTCGCGGTGGTGCACCGGGCGCATGCCGTTGAACAGGTGGGTGCCGACGCTCGCGCCGGCCGCCACCGCGGCCCGGGTCTGGTCGTACGTGGCGTCGGTGTGGCCGACCGCGGCGACCACCCGGTGCGCGGTGAGCAGCTTGATCGCCTCCAGCGCGCCGTCCCGCTCCGGAGCCAGGGTGACCATCCGGACCGCGCCGCCGCCCAGCTCGACCAGCGCGGCCAGCTCGTCGGTGGACGGGTCGCGCAGGAACTCCGGGTTCTGCGCGCCGCACCGGGCCGAGGAGAGGTACGGCCCCTCGAAGTGGACGCCGGCCAGCACCCCCTCCTCGACGAGCGGCCGGAACGCGGCGGTGGCGTCCCGCATCAGCTCGTACGGTGAGCTGACCAGGCTGGCCAGCAGTGTGGTGGTGCCGTGTCCCAGGTGGAAGGACGCCGCCTGTCGGGCCGAGTCGGCGTCGCCGGTGGTGAAGGTGTGCCCGCCCCCGCCGTGGGTGTGCATGTCCACGAAGCCCGGCACGATCCAGTGCCCGTCGCGCGCGGACGGATACTCGGCGACGGCGGTGATCCGGTCGCCGTCCAGCTCCACGCAGCCCTGCCGGACCACGCCGGTCGGGGTCACCACCTTGCCGTTCACCCGAAGCGCCATCACTTCTCCATACTGTCGAGGGCGAGCAGGGCGGCGCCGAGGCAGCCGGCCTCGTCGCCGAGGGCCGCCGCGACGAGACGCGGCTCCCGGTGGAAGGTCATCCGCTCGTGCAGCGCCGCGCGCAGCGGGTCGAACAGGAGGGGCCCGGCCTGGGCCAGGCCGCCGCCCACCACGACAGTCTGCACGTCGAACAGGGACTGGCCGGTGGCGAGGCCGTCGGCCAGCGCCTCGACGGCCTCCGCCCAGACCCGGGCCGCCGCCGGCTCGCCTGCTGCGGCCCGGTCGGCCACCTCGGCGGCGGTCGCGGGGACGCCGGTCACTTCGGCGTACCGGCGGGCGATCGCCGAGGCCGAGGCGACCGCCTCCAGGCAGCCGTGCCGGCCGCAGCCGCAGCGCGGGCCGCCGGGGCGTACCAGGATGTGGCCGATCTCCCCGGCGGCGCCGTGCGCGCCGGTGGCGGCCGACCCGTCGACCACGTGCGCGGCGGCGATGCCGGTGCCGATCGCCACGAACAGCACGTGCCCGGTGCCCCGGCCCGCGCCGAGGCGGGCCTCGGCCAGGCCACCGGCGCGCACGTCGTGGCCGAGCGCCGTGGGCAGTCCGAGCCGTGCCACCGCCAGGTCCCGCAGCGGTACGTCCCGGAAGCCGACGTTCGCCGACCACACCGCCACCCCGGTGGCCTCGTCGACGACGCCGGGGACGGCGACGCCGAGCGCGACCGGCTCGAACCCGTCGGCCCGCGCCTTGCCGGCCAGCCCCTCGGCGACGTCCAGGATGGTGTCGACCACCGCGTCCGGGCCCCGGCCCGCCTCGGTGGGGTGGCGCTCGGCGCGCACGGTGGCGCCGTCCGGGCTGACCAGGGCGCACTTCATTCCGGTGCCGCCGACGTCCAGCGCGACGACGACGTCGGCCGGGCTCACGTGAGCACCACCGAGCGGCTCAGGTGCCGGGGCGCGTCCGGGTCGAGGCCTCGGCTGGTGGCCAGGGCGACGGCGAAGCGTTGGGCGAGGATCAGGTCGGCCATCGGGTCGACCGGGGTGCGCCCGGCCGCCCAGCTCGTGAGCACGGTGTGGCAGCCGTGGGTGCGACTGTGCACGAAGGCGGCCCCGGTGGCTGCGACGTCCTCGGCCAGCCCCTCGGGGATGTCGCCGAACGCCCAGACCAGCCGGCCCGGGGCGGCGATCGAGATCGGGCCGTGCCGGTAGTCCATGGCCGGGTAGGCCTCGGCCCAGAAGGTGGCCGTCTCGCGGCACTTCAGCGCGGCCTCCTGGGCCAGGCCGACCGTCCAGCCCTGGCCGAGGAAGGTGACCTGCTCGACCTGGGCCGGGTCGATCGGCAGCGGGGCCCGGACGGTGACCTCGGCATCGGCGGCGAGCGCGGCGAGGTTGTGGCCGAGGTGGGCGCGGAGCAGGGCCAGCGCGGTGGTCGCGAACCGGGTCTGCACGACCGAGCGTTCGTCGGCGAACGGCATGGTGATGGCGGTGGAGGCGAACTCGACAGCCGGGGAGCCGGGGTCGCCGACGATGACGGTGGTGGGGAGCTGGCCGCGCAGCGCGGCGAGCAACTCCAGCACCTCGGTGGTGGTGCCGGAGCGGGTGATGGCGATCAGCCGGTCGTAGCGGCGGCCGGGCGGGAACTCGGACGCCTGGAAGGCGTCGGTCTCGCCGTGGCCGGCGGCCTCCCGCAGCCCGGCGTACGCCATCGCCATGAACCACGACGTGCCGCAGCCGACGATGGCGACCCGCTCCCCGGGGCGCGGCAGGTGCTCGGCGACCGTGGGGGTCAGCAGCGCAGCCTCCCGCCAACAGTCGGGCTGACTCGCGATCTCCGTGTGGACGAACGCCATGAGAACTCCTCGCCGGGAGGCCGTGCGCAATACGGCGCATTATGGCCGTCTTTCGCGCGTTATTCTGCGCGAGACATCGCGACCCTGGCAACCGGCGGCCCGATCGCGCAGGGCGAAGTTTTGCGCCCACGTAGTTTCGCGCACTACTGTGCACGCAATCAATCACCCTTCGTGCAGAGTCGGTGGAGGCACCCGCGGTGGACCGGTACGCCCGATGGAACGCGCTGCTGGAGATGCTCACTGACAACGGCCGGGTGAGCGTCGAGGATGCCGCGGGGCGGCTCGACGTCTCCCAGGCCACCATCCGGCGCGACTTCGACCAGCTCGCCCAGCAGCAGATGATCACCCGGACCCGGGGCGGCGCGGTGGCCAACGGTGTCTCCTACGACCTGCCGCTGCGTTACAAGACCGCCAAGCACTCGGCCGAGAAGCAGCGGATCGGCGCCGCCGCCGCCGCGCTGGTCTCCCCGGGCACCGTGGTCGGCCTCAACGGCGGCACCACCAGCACGGAGGTGGCCCGGGCGCTGGCCGTCCGGCCGGACCTGAACACCAACGCCGAGGGCGCCCAGCTCACGGTGGTCACCAACGCGCTCAACATCGCCAACGAGCTGCTGGTCCGGTCCCGGATGAAGGTGGTGGTGGCCGGCGGGGTGGTCCGGCCCAAGTCGTTCGAGCTGGTCGGCCCGCTGGGCGGGGCGCTGCTGCGCGAGGTCACCCTGGACGTGGCCCTGCTCGGCGTGGACGCGATCGACCCGCAGCTCGGCGCCGCCGCCCACCACGAGGGCGAGGCGGCGATGAACAACCTGATGGTGGCCCGGGCGAAGCGGGTGGTGATCATCGCGGACTCGTCCAAGCTGGGCGGGCACGCGTTCGCCCGGATCTGCCCGGTCGACCGGGTGGAGACGCTGGTGACCGACTCCGGCGCGGATGCCGGGTTGGTCGACGCGTTCCGGGCGGCGGGCGTGCACGTGATCTGCGCCTGAGCTGGTCGACACGCCGAACTGCATACCGGGTATTGCCGGCCGGTGTATACCGCGTATGGTGTGCCTCGTCACCTGCAGCTATCGGGGGAGGCGCAGCTTTGCCGGCTGTCCTGGAAATAGAAGGTCTACGTAAGACGTACAAGAGCCGACGCCGGGGCGTGCGACATGCCCTGGACGGCTTCGACATGCTGGTCGAGCAGGGCCAGGTGCACGGCTTCCTCGGCCCCAACGGGTCGGGGAAGACCACCACCCTGCGTACCCTGCTCGGCCTGATCCGGCCCAACGGCGGCCGGATGGCGATCCTCGGTCAGGAGGTGCCCGCCGCGCTGCCCGCCGTGGTCAGCCAGGTCGGCGCGATCGTGGAGAGCCCGCAGTTCTTCCCGCACTTCTCCGCCCGCGACACGCTGTCGCTGCTCGCCGGGGCCGGCGAGGTGCCGCAGAAGCGGGTCGACGAGGTGCTGGAGCTGGTCGGCCTGCGGGACCGCGCCGGCGAGCGGGTCAAGACGTACTCGCTGGGCATGAAGCAGCGGCTCGCGGTCGCCTCGGCCCTGCTCAAGAAGCCGAAGCTGCTGATCCTGGACGAGCCGGCCAACGGCCTCGACCCGGGCGGCATCCGGGAGATGCGCACGCTCACGCGCGATCTGGCCGCCTCGGGGATGACCGTGGTGCTCTCCAGCCACATCCTCGGCGAGATCCAGCTCATCTGCGACTCGGTCACCATCATCTCGCTCGGCCGGCGGGTCGCGTTCGGCCCGGTCGACGAGGTGCTCGCCGAGCACTCCGGCGGCGCGGTGCGGGTCCGCCTGGAGGCGGCCACCGACCTGCCGAGGGCGGCCGACGCGCTGACCCGGGCGGGCGTGGCGGTGACCGCCCAGCCCGACCACCTGATGCTCGCCGGGGTCGACAAACCGGCCATGGTGAGCCGGCTGCTCGCCGAGCAGGGCCTCTACGTCAGCGAGTTGGCCCCGGTCACGGTCGACCTGGAGAGCGTCTTCCTGGAGCTGACCGCGACCGCCCCCGTGCCGGGGCAGCACCGCCAGGTCGACGAGTCCACGAAGGTCGACGGCGCGGGTCAGCCCGGCGCCGTCGGAGGAGGTTGGGGCGCATGAGCCTCTATCGCACGGAGCTGCGCCGGCTGGGCAAGCGGCGCTTCACCCGCTGGGCGACGCTGCTCGGCCTGCTGGTCCTCGGGGCGGTGATCGTCGGGGTCTTCTTCACCAACCAGAAGATCGGTCCCGACCAGCAGGCCGCCGCCGAGCGCCAGGCGGAGCAGCAGTACCAGGAGCAGGCGCGCTGGGCCGAGCAGGAACGGGCCGCCTGCGTGCAGGCCAAGGCGTCCGGCCAGGAGCAGTCGGAGGGCCGGTACCCGCCGGACTGCGCGATGATCGAGGGTCCGCCACGGGAGAGCATCCAGGCGGAGTGGTTCCTGCCGTCGACGTTCGACTTCCGCGGCAGCTTCGAGGAAATGATCGTCACGTTCACCGCGATCCTGGCGCTGATCGGCTTCGTGGTCGGCGCCTCCTTCGTCGGCGCCGAGTGGAGCTCCGGCGGGATGATGAACCTGCTGCTCTGGCGGCCCCGGCGGCTCACCGTGCTGCTGACCAAGCTGGCGGCGCTGCTGACCGGGCTGGTCGCCCTGACCGTGGCCGCCGCTGCGGTCTGGACCGCCGGGTTCTGGCTCGTCGGCTCACTGCGCGGCAGCACCGCGAAGATGACCTCCGGGGTGTGGCAGTCGTTCGCGCTGACCGGGCTGCGCGCGCTGGTGCTGATCGTGGTCGCGGCGACCATCGGGTTCGCGCTCGCCTCGCTCGGCCGGCACACCGCGATGGCCCTCGGCGGGGCGATCGGGCTCGTCGTGGTCGGCCAGTTCGGCATCGGCATCCTGCTGTCGATGGCCGGGGCGCGGTTCATCGAGGCGTGGCTGCTGCCGACGTACGCGCTGGCCTGGATGCAGAAGAAGGTCACCCTGGAGAACTACGAGGCCTGCAACGGCCCCTACTACGGGGAGTGCAAGCCGGACACCCTCGACCTGACCTGGCAGCACGCCTCGATCCTGCTCGTCGTCGGGCTGGTGGCCGCCCTCGGCGCGGCGCTGGTCACCATGCGCCGCCGCGACATCGCCTGACCGGGCTCCGCCGGGGCGACCCGGACCGCACGTCCGATGCGGTCCGGGTCGCCCCTGGTTAGGCTGGTGATCCCCTGGTCGGCGCGCCTCTGCCGGCCCTTCGCACGCCCGCGTGAGGAGCGCCATGCCGCCTGCCGACGCCTCCCCGGCCGCCACCGACCGGCCCGAGCCGGGGCGCCCCGGCGACGGCGACCGGGCGATTCCGGGCGCGGATGCTCCGGAGGGCGCGGGCGGCCGGGAGCAGGTCGTCCCGCTGCCCCGGTCCGCGCCCGATTCCGTCGCGCCGGTGTCCGCGCCCGAGTCCGTCGCGCCGGTGTCCGCGCCACCCGCGCCGGCCGCCACCCCCGCCGGCCTCACCGAGCGCGAGCGGCGCATCCTCGCCTTCGAGCAGCAGTGGTGGCGGCACGCCGGCGCAAAGGAGCAGGCGATCCGGGACGGCTTCGGCCTCTCCGCGACGCGTTACTACCAACTGCTGAACGCGCTGCTGGACAATCCGGCCGCGCTGGCCGCCGAGCCGGTGCTGATCGGCCGGCTGCGCCGCCTGCGCTCCTCGCGGGCCCGCAACCGACGGCGCTGACCCGGCCCGGCCGGCCTCGCGGCTCGCCCCTGCCGGGAATGTCCCCGGCAGGGCCGGGTAGCCGGCGCGGTGGCGGAAGGAGCAGAGGATGACGGCAGGGCATCGGGGCGTACCGGCCGGCAGGGATCGTGCCGGGCGGGCGGGCACCACGACGGCGGAGGCGGCGGCCGGGCCGGGTACCCGCGCCGGGTCGGTGGGGCCGATGATGCGGGTACGGTCGGCGTCCGCTCCGGCCCCCGGCCGAGCGGTCAACGAGGACCTGGTCTTCCGGTTCGGTCCCCTGGTCGGGGTCCTGGACGGGGCGACCGTGCCGGAGGGCTTCGACACGGGCTGCCGGCACGGGCCGGCCTGGTACGTCCGGCACCTCGCCGCCCGGCTCGGGCTGGCCATCGCCGCCCGCCCGGCAGCCACCCTCATGAGCAGCCTCGCGGCGGCGATCCTGGCGGTTCGGGCGGACCACGGCGGCGACTGCGACCTCGACCACCCCGGTACACCCTCGTCGACGGTCTGCCTGCTGCGCGCCGAGGGGAACGAGGTCGACTGGCTGGTGCTCTGCGACAGTCCGCTGGTGCTCGACGTCGGCGGCCGGGTCGATGTGATCGCCGACAGCCGGCTGGAGACCGCGATGGCCGACCTGCGTCGGACGGTGGCCGCCCTGCCGGAACCGGCCGACGACGGCGACCGGACCGACCGGTTCCGTCGGGCCGTGAGGCTGCAACGGGAGCGGATGAACCGCACGCACGGCTACTGGGTCGCCGCCGCCGACCCCGACGCCGCGTACCACGCGCTCACCGGGACGGTGCCGCTGCGCGGGCCGGGCGGGCTGCGCCGCGCCGCCCTGCTCACCGACGGCGCCTCCTGCGCGGTGGAGCAGTTCGGGCTCTTCGACTGGGCGGGGTTGCTGGACCTGGTCACCGCCGAGGGGCCGGGTGTGCTCGTCGACCGGGTCCGCGCCGCGGAGCGCGACCGGCCCGACCGGCTGCGCCGGCACAAGCCCACCGACGACGCCTCGGCCGTCCTCTGCGAGTTCGACCCGGCGTGACGGTCGCCGGGCGGCGACCGATGCCCGCCTCGGCCGGGCCGTCGCCGCCCGGTTGCGGCGGGGCGCAGACCGGGGCTGACCAGGCCGTACCCGCGCCGGACCGGGGGAGCGGCACGGCAAAGGGTGGACTCGGGCGGGTGCGGACCGGCAGACTGCGGCACGTGACGGGTGCGGTACGGCTGGAGCCGGTGGGCGAGCGGAACCTCGAACCGCTGCTCTCGGTGGCGGTCGCCGAGGCCGAGCCGGACGACGTGATGCCCCCGGTCGACGCGCCGGCCGGGTGGTCGCACGCCCGCCGGCAGGCGTTCCGCGACTACTACCGCACGGGCTTCGCGGGCCTCGCGGGCCCGTCCCGCACCGCGATGTACGCCGTGCTGGTCAGCGGCGAGGTGCTGGGGATGATCCGGATGACCCGCCGCGCCGAGCCGGGGACGGTGGAGGCGGGCGTCTGGCTCGGCCGGTCCGCCCGGGGGCAGGGCGTGGGCGCGGCGGCCCTGCGTGAACTGCTCAACCTCGCGGCGGCGGCCGGAATGCACACCGTCGTGGCGGAAACCACGCGGGACAACGCCGGAGCCATTTCCATGCTTCGCAGATGCGGCGCGAAACTGGTCGAGGACGGCGACGCGGTGCGGGCGGAAATAAGCCTCGACGCCACCCCGCCCACTTTCTGATACCACTCCGAATCAATTTTTTCCCGTGGCAGGGATCGTTCCGTCTGTCGTCTTGATCCTCTCCCGTGAGGTATCCGACCGGCCCTCCTGATGCGCCCGTCCGGCCCGCCCAACAAGTGCGACCCGACGTTTCACGGAAACGTCGACGGGTACTGCCCGCCCGTCCGCTTGAAGCGGGACGTCCAGGTGGAGGCCGCTGTTGCGCTGATCCCCGACAGCTGTTTCCCGGCCTTTCTCGAAATGGACGTCCCCGCCTACCGGGGAGCTTAGGAGAACTGATGAAGAGCGGAGCACGAATCGGACTCGCGGTGGGTTTCGGCTATCTTCTCGGTCGCCGGCGGAAGCTGCGCACCGCCCTCGTCCTGGCCGGCGCCGTGGCAGCCGGGCGGGCCAGCCGCAGTCCCGGTGCGCTGTTGAATCAGGGCCGGGAACTGCTTCAGTCGTCCCCCCAGTTGAGCGGCCTGAGCCGCCTCGGTGGACCCCTCGTCTCGGCCGGCAGGGCCGCCGCGACGGCCGCGGCCGGCAACGGCATCGACGCCGTGAGCGGCCGGTTGCGCGGCAGCGCGGACGCCCTGCGCCGGAGGTCGTCCGGCGCGTCAGGGGGCGACGACGGCCGACGCGAAGAGTCGGGCCAGGGCCAAGGCCAAGGCCAGGGCCAGGACCAGGGCCAGGATCAGGGCCAGGGCCAAGGTCAGGGCCAAGGTCAGGGGGACGGGTCGAAGCCCGGAACCGAGGACGCCGGCAGCCGGCGGGGACGGTGACCATGGCCGAGAACATGAAGCCCGGTGGCCTCGCCAGCAGGGCCTGCGACCAGCTCGGCGGCGCGCTGGGCAACCTCGCCTCGGCGATCGGTGAGCGCGTGGTGACGGCGGTGACGGAGAAGGTCACCGGCGCGACCGGGCGGCTCAGCGAGTACGCCCAGCAGGGCGGCGGCCCTGGCCTGATCGCCGCGGCCACGGGCACCCAGAAGCTCGCCGAGGGCAAGACCCCGGTGAAGGCCATGTTCCATGCCGGCCTCGCCGGCGGTAAGGAGAAATTGATGTCGGCCCTCGGCAGAGGCGGCAAGGGAGGCGGCAAGGGCGGCTCGAAGAAGCTCAAGGTCACCAACATCGTCGAGTCGATCGAGGTGGGCGTGCCGATCCGGGTCGCGTACGACCAGTGGACGCAGTTCGGCGACTTCCCGAGCTTCATGAAGAAGGTCGAGACCGTCGACACGGGCGGCGACGAGAAGCTGACCTGGAAGGCGCAGGTGCTCTGGTCGCACCGGACCTGGGAATCGACCATCGTCCGGCAGATCCCGGATCGGCTGATCCACTGGCGCTCGAAGGGCGAGAAGGGCTCGGTGGACGGCACCGTCAGCTTCCACGAGCTGACCCCCGACCTGACCCGCATCCTGGTCGTTCTGGAGTACCACCCGCAGGGCTTCTTCGAGCACACCGGCAACCTCTGGCGGGCCCAGGGCCGGCGGGTGCGGCTGGAGCTGAAGCACTTCGTCCGGCACGTGATGACGCAGACGGTCCTCGACCCGGATTCCGTGCAGGGCTGGCGCGGCGAGATCGAGGACTCGGAGGTGGTGCGGGACCACGAGACCGCCCTTCGCGAGGAGCGCGAGGAGCGCGAGCAGCGCGAGGAGGGGAAGCAACGCCCCCGCCCCCGCCCCCGCGACGAGGAGTACGACGAGTACGCGGACGAGGAGTACGACGAGGAGGAAGCGGAAGAGGAGGAGGAGCCGCCGCGCCGCCGCCAGCCGGAGCGGGCCCGCCGCCCGCAGCCCCGCGAGGAGCCGGAACGTCCCCGCCGCCGAGAGCCCCGGGAGGAACCGGAGCCCCGGGAGGAGCCGGAACGTCCCCGCCCGGCGGCCCGCCGCCGCCCGGAGCCGCCCTGGCGACCCGTGGTCCGACGCCGGCGACAGGAGCAGGGCGAGTGACGGTCGCCACGGGAGGCGCCGGGGGCGGCGGCGCGCTGGAGCAGGCCGGCGGCGCGGTCGGGGGACTGGCCGACGTGGTGGAGACCGTGCTCGACAAGGGCGTGGTGATCGACGCCCAGGTCGCCGTCGGAGTGCTCGGCATCCCGCTGCTGGAGATCAACGCCCGGGTGGTGGTGGCGAGCATCGAGACGTACCTGCGCTACGCCGAGATGGTGGACCGGCTGGACATCTCCCCCGCCGAGGGCGCCGGGCTCGCCGGCCTGGCCGGGAACGTCACCGAAGCCGTGCGGGGCTTACCGCCGGCCCCGGCGACGCGGCCGGCGGAACCGCCCGAGAACTTGGTGGAACCGCCCGGGAGCGGGGCGGCGCGACCGGCGGCGTCGGGGAGGCGGCCCGGCGAGCACACCGGGGGAACGGGGGGCGGTGACGTGGCCGACGGGACGGGACTGTTCGTCTACGGCATCGTGCCGTCCGACGTGGAGCCGACCCCGGACGCCGCCGGGGTCGGCGACCCGCCGGGCGAGGTCGCGGCGATTCGGCACGGCGAGCTGGCCGCGCTGGTCAGCGAGGTGGGGCTGGGGGAGCCGCTGGGCCGGCCGGCCGACCTGACCGCGTACCAGGAACTGCTGGACGGGACGGCGGCGGTGGCGCCGGTGCTGCCGGTGCGCTTCGGCACCGTGGTCACCGGCCCGGCCGCGGTGACCGAGCTGCTCACCGCCCACCACGACCGGTTCGCGGCGGCCCTCGACGGGCTCGAGGACCGGATCGAGTACATGGTGCACGGCCGTTACCACGAGCAGCCGCTGCTCGGGGAGCTGCTCGCCGCCGACCCGGAGGCTGCCGATCTGGCTCGGCAGGTACGCGGGCAGCCGGAGGTGGCGACCCGGCCGCAGCGGATCCGGCTCGGCGAGATCGTCAGCCAGGCGGTGGAGCTGCGGCGGGAGGCGGAGAACCGGCACGTCCTGGACGCCGTGACGTCGCTCGTGGTGGACAGCGCGGCCCGTCCGCCGAGCAGTGAGCTGGACGCGGTGAACCTGGCGTTCCTGGTGGACTCCGCGCGGGCGGACGAGTTCGTGGACGCGCTGGAGGCGTACGCCGGGCAGCGCCGGGACCTGCTCCGGATGCGGCTGCTCGGCCCGCACGCCCCGTACGACTTCGTCGCCGAGCACCAGCTGGCGGGGTGACCGGTGGACATCCTCTGGGCGCTGCTGACCCTGCCGTACGCGCCGGTGCGGGGGCTGACGGCGGTGGTGAAGGTGATCGCCCGGGAGGCCGAGTCCCAGCAGCACAACCCGGCGAACGTGCGCCGGGAGCTGGAGGAACTCGACCGGGCGGCGGCGGCCGGCGACATCACGGAGCAGGAGCGGGACCGGGGCCAGCAGCGGGTCCTCGACCGGCTGACGCCGACGGGCGGGCGCGGGACGAG
The DNA here is from genome assembly GCF_040296145.1 of Micromonospora sp. NPDC002296. Taxonomy (NCBI): domain Bacteria; kingdom Bacillati; phylum Actinomycetota; class Actinomycetes; order Micromonosporales; family Micromonosporaceae; genus Micromonospora; species Micromonospora sp. NPDC002296. The sequence goes on from NZ_JBEOWQ010000003.1 coordinate 248,549, forward strand.
GCGGGCCGACGGCGGCGCGCGGCGGCGGGCCGGCAACGGCGGGCAGAAGCGGTGACAGGGAGGTGAGCGGAATGACCCAGGGACGGATCCGGGACGTCGGCGCACCGGCGGACGGGCGGCCGGGGGAACGCGACGACGACCGGTACGACGACGAGGAGTACCGCGACCCGCTGCCGGCGGCCGAGGCGGCGCGCGAGGGCCTGCGCCTGATCACCACCCTCGCCGGCCGGGAGCCGCAGGGCGTCGTCTCGCTGGAGTCCACGGACGAGGGCTGGCGGGTGGGGGTGGAGGTGGTCGAGGACCACCGGATTCCCGCCTCCACCGACCTGCTCGGCCTGTACGAGATCGACATCGACGTCGACGGGGAGCTGCTCGGGTACCGGCGGGTGCGCCGCTACCAGCGCGGGAAGGGCGAGGTGGGCTGAGATGACCAGTCCGTCGGTGGTGCAGAACTCCGGCCAGGTGCTGCCGGCCGGCCACGAGCCGGCGAACCTCGGCGACATCCTCGAACGGGTGCTCGACCGGGGCATCGTGATTGCCGGCGACATCCGGGTGAGCCTGCTCGACATCGAGCTGCTGACGCTGAAGCTGCGCCTGGTCATCGCGTCGGTCGACACCGCGCGGCAGATCGGCATCGACTGGTGGGAGCACGACCCGTGGCTCAGCTCGCGGGCCCGCCCGCCGGTGGAGCCGGGCCCCCGGGACCCCGAGGAGGTCGAGGCCGAACGGCGGCCCCGGGTGGCCCGGCGGGCCGCCGTGCTGGGGGAGGACCGCGATGAGCGCTGAGCCCGTTCCGGGTGACCCGGGGCCCGCCGGGTACTGGCTGCACGGGGTGGCCCGCGAGGCCGACCCGGCCACGCTGGCCGCCGTCACCGGGATGGACGGCGGGCCGCTGCGGGCCGTGCCGGCCGCCGGCCTGGTCGCCGTGGTGAGCACCGCGCCGCCGGCCGAGTACGGCGAGGAGGCGCTGCGCCGCAACCTGGAGGACCTGACCTGGCTGGAGCGGGCCGCGCGCGCGCACCACGAGGTGGTGGCCGCGCTGTCCCGGGCCGGCGCGGTGGTGCCGACCCGGCTCGCCACCGTCTACCGCGACGAGCGGGGCGTCGCCCGGCTGCTCGCCGAACGCCGGGCCGAGCTGGCGGCCACCCTCGACCGGCTCACCGGCCGCGCCGAGTGGGGCGTCAAGGGGTACGCCGTGCCGGGCGCCACCGCCCGCGCCGCCGCGGGCGGCGGGGCCACGCCCGAGGGGGCCGGGGCCGCGTACCTGCGGCGACGCCGGTCCGAGCTGACGGCCCGGGACGAGGGGCAGCGGGCCGCCGCCGAGGCCGCCGCGGCCGTGCACGACGCCCTCGCCGGGTACGCCGTGGCCGCCCGCCGGCACGCCCCGCAGGACCGCCGACTCTCCGGTGCGCCCACCGCGATGGTGCTCAACGGGGCGTACCTGGTGGACGTCCCCACCCTCGGCGGGTTCACCGGCCTGGTCGCCGCGCTGGCCGGCCGGCACCCCGAGGTGCGCCTGGAGCTCACGGGCCCCTGGCCGGCGTACTCCTTCGCCGAGGACCGCCCGCCGGAGCCGGCGCTGACCGTCAAGGGGCCGGCATGGTGACCACCGACCTCCCGCCGAGCAGCGCGGACGACCCGCTGGCGTACCGGTCGGTGGCGCTGGTGGACGTGCTCGACCGGGTGCTCGCCCGGGGCGTGGTGGTCTCCGGGGACATCACCATCGCCATCGCCGACGTCGATCTGGTGCGGATCTCTCTGCGGGCGCTGGTCGCCTCGATCGGCGCGCTCGTCCCGCCGGAACCGCCTGTGACAGCGGGGCCGTACCCGTCCGGCCTGGCCGACGGGGCGGCGGAATGACCGGGACCGACCCCGGTCGGGACGCCGGAGCCCGGCGGGACGGCACGGCCGGGCCGGGCGGCATCGTCCGGTGGGAGGAGGCGAGGGAGCTGGCCGCCGCCCTCGACGACGCCGCCCTCGACGAGCCGCAATGGCGGGCGCCCCGGGTGACGCCGCTGAATCGGCGGCTCGCCGTGGACCCGGACTCCGTCGAGCGGGGGCTGGCCAGCCTCGTGCTCACCGTGATCGAGTTGCTGCGACAGCTCATGGAACGCCAGGCGCTGCGCCGGGTCGAGGTGGGCGACCTCACCGGCGAACAGGTGGAGCGGATCGGCGTCACGCTCATGGCGCTCGAGGAACAGATGACCGGGTTGCGGGAGTACTTCGGCCTGGCCCCCGAGGACCTGAACCTGGACCTCGGCCCCCTCGGCCCGCTGCTGCCGACGGACTGACCACCCGGGCCCGCTGCTGCCGACGGACTGACCACCCGGGCCCGACCGGCCGATCGCGCGGCGGACCGACCCGGCCGCGACCGGCCGATCGCCGCCGCGCCGGCCCGTCCTCAGCGCGCCGCCCGGCCCTCCGCGTACGCCGCCAGCCAGGCGACCTGGCCGGGGTCCAGGGACGGCCGGACCCGCCGCCGCGCGGACTCGACGTGCCCGGCGGTGACCGTCGACGCGGTCAGCGACTCCCGCATCGCGGCGAGCGCGGCCTCCCGGACCAGCGCCGCGCAGTCGGCGGCCGAGAAGCCGTCCAGGCCGTCGGCGAGCGCGGCTAGGTCGACGTCGTCGGCCAGCGGGACGTTGCGGGCGGCGGCGCGCAGGATCTCCGTCCGGGCCGCCCCGTCCGGCGGGGGCACGTACACCAGCCGCTCCAGCCGGCCGGGCCGCAGCAGGGCCGGGTCCACCAGGTCGGGGCGGTTGGTCGCACCGACCACCACCACGTTGCGCAGCGACTCCACCCCGTCCAGCTCGGTGAGCAGGGCGGCGACCACCCGGTCGGTGGTGCCCCCGTCGCTGGCCTGCCCGCGCACCGGGGCGAGCGCGTCCACCTCGTCGAGGAACACCAACGTCGGGGCGGCCTCCCGGGCTCGGCGGAACAGCTCCCGGACCGCCCGCTCGCTCTCGCCGACCCACTTCGACAGCAGCTCCGCGCCCTTCACCGAGAGCACGTTCGCCCGGCCCGACCCGGCCAGCGCCGTGACCAGGTACGTCTTGCCGCAGCCGGGCGGCCCGTAGAGCAGCACCCCGCGCGGCGGCTGCACCCCGAGCCGGGCGAAGGTGTCCGGGTAGGTCAGCGGCCAGAGCACCGACTCGGTCAGCGTCTCCTTGACCTCGACCATGTCCCCCACGTCGTCGAGGGTGACGTTGGCGAGCTCCAGGGTGGAGCCGGCCATCGTGGTCGGCCGGACCACCTCCAGGGCGGCGGTGAAGTCGGTCATCGCCACCGTCGGCGACTCGGCCGATTTCTGCCGCAGAGCCGCCCGTACCCCGGCCTCGCGGACCAGCGCGGCCAGGTCGGCGGCGACGAACCCCGGGGTACGCCCGGCGACCTCGTCGAGCCGGACGTCCCCGGCCAGCGGCACCTGTCGGGTCAGCACGGTGAGCTGCTCCCGGCGCAGTGCCTGGTCGGGCAGGGGGACGGTGATCCGCAGCGAGAGCAGGTCCGGCGCGCGCAGCGCGGGGTCGACCGCCTCGGGGCGGCTGGTCGTGCAGACCACCGCCGTCCCGGCCCGAACGGTCTCGGCGAGCAACTGCCGGAAGACGGTGGACAGCGGCCCGGGGTTCTCGGCGGGGGCGAGCGCCTCCACGTCGGTGACCAGCAGCACGGCCGGGCCGTTTCCGCGTACCTCGTCGGCGGTGGCGCGCAGCCGTCGCGCCGCCGCGTCGTTGGTGAGCGCCGCCAGCTCGGGGGCCCAGAGCGGGCGGACGGTCGCGCCCACCCGGGCGGCGACGGCCCGGACCAGCGCGGACTTGCCCGACCCGGCGGGGCCGGCGATCAGCACCCCGAGCGACACGGCGGTGCTCAGCCGGCCCAGCACCTCCCGGTGGTGGAACCCGAGGTCGAGCAGCTCGGTCAACTCCTCGGCCTGGGCCCGCAGCCCGGGCAGCTCGTCCACACCGGGTGCGTCGTCGGCCCCGCCCGCGTCGTCGGCCGGCTCGTCGGTCCCGGCGACCCGGTCGGCCGAGGCGTCGGTCCGTCCGGCGCGGTCGGCCGTACCGCCGTCCGGCCCGGTGCCGGGCCGGGCCGCGCCGGGCCGACCGCCGGTCCGGGTGGTCTGGCCGTGCTCCCAGCCGACCACCGTGTCCATGGTGACCAGCGCCCCGAAGCCCGGCTCGGCGGCGGTCACGGTGAGCAGGGTGCTGGTCCAGGCGTACCCGACCGTGCTGGAGAGGCTGCGCCGGGCTGCCTCGACGAGGGTCCGCACGGAGGCGTCCGGCAGCACGTCCTGGGGCAGCAGGGAGACGTCGTCCCCGGCGGTCACCACCTTGCCGAGCAGGGCGAGCCGTAGCATCTCCGGGGAGACGGCGGCGACCACCTGGACCGGCCCGGCCAGGGTCACCCGGCGGGCGGGGACCACCGGCACCCGGCTCACCGTCACCTGCCCGCCGTCGCGGATGCCGAGGTTGCCCAGCAGCAGATCGTCGGCGTAGAGCAGGGCGGTGCTCGCGGCCGGCCCGGCCGGGGCGACGATGCCGGCGGTCACCCGCCGCCCGGCCAGCCGGACCGGGTCGCCGGGCCGCAGCGCCAGTGCGGTCAGCACCTCCGGGTGCAGCCGGACAACGCCGCGCCGGGCGTCCAGCGCGGCGGGGCGCAGGCTGGCGGTGAGGGTCAGGTCGGGTGCGGCCATCGCCCGAGGGTAGCCGCCGGGAAAAGGAAGACCCCGCACAAGCGTCGCCGGGCGGGGGCCGGGCCGCCCCAGGCCGTCGCCCACACGTTCGTCGCCGGTCGGTGTCGGCCGTCGGAGGAGAGCGGTGGGGTTCAGTGCGGTGGAATCAGGGGCGGTCGTCGGGGTCGCCGGGCAGGGACTGGTCGCGCCGGATCAGCTCCGCAAGCCGGGCCGCCGGGTCCGCCGTGAGCCGGTCAGGTTCGGGCACCCAGGCCGGCACGGTCCTGACCGACAGCGGCCAGACCGGCGGCGGGACGGTGGCCGCCTCCGCGCCGACCGTCACCTGCCCGCCCGACCAGCCGACCCGCAGCGGGTACGCCTGCCCGTCGTGCTCCACCCGGACCGTGACCGTCACGCCGGGATGCGTCGCCACCACCCGGGCGACCGCCTCGGCGACCTCCGCCACCGGGTCCCGCCCGACGGAGGCGGCCGTCGTGCCGCAGGCAGCCCCTGCCGTGCCGCCCGTCGTGCCGCCCGTCGTGCCGCCCGTCGTGCCGCCCGTCGTGCCGCCCGTCGTGCCGCCCGTCGTGCCGCCCGTCGTGCCGCCCGTTGGGCCGCCTGCCGTGCCGCCCGTTGGGCCGCCCGGCAGGGCGCGGAGGACCCTTGCCCGGCCCGGCGAACCGGCCAGCCGGTTTGCGTCCCCGCCCGACCGGTCCGGCGGGGTGCCGGTCGCCGTCCCGCTCGGGCCGACGTCACCGCCCTCCGGGGGGACCGGGACGGGGTCGCTCGCCGGCCGGCTCGGGGCGGTTGCCCCACCCGGCCGGCCCCGCCCGGCGTCGCTTCCCGACGGCACCCCGGCGGGGTCGGCGGCGGACGGGGCTGCCGTCTTCCGGTCGGGCTCCTCGGCCGGCTCGGCGCCCCGCCGCCGGAGTGCCTCCTCGCGCCGGGCCAGCCGGGCGAGTGTCTCGTCCAGGTCGCCTCTCATGTCGCCACCCCTTCCGGTGAATCGGATCCCGAGGCAGGGCTCGTTCAGTCCCGGCCCTCCCGGGTGGCCCGGTCCAGCGCCCGGTCCAGGACGACCAGCAGGGCGTCCCGCACCGAGAGCCGGTCCCGGGCGTCGAACCGGATCAGGGGCACCTGGTCGCCGATGGCCAGGGCCCACCGGATCGAGGTGAGGTCCAGGGCCAGCCGGCCGTCGAAGGCGTTCACCCCGACCACGAACGGCAGCCCGGACCGCTCGAAGAAGTCGATCGCCGGATAGCAGTCGTCCAGCCGGGTGCTGTCCACCACGACCAGCGCGCCCAGCGCTCCCCGGGCCAGGTCGTCCCACATGAATCCGAACCGGGCCTGGCCGGGGGTGCCGAAGAGGTAGAGCTTGAGGCTGCGGTCGATGGTCACGCAGCCGAAGTCCATCGCCACCGTGGTGGTGGTCTTGCCGGACCGCCCGCCCGGGTCGTCGACGCCGATCCCGACGCTGGTCATCTCCGCCTCGGTGGTCAGCGGCGTGATCTCGGAGATGGCCCCGACCGTGGTGGTCTTGCCGACCCCGAACCCGCCGGCAATGAGGATCTTGACCGGGATCGGTGGGGCGACCCGGCTGGGACCGCGGTCCGGCGCGGCGTGCTGCGGCCCGGCCGGCGGCCGGTACGGCGACGGTGGAGCTGTCGGGGGCGGGTCCGACGGGGTGGCCCGTCCGGTGGCCGGCGCGGTGCCCGCCGGAGTGCCGTAGCGGGTGGTGGCGCTGTTGGCGGCGAGCCCGCCGAGCGGGGCCGCCGGCCATTCAGGAGATCGCACGGAGTCCATCAATCACTCGCAAAATGATGTCGGGGTCAAGGGCGTCCTCGGCCGTGCCGACGTGCACGTCGAGGTGGCCGGCGCCCCGCAGGTCGCCGACCAGGACCCGGGTGACGCCGAAGTGCATGCGGGTCCGGGCCGAGATCTCGGCGACCGAGATCGGCTCGCCGCAGAGCGCGATGATCGCCTGGAGCTCCGGGGCGAGCCGGGACGCGGGTGCGGCGTGCCACCCGCCGGCCTCCACCCGGGCGGTCACCTGGGTCTCCAGTCCGATCGCCGGGTCCGCCCCGGCCACCCGGCCGGCGGTCAGCACGAACGGGCGCGGACCGGCCGGCCGCTCCGGCCCGGGGCCGGGCGGCGCGCCAGGGACGCCGCCCGGCCCGCCGTCGCCGCCCGGGGACGACGCCCGCAGGTAGGGCCGGATCCGGACCGTGGGTTCCGGATCCGGCCCGGTGCCGGCGGCGTCCGAACTCACTGCTGGACGGCGTTCTTCAGCTCGACGATCAGTCGTGGGGTGAGGGCGCCGCCGGCCCGCCCGGCGAAGAGGGTCATCTCGTACGCCACGGTGCCGAGGTTCGCCGACCGGTCGGCGACCACCCCGAGCACGGATCCGCTGCTGATCGCGCTGATCAACAGGTAGCCGTCGGTCATGTCGACGATCACCCGGTTCAGCCCGCCGAGGGCGTACCAGCTCGCCGCGCCGCCGGCGAGGCTCGTCATGCCGGAGACCACGGCGGCGAGGCGTTCGGCGTTCGACCGGTCCTTGATCGCCGACATGGCCATCAGCAGCCCGTCGGAGGAGACCGCGATCGCCTCCATCACCCCGGCGGTGCTGGAGGTGAAGGAGTCCAGCAGCCAGTTGAACGTCCGTGCCTCGGGGCTGAGGTCCCCGGCGTCGGGGTGGTTCTGGTGCTCGACGTTGTCGTGCAGGAACGGGCTGGTCACCGTGTTGATCCCTCTTCATGACGGCGGGCTGGACAGACTTCGCGCAGAGCACGGGCGACGCCCGCCTCGAACTGGTTGATCAGGTCCCGCACCTCGGCCGGGTCGCCGGGGTCGGAGACCGGCAGGGGTCGGGGCGGCGAGACGGTCAGGTTGGCGCCGGGGACCCGCCGGCTCAGCCGGGGCGAAACCGGCGGCGCGTCCGCCGCGGCCGGGTCGCCGGTCGGGGTCTGCAGCCCCGCCCGGCGTACCCCGGCCTCGAACTCCTCGACCAGGGCGCGGGCGGCGGCCGGATCGGCGGTGGACGCGTCCACCGGGCCGGCCGCCGGCCCGGTGCGGGGCAGGCTCGCCCCGGGGACACGCTGCCGGATGCCCGAGCCGCCGCGCAGGGCACCGGCCACCGACCCACCCGGCCCGGCGACCAGCGGGGCCGACCCGGCGCCCGCTCCCGCCCGGGGCGGGGGCCCGGTCTGCGGCCCGGCCGGTGGCCCAGTCTGCGGCCCGGCCGGTGGCCCGGTCCGGTCGCTGGGCCTGCCGAACAGCGGCCCGGCGGGGAAGGATGTGCCCCGGGTCCGCACGGGCAGCGGCGGCGCTCCGGCGGGGCCGGCCCCGCCGACCGCCGCGCCGTCACGGGGCGGCCGGGCCGCGCCGGAGGCCGCCGGGGGAGCGGCGGCACCGGACACGACCGGCGTGACGTCGGCGGTCGGCGGGGTGATCACGGGTGGCGGCGGGCCGGCGGCGGGAGCCCCGGTCCGGTCCGGCCCGGCGGCCCCGGCGGCCCCGGCGGTCAAGGCCCCGACGCCGGCCCCGAAGGCGTTCCAGGACTGTCCGGACTCCATGGACCGGGTGGCCCGGCTGAGCAGCCCGGGGTCGAACCCGGGCGACGCCGTCGGGTCGAGCGGGTCGGCCCCGACCGTCGGGTGGGGCGACGCGGCGACGGCGGCCAGGGGGCGCCTGGGGCCGATCGGCTCCGGCCGGGCGGGGCTGGTCCGTCGGTCCCGGTCCGGCACCGACGCCCGGGCCATGTTGGCCCCCGCCCGGTCGGCCGGCGGGACGACCAGCAGCGCCGACGGGATCTCCAGCCGGGCGGTGACCCCGCCGACAGCGGTCGGGACGAGATCCACGGTCCAGCCGTGCCGGCGGGCCAGCCGGCCCACCACGAACAGGCCGAGCACCTCGGTCGGGGCGAGGTCGAGCCGCTCCCGGCGGGTGAACCGGGCGTTCGCCTCGGCCAGCCGCTCCTCGGTCATCCCGATGCCCCGGTCCACCACCGACAGCCGGACCCCGCCCTCGGTCGGCGCGGCGGTGACCGTCACCCGGGTGTGCGGCGGGGAGAAGACGGTGGCGTTCTCCATCAGCTCCGCCGCCGCCAGCACCAGGTCGCCGACGATCGCCGGTGCCGCGGACACTCCGGGCGGGATCTGCACGTCGACCCGGGTGTAGTCCTCGATCTCGCCGAGGGCGAGGCGCACCGCGTCGGCCAGCGGCACCGGGGCGACGTGCCCGTCGGCGTCGGCCGACCCGGAGAGCACGACGAGGCTGCCGGCGTTGCGGCGCAGCCGGCTGGAGACGTGGTCGAGGCGGTACAGGTGCTCCAGCCGGGACGGGTCGGTCTCCTGCCGTTCCAGCTGGTCGATGAGCGCGAGCTGCCGGCCCACCAGGTTCTGTGTGCGGCGTCCCACGTGCCCGAACATCTGCGCCACGTTGCGCCGCCCGGCGACCTGCCGCTCCACCAGCCGCGCCGCGGTGGTCTGCACCCGCTCGAACGCGCGGGCCAGTTCACCGACCTCGTCCCGCCCCCGGACGTCGACCGGATCGAGGCGGATCGGCGGGACGCTCTCGATCTCGTCGTCGGCGATCCGGACCAGTTCGGCCTCGGCGGCTCGGGCGACCCGATCGGCGCTGTGGGTGAGCCGGGTCAGCGGGCGGGCCACCGTCCGGGCCACCGCCACGCTGAGCAGCACCACGACCAGCAGGATGACGAACGCCGCGTCGCCGACCAGCCAGGCGGCGACGAGCGCCCGCTGCTCGTCGGCCCGTACCTGCGTGGTGACGTCCGCGATGATCTTCTTCTCGACGAACTGGCCGAGGGTGATCATCGAGCGGACCGACGGGAAGAGCGTGTCCAGCGGGATCATCGAGATCGCGGCGACGGGGTCCCGCACGCTGTGGGCGAGGAACGCCGGGCTGGTCCGGGCGGCCACCGCCGCGTCGTCGAGCAGGGCCAGCTGGCGCTGCTCCGGGGTGATCAGGCTGCGGAACCGCTCGTTGTTCACGTTCAGCTTGGCCATGCAGGCGAGGTAGCTGGCGGAGACCTGCGGGTCGCCGGTGGCCCGGACCAGGACGATCAGGGTGGCGCACGCCCCGATCCACTCGTCGGCGCGCAGCAGGGCGTCCAGGGCCAGCACCTGCTGGCCGATCGTGGTGGTGGTGTCGACCTGCCAGGGCAGCCGCAGCGACTCGATCAGCGTCATGGAGACCGGGCCGAAGATCTCCATGACCTGCGTGGGGGTGGCCCGGCCGGCCAGCACGGCGGTACGCAGGTCGGCCAGTCGTCGTACCCCGTCCAGGGCGCCGGCGACCCGGGCGGGGAGCTGGTCGCCCAGCTCGGCGCGCAGGTCGGCGACCCGGTCGTCCACGGCGGCCGACGCCTGGATCAGCTCGGTGCGGGTGACCCGGCCGAGCAGCAGCCCGACCGAGAGCAGGCGCTCCTGCTGGATGTCCTGCACCAGCGTGCCGACCCGGCTGGCCACCCGGACGCTCTCGGCGGTGTCCGCGGCCCGCCCGGCGGCGGCGATCCGGTCGAGCACCACCGGCACGGCGAGCCCGACCATGCTGAGCAGCGGGATGATCACCAGCAGGGCGAGCTTGCCCCGGATGCGGAGCCTACCGAGCAGCATCGAAGGGCCCCCACCGTCCGGTGCCGGCGGCGTGCCCTCGCCCTGCCGGCTGGAGCGTCCGGGGCTCGGCCGGGGCGAGCGTGCCGAGCGGGGCGGGTCCCCGGGGCTCGCCCGGCGGCTCCCAGCCCGTGCCGCCCGGCGACGCGCCGGCGTTCTCGTCGGCCCGGTGCTCCCCGACGGCCCGCCGGCGGGCGCGACGGTACGCGGCGAGCAGCATCGCCCCGAGCGCGGCGACCAGCAGGACGGCCGCCCCGAGAGCCGCCCCGGCCAGCCACCGCTCCCGGTCGATCCCGTCGATCCGTTCCCGCAGCAGCACGTCCAGCTCGTCGAGGATGACCGGCTGGAGCTGCCTGGCGGCGCTCTGCGCGTTGTTCCGGGCGGCGGTGAGTTCGGTCAGCCCGCCCAGCCCCGGGGCATCCTCGGTGCCGGTCTGGCCGGTCGGGGCGGAGAGCGCGGCGAGCCGCTCGACGGCCCGCTGGTAGTTGTCGAGCGGGGTGAGCACGTTGGCGCCGAGTTTGGTGCTCTCCGTGCTGTCGACCGCCGCGCGCAGGTCGGCGACCAGGTCGGTGGCGGGAGTGAGGGCGGCCACCCGCAGGCCGGCCAGCTCGGGCCCGGTGCGGATCCGCTCGGCGGCGGGGCGGCGGGCGGCGAGGGTGGCCAGGTCGGTGAGGCGGCCGGCGGTCACGAGCGCCTCGGGCAGCTCCTCGCTGACGGCGTCCTGGAGGAAGAACGAGTCCGACTGCGGGTCCCGCATCAGCCCGGAACCCTCCCGCACCTTGCGGTGCAGGGCCAGCAGCAGGTCGGTGACCTCGCCGTATGCGACGAAGGCCGCCTCCGGATCGGTCAGCGTCCGGTCGGGCAGCGTCCCCAGCTTGGCCCGTAGGCCGGTCCACCGGTCGTGGGTGCGTAGCTGGTCGCCGATGCGGGTGTCCAGCGAGGCGGCATCCTGCACCGCCCGGTTCAGCGCCTCGCGGGACGCGGTCCGCCCGGCGACGGCGGCTGACTGGGCGTCGACCAGGGCCAGGGTGACGGGGCCGAGGGCCCGCAGGTACTCCACGCCCATCCGCTCACGGACCGCCAGCCCCCGGGCGTCGTCGGTGAGCCGCCGTTGTTGGGCGAAGAGGAACGCCACCGGCACGAGCAGTGCCACGACGAGCAGCAGCGGCAGCACGCGACCCGGGAGGGCGGGCCGTCGAGGGACCCGCTCCGCAGGGACGGTCATGGATGGCTCCTCCGGCGACGGCGGGGACGGGCAGGTGTCGGGGGTCGCCGATGCAGTCCCGCTCACCGGACCGGAAAACTAACCGACCAGGCAGGGCCGGCAGAGCCGCCGGTCGGTCAGTTCTGCGTCACTTCGAGCGATGTCACACCCTGTGTGGTCCGGTTGCACTCTTGGTGTCGACGGTTCGGTTGACATGGATGGATCGGATGTGATTTTGGGAGGAACATCGGAATTCACGTGATCCGAATTCATCTCACTGGGCCGCGCCGTACCCTGCGCGGTCGATCCGATCCGGCCGCCGATCGGCCTCACCGGACGGACGTACGGAGGATCTCAGCCAACGCTCAGGAATTGCCCCGTACCGTTGTGCCCCATGAGATCGCCGTTGCCGGTCGCGCCGGTCCGACGGGCCCTGGGCACCCGCCGCCGCCGGATCGTCGCCGGGTCGGCGGCGGCCGTGCTGGTGGCCGCCGCCGTGGTGTGGGCGACCCGGCCCGACGAGGCCGGCTTCCGCACCGAGACCGCGCTGGTCACCGTCCGGTCCGGGCCGGCAGGCGACGAGCCGGTGGACCTGGACACCACGTTCTACCTGCCGGACGACGCGTCGGCCGGCCGCAAGGTGCCCGCGGTGCTGCTCGCGCACGGCTTCGGCGGCACGAAGGAGTCGGTCCGGGCCGACGCCGAGGACCTGGCCGCCCAGGGGTACGCCGTGCTCGCCTGGACCGCCCGGGGCTTCGGCCGCAGCGGCGGCCAGATCCACCTGGACAGCCCCGACCACGAGGTGCGGGACGGTGAGCGCCTGCTGGACTGGCTGGCCGCCCGACCGGAGGTGCGCACCGACGCCCCCGGCGACCCCCGGGTCGGCGTGGTGGGCGGCTCGTACGGCGGCGGCCTGGCCCTGCTGCTGGCCGCCCAGGACCGGCGGGTCGACGCGATCGTCCCCATGATCACCTGGAACGACCTGTCCCGCGCGTTCCTGCCGGAGAGCACCGGCAGGGACGCCACCTCCGGCGTGTTCAAGAAGGGCTGGGCCGGGATCTTCTTCGGCGGCGGCGGCAACGCCGGCTCCGGCCCCGCCGGGCTCTCCGGCACCTCGGCCGCCGAGCCGGAGGGCGCCCCCGCCTCGGCCGGGCCGCCCAGCCCGGCCCCGGGCTCGGGGCCGGGCACCGGCTCCGGGCGCACCCCGGCGGGCGCGGCGGACCCGGCCTGCGGCCGGTTCGCCGCCGACGTCTGCGCCGCGTACCTGCGGATCGCCACCACCGGGCGGGCCGAACCGGCCGACGTGGAGCTGCTGCGCCGGTCCAGCCCGGCCCCGGTGCTGGACAAGATCAAGGCGCCGACCCTGTTGGTGCAGGGGGAGGCGGACAGCCTCTTCCCGATCGCCGAGGCGGACGCCAACGCGCGCGGCATCGCGGCGAACGGCACCCCGGTCCGGGTCGCCTGGTACACCGGCGGCCACGACGGCGGCGCGGGGCCGCGCAACGACTCCGACCGGGTGAAGTACCTGACCGTCCAGTGGCTCGACCACTACGTCAAGGGCGAGGGGTCGGCCCCGGGCGACGACTTCACGTACTCCCGGATCGCCGGCTTCGACGCCCTCGACCGCGGCCTGGTCGCCACCGGTTTCCGCACCGCCGACTACCCCGGCCTGGCCGGCGACGGACGCCGCGAGGTCGCGGTGACCGGCCCGGCCCAGCCCGTCGCGAACCCGCCGAACGGCAACCCGGCGGCCATCTCGTCGGTGCCGTTCGCCGGCGCGCTCGGCTCGCTGCTGGACGGGGTGGCCGGCGACGTCCCCGGCCAGCACGCCCGGTTCGAGTCGGAGCCGCTGGCCGAGGCGGTGGACGTGGCCGGCGCGCCGACGGTCTCGATCCGGGCGGCGTCGCCCACCGGCGAGGCGGTGCTGTTCGTCAAGCTCTACGACGTCGACCCGACCGGCGCGGCGACCCTGCCGAACGGGCTGGTCGCCCCGGTCCGGCTCGCCGGGCTGCCGACGGAGGTCGGTGCCGCGACGCCGGTCACCGTGACGCTGCCGGCGATCGTCCGCCGGATCGAGGCCGGGCACCGGCTGCGGATCACGGTGGCCACCACCGACCAGGCGTACACCACGCCGGTCGCGCCGACCGTCTACACCGTGGCGGCCGGCGACGGCCCGGTCGTGCTGCCCACCGTGGCCGGCGAGCCGATCCCCACCACGGCTGTCGTCTGGCGCTGGGTGCTCGCCGGGCTGCTGGCCGCGATCGCCGTCGGGCTCGTCGCGGTCGTCCTGCTGGCCCGCCGCCGGCACCGCCGCCAGGACAGCTCGGTCCACCCCGAGTACGCGGGCGTCCCGCTGGCCGTCCGGCAGCTCCGCAAGGAGTACGCCGACGGCTTCGTCGCCGTGTCGAACGTCGACTTCGAGGTGCACCCCGGCCAGGTCGTCGGCCTGCTCGGGCCCAACGGCGCGGGCAAGACCACCACCCTGCGGGTGCTGATGGGGCTGACCCAGCCGACCGCCGGGGAGATCTACGTCTTCGGCCGCCGGCTGGTGCCCGGCTCGCCGGTGCTGTCCCGGATCGGGTCGCTGGTCGAGGGCCCCGGCTTCCTGCCGCACCTGTCCGGCCTGGACAACCTCAAGGCGTACTGGCGGGCCACCGGCCGGCCGTGGGCGGACGCGCACTTCGACGAGGCGCTGGAGATCGCCGGGCTCGGCGACTCGGTGCACCGCAAGACCCGTAAGTACAGCCACGGCATGCGGCAGCGGCTGGCCATCGCCCAGGCCATGCTCGGCCTGCCCGAGCTGCTGGTGCTCGACGAGCCGACGGACGGCCTGGACCCGCCGCAGATCGCCGAGATGCGCCGGGTGCTCCAGCGCTACGCCACCGACGGGCGGGCCGTGCTGGTCTCCAGCCACCTGCTCGCCGAGGTGGAGCAGACCTGCACCCACGCCGTGGTGGTCAACAAGGGTCGGATCGTGGCGTCCGGCCCGGTCGAGGACATCGTCGGCGAGTCGCCGAGCGTGCTGCTCGACGTCACCGACCCGGCCGCCGCGCGCGACGTGCTGGGCCGGCTCGACGGGGTCACGGTGCTGCCGGACTCCGACGGGAACCTGGTGGTGGACACCAACGGCACCGCGCGCAGCGAGGTGGTGGCCGAACTGGTCCGGGCCGGGATCGGGGTGGACCGGGTGGTGCCGCGCCGCCGCCTGGAGGACGCGTTCCTCGCCCTGGTGGGCGAGAACTCTCGGGGAAGCGGGGACCGGTGATGGCGCAGTCGTCCTCCACGGTGGGCGCGGCGGCGGGCTACCGCCCCTCGGCCACCCTGCCGTTCGCGGCGGAGTTCCGCCGGCAGGCGTCCCGGCGGCGTACCCAGCTCGCGCTCGGGTTCATGGTGCTGCTGCCGTTGATCATCCTGATCGCGTTCCAGTTCGACTCCGGCGAGGACGACCGCAACGGCGGGGGCGAGTTCGCCAGCCTGTCCGACCTGGCCACCTCGGGCGGGCTGAACTTCACCCTCTTCGCGCTGCTGGTCTCGGCATCGTTCCTGCTGGTCGTGGTGGTGGCGCTGTTCTGCGGCGACACGGTGGCCAGCGAGGCGAGCTGGGGCAGCCTGCGCTACCTGCTGGCCGTCCCGGTGCCCCGGGCCCGGCTGCTCGCGGTGAAGCTGGTGGTCGCGCTCGCGTACTCGGGGCTGGCCCTGCTGCTGCTCGCCGGCACCGCCCTGCTCGCCGGCACCCTCCGGTACGGCTGGGAGCCGCTGAGCAGCCAGGTGGCGGCCCAGTTGGAGCCGGGGGAGGGGCTGCTGCGGCTGCTGGCCGTGCTCGGCTACCTGGCGGTCGTCCTGCTGGCGGTGGCCGGGCTGGCGTTCCTGCTCTCGGTCGTCACGGACGCGGCACTCGGCGCGGTCGGCGGTGCGGTGCTGCTGTGGATCCTGTCCAGCATCCTGGACCAGATCACCGCGCTCGGCGGGATCCGGGCGTTCCTGCCCACCCACTACGCCAACGCCTGGCTGGGGCTCCTGTCGACGCCCGTGCAGACCGACGACGTGGTGCGCGGCTGCATCTCGGCGATCGCCTACGCCACGCTGTTCTGGTCGCTGGCCTTCTGGCGGTTCACCCGCAAGGACATCACGAGCTGAGCTGACCGCCGCTTTCGCGGGCCGGCTGCGCGGGTGAGCCGGCCCCGTAGACCTCCACCGCGACTAGGCCGGGGCCGTACTCCAGCGTCACCCCGCAGTCGCCGATCACGGTCTGCTCCTTCCGTAGGTCGGTGCCGCCCGCCGTCGCGGGCCCGCCCCGGGGCAGGTGGCCGTCCAGCCACGACGCGAGGGCGGTCCGGTTCGCCCCGGCGGGGTAGGCCCGCACCACGCAGTCGTCGAGGAACCGCCAACCCTCGGCGCTGAGCGGGCCCCCGTCGGCGTTGCCCGCCCGGCAGACCAGGGTCCGAAGTCGGTGGTCCTGGTCGGCGACGACGATCGCCTGCCGATGACCGTGTTCCTTGTTCTGTCGTCCGCCGGACCTGCGGGTGCCCACCCCGTACAGGTCGCTCAAGACGAAGGTGAGCTGCCACCGTCGGGCCAGTTCGGACACGATCGCGTCGGGGTCGACGCCGGGAACTGGCGGCCGGCCCTGGAAGTTGAACGAGCGGCCCGGAACCGGAGTGGCGACGGGGTCCGACGGGCGCGACGCGGGCGCCGTCACCGACGGTGCCGAGCCGGGGCCGCTCGTCGTGCTCGGGCCGTTCGTCAGGTCGGGGCGTGGTGCGGCGGCGGAGTCTCCGGCCGGGGCGGCGTCGCCGGGCCGGCCGTCGTGGCCGGTGAGCCCCACGGTGGCGGCCAGCACGCCGGCCAGGGCGGCGGCCACCACGCCACCGGCAGCAGCGAGCAGGAGCCGGCGGTGGGACCGGGCGGGTGGCTCGGGTGTCGCGGCCGGTGCGTCGTTTGTCGTGGGCTGTGCGTCGTCGGACCCGGACGTCATGTCGGCATCGTCAATTCGTTCTCCCCCGTTGCGCGCCGGCCGCCGGGACGGCAGGCGAGTCGATGTCTATCACAGCCATGACCTTCATACAACCCTGTCACTGTGTCGCTGTGTGCCGATACGGTAACCGTCAGTTTCCTACTCATGCCACGGGGGTATGTCGATGGGCCGAACACGCCTGCACGCGGTGCTGACCGCACTCCTGACCGCTCTCCTCATCGTCACCACGACCGCTGTCGCCTCGGGGCCTGCCCAGGCGGTGCCCGGATGCAGCGGATGGGAGTGCAACGGTAACTGGCCCGGCGAATGGGGCTGCCGGGACGACCAGGTGAAGGTCAGGGAGATCGACATGGGCTCCCTCGACGTCAATGGACGCGCCACCATCTACCGGTCCCGGGGCTGCCAGGCGGCCTGGGGGGAGTTCGTCTTCCAACGCGATCCCAGCGACTTCAATTACCTGATCCTTCAACTGTGGTCGCAGCCGCAGTACGGCGGCAAGGGGGC
This sequence comes from Micromonospora sp. NPDC002296, assembly GCF_040296145.1. Taxonomy (NCBI): domain Bacteria; kingdom Bacillati; phylum Actinomycetota; class Actinomycetes; order Micromonosporales; family Micromonosporaceae; genus Micromonospora; species Micromonospora sp. NPDC002296. The sequence goes on from NZ_JBEOWQ010000003.1 coordinate 265,534, forward strand.
GATCCAGCGCCACGGCTCCGGCGCGCACTTCACGCTGGTGGCCGGGACGACCAAGACGTACCGCACGGTCATGGCCAGCTGGGACTACTCGGTGAAGATCTGCTACGCGGACCTGTACCCGACCCCGCAGGACATCGACCCCGACCCGGAGAGCACCGGCGCGGGCGCAAGCGGCGGATGTTCCAACTGGCACTGATGTCAGTCGTCACCCCGCCCTGGTCTCCCTCGCCCTCCAGGAAGGACCCCTTCATGCGTGCCACCCGCCTTCGGGCGTTGATGTCGACACTCGTACTGGGCGCGACGGTCGCCGTCGCCCCGCAGACCGTCTCCGCCGCCGCGCCGGCCGCCCCGACGCCGGGCACCGGCAGCCAGGCGTCCATCGCTGACCCGGTCACCGCGCTCGGTCGGGGCTACCAGAGGTCGTCAGACCTGCTGGTCGCCGGGGCCGGCGACACCAATGGCTTCCACGTCTACCTGGCCCGGGAGAAGGACGCCTTCGCCTGGTCCACTCTCGCCACCCTCAACGACGGCCAGAACGGGGTCGGCAGCTGGACCGGTTACGTCTGCCTCACCGGCTCCGGCCGGTACGCCGCCGTGGTGTACGCCCCTGTGATCGCGACCAACAAGCCGGCCCGCATGCTGGCCGGCGCGTACGCCGCCGTGGTCGACGTGCGGACCGGCAAGACCCGCCAGGTGGTCCGTGGCGTCCAGCTCGCCTACTTCAACCCGGCGTGCGGTCCCGGGGACCGGGTCCTGCTCACCCGGGCCATCGGTCGTGACCACCAGGAGACCGACCTGCTGACCGTCGACGCCGCGGCGGGCCGGGTCACCGAGACCCGGCGGATCAAGGCCCAGTTCACCACCCCCGCGCCCGCCGCCGACGGTGACTACGGTGTGGTCCGCGGCGGACTGGTCCGGGTCGGCAAGGGCGGCCGGCTGACCCGGCTCGCCACGCCGGGCGGACAGCCGTACGCCGTCCGGGCGACCGCCGACGGCGCTGTCGACCTGCTGACCGTCAAGCCCGACGGCGCGGCGGAGCGGTCGGCGGCGTACCGCTATCGGGCGGGCCGGCTGACCCACCTCGGCACCTCCCGGGGCAAGCAACTGGAGTTGCTCGGCCTTTCCGGGGGACGCAACGCCCTGATCGGGGAGATCGACGGCCTGGCGAAGGGCTCGGCCGCGGATCTCGTCCTGCTGCCCAGCAGCCGGTCGGCGCTTGCGGTCTCCCGCGAGGGGCACCTTGTCGTGCAGGGCATGATCACCGAGCAGCATGACGCGCGGATGTCCGGACGGGCGACGGGGGCCGGTGAGCTGCGGGTCACCGTACAGGCGCCGAAGGCTGGCGCGGTCCGGTCGGGTCTGGTCCGCACCGAGCGCCGGGCGGCGGCGGATGCGACGGCGATGGCCGGGCCGGTGGCTGCGGGGATGGCGGCCCTCACCGTTCCGACCGATCCGGGTCAACCGAAGTGTGTGATCCCCCGCAACAACCCGTACTACCAGGTGTTTCAGCCCAGCGCCAACCAGGTCGAGTGGGCCGTCGACCTGGCGGTGAACAACCTGCTGCGCGTCGATCGGACCATCCCGGGAATCCCGACCTACAAGCCGCAGGTGATGTTCAACCTGCCGGCGGGCTCGCCGCTCGTTCCGGCCCAGCTCATGCTGGCGATCCTGGCCCAGGAGACGAACCTCGCGCAGGCGTCGTGGCACGCGGTGCCGGGTGACGCCGGCAACCCGCTGATCTCCGACTACTACGGCAACCGCCCGCACGGCGAGAACATCAAGATCATCGACTACGCCCAGGCGGACTGCGGCTACGGCATCTCCCAGGTGACCGACGGGATGGCCAGCGGGCAGACGACGTACAACTCCTCCCAGCAGCAGGCCATCGCAGTCGACTACATGGCGAACATCGCCGCCGGGCTGAAGATCCTGGTGCAGAAGTGGCAGGAGGTCCAGGCGACCGGTTCGCAGCTGAACAACAACGACCCGCGGTACATCGAGAACTGGTTCCTCGCGGTCTGGGGGTACAACTCCGGGGTCTACCAGAACACCGGCGGCCCGTACGGCGTGGGCTGGTTCAACAACCCTGCCAACCCGACCTACAAGGCGAACCGCACCCCGTTCCTGCGCGCCTCCCTGGACGACGCCAGCCACCCGGCCGACTGGTCCTACCCCGAGAAGATCATGGGATGGGCGGAGACCCCGCAGTGGCAGTGGATTCCTCCGCTGACGAAGTACGAGAAGCCGAACTTCGGCGTGGGCTCCGGCAACCTTCTACAACTGCCCGGTCGCTTCCAGTTCTGCGGGTCGGTCAACTACTGCACGCCCAACGCCGCCGACCCGTGTCCCTCCTGGAACTCGAACTGCTGGTGGCACGGCACGACCAGTTGGGGCGACGGTTGTGCGGCCAAGTGCGCCACCGGGAAGCTGGCCCACTCGCTGACCGCGCCCGAGCCGCCGGTCATCTACGTGTACTCGCCCTCGTGCACGCCGTTCCAGGCGGACATCGGTACGGTGGCGGCCGTCATCGACAACCTCAACAGCGAATCGGGCGTGAACCGGCTCGGGTGCGCGGGCCGGCCCAGAGGCGGGAAGTTCACCCTGCGCACCGGTAAGCCGTTTGGCTCTCCGGCCGGGCTTTACGGGCAGGTCGACCTGCACCAGTTGGGTGCCGGCTACCTCGGCCACACATGGTTCACGCACTCGTACGACGGGCAACAGAACCAGGGAAAGGATGCGATGCACCACCGCGTCCTGGGGACGTGGACGACCGACCTGCCCTCCGACGACTACGAGATCATCGTCCACCTGCCCTCGCACGGGGCGAACGAACAGGTGGAGTATGTGATCTCCCAGGGCAACGGTGGGGCCGGCGGGACCGACACCCAGGTCATCTGCGAAATCGACCAGAACGTCAGCGCGTCTGACGACAAGTGGGTCTCGCTCGGCTGGATGTGGCTCTACCCCGGGGCCAAGGTGCAGCTCGACAACATCATCGCCGGAGCCGACGGCACCGTGGACGTGGCGTACGACGCGATCGCCTTCGTCAACGTGCCCGGCTACGCCAACGGTCGTAGCTGCGGCTCGCCGTACCCGATGAACTGACGGGTCTAGCCACTGGGCGGTCGGGGCGGGCGGATGCCCGTTCCCGACCGCCCCGCGGCCTGCCGGGGTCTTGCGTCGCCGGTTAGGTCGAGCGCGTTCTCGGCGTTGCGTCGGGCCAGTCGGATCGCCGGGTGCGCGCATCCGCGCTCGCGGCGGGCACCGCGAACTCCGGCTGTGTGTCCGCCGTATCGGAATCCGGGCATCCCCGTATTTCGATCGCCGCGCCCCGGCCGGCGCCGGAGCGGCCGACGCGTCACCGTGGGAGCGTTCCCACAGGGAGGGATGCCGTGGACACCCCCCGCCCCTTCTCGCATGCTGGACGCATCGATCAATGTCGTTGGAGGTGTCGCATGAAGTTCGACCGACTCGGTGGACTCGTCCTGTCCCTGTTCCGCATGGTGGTCGGCCTGCTCTTCCTGTGCCACGGGCTGTCGTCGCTGTTCGGCGTGCTCGGCGGTGCCCGGGGCACCGGCCAGGCCGTCCCGTTCGGCGAGTGGCCGGGCTGGTGGGCGGCGCTGATCCAGGCAGCCTGCGGCGTGCTGGTGCTGGCCGGGCTGTTCACCCGGCCCGCCGCGCTGGTCGCCTCGGGCTCGATGGCGTACGCCTACTTCGTGGTGCACCAGCCCGACGGGCTGCTCCCGCTGCGCAACGGCGGCGAGCTGGCGGCGCTGTTCTGCTGGTCGTTCGCGCTCGTCGCGGTGCTCGGCCCCGGCACTTGGGCGTTGGACAGCCTGCTCCGCCGCCGTCGGGAGCCCGCCGTCGCGGCCCCGGTGCCCGGCAAGCGGTCAGTGCCGGCTTGAGTCGTCCCCCCGCCGCTACGGTTTGTACGGCTCGTCGGTGTGGCTGACCTCGGTGAACGTGCTGCCGGAGAGCTGGTAGTGCGAGGTGCGCCGGATGTCCAGCTCGGCCATGCTGCGCTCGGCGGAGCGGGTCAGCCAGACGACCTTCGCCCGGCCGCCCGACACGGTGATCGAGACGACCGGGGTCCGGTCGTCCAGTTCGGCCAGGCTCTGGTAGACCGGCTCACCGTCGGCGTTGCGCCACACGACGAGGGTGTAGAAGGTGCCGCTGCCCCCGCTCTTGAGGGCGACCGCGCCGACCGCGTCCGCCGCGCCGTCGCCGTCGAGGTCGCCGATCCCGCAGGGCTTCTGGAGGGTGACCGTGTCGCCGTCCTCGCCGGACCAGACGCCCTCGGCCAGCGGGAGGTAGTCGGCGTATCCCTGGTAGGGGACCTTGGTGCTGCCGACGTGGGCGCCGGCGAGCTGCTTGCAGGTCAGGGCGGGCACCTTCTTCGGAGCGGGCAGCGGCGGCGCGGCGGTGGTGCCGGCGACGGTCGGCTCCGGCGGTGCGGCGGGGCCCGTCGTCGCCGGGGCCTGCTCCGGGCCGTCCTCCGCCGGGTCGGCCGGGTCGTCGGCGGCCGGGGCGGTGGTCGTACCCGCCGAGGAGGTCGACCCCCCGGGGTCGCAACCCGCGGTCAACAGGCAGGCCAGGGCGAGGATCGCGAGGCTGGGCAGGGTCCGGCGCATCGGCCAGTTCCTCTCTCGGGGGGTGGGCTTCCCGCACCGTAGCGGCCCCGCGCCACCCGGGCGATCAAGGCCCCGGCCGGCCCCGTCGACGCAGGGGCCCGGCCGGCGGGGGCCACCCGGTCAGCCCCCGCAGACCCGCCAGTCGCCACCCTCCTTGACCAGGCTGATGACCCTGTTCCGGTTCGCGATCCTGACGGTCACCTCGGCGCTGGTGTCGCCGTTGCTGGTGTGTACCTGGGTGTTGGTGACGCGGTACTCGTCCAGGGGCGGCTCGGCCTGCCGGGCCCGGGTGAACTGCGCCTCGGTCTGCCGGCTGCGCAGTCGCTCGCAGAGCCGGGCGTACGCGGCCGGGTAGTCGCCCGCCTTCGTGTCGTCCAGGTAGGCGGTCGCGGCGTCCCGTGCCGGGGTGATGGTGCCCTGCACGGTGCGGAACAGCCAGAGGCCGCCGCCGATCGCGCCGGCGCAGCAGAGCAGTGCCACCACGGCGACCACGATGATCACGGTGCGGGTCGTCCGGCTGAGCCCGCGGGACTTCTGGGGCGGCCCGGGGAAACCGGGTGTCGGGGGGTACGTCACGCGGTGAGCGTAGAAACCCCAGGCCAGCCCCCATGCGGGTCCCCCCTTGGAATTGATCAAGGCCAACGTCGCGGATGGTGTTGATGCCGATTCCCACGGTGACGGTGTGATCAATTCAATGCCCCGAAGCGGCCCACACGCTGGAACCTTCAGTGGCGGAGCCGGCGATCCGCCGTAGACTCGGGCGCACAACTGAATACCTCATCCAGAGGGGCAGAGGGATACGGCCCGACGAAGCCCCGGCAACCACCCGCGCGCGCTCGACGACGAGCGGTGCGGACAGGTGCCAATTCCGTCCCCGCCGCAGGGTGCGATGCGGGGAAAGATGAGAGGACCTCCTCGACATGACGTCGACCCTCGCCGCCTCCGGCATCGACACCACCGCCAGCCCCGCCCGCGCCCTGGTCTGCCGGGCCTGCACCGCGCGCTACCCGCTCGCCGCGCAGCACGCCTGTTACGAGTGTTTCGGCCCCCTGGAGGTCGACTACGACGCCGCCGCCCTGGCCCGGGTGACCCGCGAGCAGATCGAGGCCGGACCGCAGAACATCTGGCGGTACGCCGCCCTCCTCCCGGCCGGCCAGGACCCCGCCACCCGGGTCACCGTCGACCCGGGGCTGACCCCGCTGGTCGCCGCGCCCAACCTCGCCGCCGAGCTGGGCATCACCGCCCCGCTCTGGGTCAAGGACGACAGCGCGAACCCCACCCACTCCTTCAAGGACCGGGTGGTCTCGGTGGCCCTCACCGCCGCCCGGGCGCTCGGTTTCACCCGGTTCGCCTGCGCCTCGACCGGCAACCTGGCCAACTCGGTCGCCGCCCACGCGGCCCGCGCCGGGGTCCCCTCGGTCGTGTTCATCCCCAGCGACCTGGAGGCGGGCAAGGTGGTCACCACCGCCGTCTACGGGGGCGAACTGGTCGCCATCGACGGCTCCTACGACGACGTGAACCGGCTCTGCGGCGAGCTGGTGGAGACCGACGAGTTCGAGGACACGGCGTTCGTCAACGTCAACGTCCGCCCGTACTACGCCGAGGGCTCCAAGACCCTCGGGTACGAGGTGGCCGAGCAGCTCGGCTGGCGCATCCCGGCCCAGGTGGTCATCCCGATGGCCAGCGGCGAGCTGCTTACCAAGATCGACAAGGCGTTCAGCGAGCTGGTCGAGATCGGCCTCGTCGAGGCCCCGGTCGGTGGCTGGAAGGTCTTCGGCGCCCAGTCCGCCGGCTGCAACCCGATCGCCGCCGCCCTGCACGCCGACACCGACATCATCACCCCGGTCCGGCCGACCGGCATCGCCAAGTCGCTCAACATCGGCGATCCGGCCGCCGGCCTGTACGCCCTGGAGGCGGTCCGGCGCACCGACGGCTGGATGGAGTACGCCGACGACGACGAGATCCGCGACGGCATCCGGCTGCTGGCCCGGACGACCGGGGTGTTCGCCGAGACGGCCGGCGGGGTGACCGTGGCCGTGCTGCGCAAGCTGGTCGAGTCCGGCCGGCTCGACCCGACGGCGGAGACTGTGGTGTTCAACACCGGCGAAGGCCTGAAGACCATCGACGCCGTCGCCGGCCAGGTCGGCCCGACCCACCGGATCAAGCCCTCGCTGCGGGCCGCCCGGGACGCCGGCCTGCTCGGCTGACCTGCTCGACCGGCCCTGGTGCGGCATGCGGCCCTTCCCTGCCCCGGCCCGGAAGCGCGCCGTATGCCGTCACCGCCGGCCCTGCCCGCCGCCCCGACCGTCCGGTGGATGGGTGGATCGCCCGGACGAGGGATAGGGCGGATCCACCGAGTAACCGACTTTTTGCCCTGGGTGAGAGAAACCCGCCGGCGAGGACTTGACGGCACGAACCGGACGGCGCAAGATGCTCCGTGCGGGAGGGCGTTTCGCCGAAGACTTTCAGTTCTTGCGACCCAACGCCGAAGGCGTTGTGCGATCGTCCCTCCCGACCACGTCCGATCGGGCCGGCGATTAATTCGCTGGCCCGATCGTCTTTGCCGGGTCACCCTCAGCCCATGGGCATCACCATCACGCCGATCGACCCGGCCGACCAGAGCGCGGTCGACGCGGCGTACCGGATCAGGGCGGCGGCCGACGCGGCGGACGTCCCCGACTTCCCGCCGCTGTGCCGGCGACGGCTCGAGGCCGCGCTCCGCCACCCGATGCCAGGCTGCGTGCCGGTCTGGGCGCTCGCCCACCGCGACGGCGTGCCGGCCGGCTACCTCGCCCTGGACCTGCCGCAGCTCGACAACACCGACAACGCCGCCATGTACCTGTTCGTCGACCCCGCGCGCCGCCGGCACGGGGTCGGCCGGGCACTGCACGAGCACGGCCTGCGGGTGCTGCGCGAGCGGGGGCGCAAGCGGATGGTCGGGATCGCCGTCTCGGCCCTGCCCGACGGGCCGGGACGCGACGGGGCCGGCGGAGCGTTCGCCGCCGCGGTGGGCGGGCGACCGGCGCTCGCCGAGGTCCGCCGCCGGCTCGACGCCGCCCGGCTCGACCCGGCCGCGCTCGACGCCCTGCTCGCCGAAGCCCGGCCCCGCGCCGCCGGCTACCGCACCGTCCGCTGGCGGGGGCCCGCCCCCGAGGAGTACGTCGCCGACGTGGCCCACCTCGAAGGCCGGCTGATGACCGACGCCCCGCTGGGGGACCTGGACTGGGAGCCGGAGCGGATCGACGTCGAGCGGATGCGGGGCATGGAACGGGCGCTCGACGCCCGGGGCCGCCGCCGCTACCACCACGGGGCGGTGCACGTGGCGTCCGGCCGGCTGGTCGCCTGGACGCTGCTCGACGTCGGCCCCAGCGCGTCGTGGCACGCGTTCCAGCAGATCACCATCGTCGACCCGGCGCACCGGGGGCACCGGCTCGGGCTGCTGGCGAAGGTGGAGAACCTGCGGTACGCCCTCGCCCACGAGCTGGAGCTGCGCTTCGTGGACACCTTCAACGCGGTGGCCAACGGGCACATGATCGCCATCAACGAGCGGCTCGGCTTCCGCCCCGTCGACGCCTGGACCGACTGGCAGCTCACCCTCTGACCGGCCCGCCGTCGCGGCGCCCGGCTGCCCGGCCCCGCGCCGGCCGGGGCGGCGTCCGGCACGCCGGCGGCGGTCGTCGGCCCCTACTGTCCGGTTCGCGGCTGGGGCATGATGGCGGGCATGACGGAGACCCCGCATCCCCTGCACGACAGGCACGCCGACACCCTCAACCGTGCGCTGACCGCGATCGCGGAGCGTGGGCACTGGTCCGCCTACCCGGAATCACCCAGCCCCCGGGTGTACGGCGAGACCGCCGCCGCCGACGGCAAGGCGGCCTTCGAGGCGTACCTGAACGGCGACTTCCCGCTCGACCAGCCGGGTGCCGGCGACCGGGTGGCCACCGAGGCGAGCCCGTTCGGGCTGGAGCTGAACGTCAGTTATCCGCACGCCGGCGCCGACGAGCTTGTCGCCGCCGCCTCCGCCGCGCTGCCGGCCTGGCGCGACGCCGGCCCGCAGGCCCGGGCGGGGGTCTGCCTGGAGATCCTCGACCGGCTGCACAAGCACGTCTTCGAGCTGGCCAACGCGGTGCAGTTCACCAGCGGACAGGCGTTCGTGATGGCCTTCCAGGCCGGCGGGACGCACGCGCTGGACCGGGCGCTGGAGGCGATCGCCTACGCGTACGCGGAGATGACCCGGCTCCCGGGGACGGCCGGCTGGGAGAAGCCCGCCGGCAAGGGCGACCCGCTGCGGATGACCAAGACGTTCCACGTGGTGCCGCGCGGGGTGGCCCTCGTCATCGGCTGCAACACCTTCCCGACCTGGAACTCGTACCCGGGGCTGTTCGCCTCGCTGGTCACCGGCAACCCGGTGGTGGTCAAGCCGCACCCGCGCGCGGTGCTGCCGCTGGCCATCACCGTGCGCTACGCCCGGGAGGTGCTCGCCGAGGCCGGCTTCGACCCGAACCTGGTGCTGCTCGCCCCCGAGGCCCCCGGCGAGAAGCTCGCCTCGACGCTCGCCCTGCATCCGGCCGTGAAGATCGTCGACTTCACCGGCTCCACCGAGTACGGCGACTGGCTGGAGGCCAACGCCCGGCAGGCGGCGGTCTACACCGAGAAGGCCGGCCTGAACACGGTGGTGATCGACTCCACCGACGACTTCGCCGGGATGTGCCGCAACCTGGGCTTCACGTTGACCCTCTACAGCGGCCAGATGTGCACCACCTCGCAGAACATCCTGATCCCGTCGGGCGGCATCGCCACCGACCAGGGGCACAGGAGCTTCGACGAGGTGGCCGCCGGGATCGCCGCGGCGGTCGGCAAGATCACCGCCGACCCGGCCCGGGGGGTCGAGCTGACCGGGGCGATCGTCAACGACGGGGTGCTGGAGCGCCTCGACGAGGTCACCAAGGTCGGCGAGGCCGTGCTGGAGTCGCGGGCCGTCGAGCACCCGGCCTTCCCCGGCGCGGTGGTCCGCACCCCGACGATCGTGAAGCTGGCGGCCGGCGACACGGGGACGTATTCGCGGGAGTGGTTCGGGCCGATCTCGTTCGTCATCGCGACCGACTCCACCGCGCACGGCCTGGAGATCCTGCGCTCCACGGTGGGGGAGAAGGGCGCGCTGACCGCGGCCGTCTACTCCACCGACGAGGCGGTGCTGGATGCCGCCGAGGCGGCTGCGGTCGACACCGGGGTGCACCTGTCGTGCAACCTGACCGGGGGCGTGTTCGTGAACCAGTCGGCGGCGTTCTCCGACTTCCACGGCAGCGGGGCCAACCCGGCCGCCAACGCGGCCCTGACCGACGGCGCGTACGTGGCGAACCGGTTCCGCGTCGTGCAGAGCCGCCGCCCCGCCTGACGGGGGCGCCCAGGGGCCCTCCCGGCGCACGGGCGTCGGCCGGGCCCCTGGGCATCCCCACCCCTGGGCACCGGGGCGCTCAGGCCGGGCGGCGCATCTGGAGCTCGTGCAGGGCGGGAATCACCGGGTGGGGAACCCGGACGCCCGTGTCCACGAAGCCCAGCCTCTGATACGCCCGGTAGGCGCGGTCGTTGCCGACCACCACCTCCAGCATGAGCTCGGGCCGGCCGCACTCGCGGGACCAGCCGGCCACCGCGTCGATCAACTCCGCGAGCAGGCCGGTGCCCCGCCGCTGCGGGGTTACGTAGACGGCGTACACCACGGTCAGGCCCGGCTCGTCCGGGGCGACCGTGCCGCCGGCGTGCCCCAGGAACCGGCCGACGGGACCGCCGGGGCGGCCGGTGCCCGGGTCGGCGACGAACTGCGCGGTGTGCCGGCCGACGGCGACCGAGGCGATCCGGGCCGCGTAGTCCGCGTGCGGGCGGGCGGCGGCGTCCGCCAGGGTCTCCAGGAAGGCCAGCGGGGCATCGGCGAGCATCTCCAGCCGCAGCGCGCGCATCCGGGCCGCGTCCCACGGAGTCACCCGGCGGACGACGCCCGCCCGCGTGGCCGGGGCGACCGTCCTGTCCGGCGCGGGACGCCCGGCGGCCGACGGGCGGGGACCTGCTGTCATCCCGCATGCTTACCGCAGTGACGCCCGCCTATGTGGCTCCGGGTCGAGGTCGGTCCGATATCGCATGATTTGCGGTCGTGCGCCTGCGTGACGGCTCGTGTACCGTGCGATTTTGGTCACTGAATTCGGGGTCGCCGTCGACCCTGGAACCGGTGGTCCGGGGCCGCCGGTTCGCGCCGGCGTCCCGCCGATTTCTGGCAGGCCGCGCGACGTGAGGAAGTGCACCGTGGCACAGGGCACCGTGAAGTGGTTCAACGCCGAAAAGGGCTACGGCTTCATCGCCGTCGACGGGGGGCAGGACGTCTTCGTCCACTTCTCCGCGATCGAGATGGACGGCTACAAGGCGCTGGACGACGGACAGCGGGTGGAGTTCGAGATCGCCCAGGGGCAGAAGGGCCCACAGGCCGAGCGGGTCCGCGTCGTCGCCTGACGCCCCGATCAGGTCCGGGGCCCGTGGCTGGGCGGGCCCGGGCCCACCCGCCCGCGACCGCGGCGGACGGGGCAGCCAAGCCGGATGCGTCAGTCGGATTCCGTGGCCGGATGCGGTGGCCGGGGCGTTTGGCCTGATGCGGTGGCCCGGGGCAGGACGGCGACGCGGGACTGGGTCCCGACGCGGGGCTGCCTCTCCGCCGCGCCGGCTGCTGCGCCCCGCCGCGCCCCGCCGGCTGCTGCGCCCCGCCCCGCCCCGCCGGCTGCCCACCCGTCGGCGCCCGGTCGGACCCTGACGACGTCCTTGCCGGCGCCCGCGCTGCTGCTGGCGGCACGCCCCGTACCTTGATTCCCGGCCGCACTCCGGTCCCGCCGCCGGCACCTCACGCCGCCCGGCGTCCCATGCCCCCCGGTGCGCCCCGGGCCGGGCCCGCAGCCCGCCGGTTGCCTCAAGCTTCCCCCTGCCTGCCTGCCTGCCGGTCCGTGACGGGCCGCGTGGAGCCGGTTCGGCCCGGTGGCGCCCTTCGAGTTCGGCACCGCCGGTCCTGCCCGCGTCAGTTCCACGTCGTCGGCCCTGCCCCGCCCGCCGACCCGGGTCCACCAATTCGCCCCGCCCGCCGGCCGACGCGGCGCGGCCGGGAACTCCCGTACGCGATCCGGACGTCCCGCCCACCTGACCGTCCCGGTCGTCGCGTACCCGGGCGACGGCGTGCGGTGGTCCGGTGACCGCCGCCGGCAGGCGGGTGAACTTGGCCGAGCCGACGGCCGGACAGCGCTGGTCAGGGCTCGCGGACCGGGTCCGGACGCGGCATCGTGCTTGCACTCGGCAAGGCAGAGTGCTAAACAAGTCATTGGCACTCGCATACCGTGAGTGCCAATGGTCGGGACGGTGGGGCCACGGGCTCCCAGCGGGCAACCGCGGGGTGGCGCATGGCCGGTCGTCGCGGGCTATCCGGCCCGGCCGAGGAGACGTCGTCGTCGCCAGGTGGCGACGTCCCAAGGTGCGTACACCAGGCGGTTCATCCGGGACACACACTCGGGTGGCCCGTGAGTGTCCAGGAGGACAACGCCGTATGGCCAAGATGATCGCGTTCGACGAAGAGGCTCGCCGTGGCCTCGAGCGGGGCATGAACCAGCTCGCCGACGCCGTGAAGGTGACCCTCGGCCCCAAGGGCCGCAACGTGGTGCTCGAGAAGAAGTGGGGTGCCCCCACCATCACCAACGATGGTGTGAGCATCGCCAAGGAGATCGAGCTCGAGGACCCGTACGAGAAGATCGGCGCTGAGCTGGTCAAGGAGGTCGCGAAGAAGACCGACGACGTCGCCGGTGACGGCACGACGACGGCGACCGTCCTGGCCCAGGCCCTGGTCCGTGAGGGCCTGCGCAACGTGGCCGCCGGCGCCAACCCGATGGCCCTGAAGCGGGGCATCGAGGCCGCCGTGGCCAGCGTCTCGGAGGAGCTGTCCAAGCTCGCCAAGGACGTCGAGACCAAGGAGCAGATCGCCTCCACCGCCTCCATCTCCGCCGGTGACAGCACCGTCGGCGAGATCATCGCCGAGGCGATGGACAAGGTCGGCAAGGAAGGCGTCATCACCGTCGAGGAGAGCAACACCTTCGGCCTGGAGCTTGAGCTCACCGAGGGCATGCGCTTCGACAAGGGCTACATCTCCGCGTACTTCATGACCGACCCGGAGCGTATGGAGGCCGTCTTCGACGACCCGTACCTCCTGATCGTCAACAGCAAGATCTCCTCGGTGAAGGACCTGCTCCCGATCCTGGAGAAGGTCATGCAGTCGGGCAAGTCGCTGCTGATCATCGCCGAGGACATCGAGGGCGAGGCCCTGGCCACCCTCGTGGTCAACAAGGTCCGTGGCACCTTCAAGTCGGTCGCCGTCAAGGCGCCGGGCTTCGGTGACCGCCGCAAGGCCATGCTGGCCGACATCGCCATCCTCACCGGTGGCCAGGTCATCAGCGAGGAGGTCGGCCTCAAGCTGGACGCCGTCGGCCTCGACATGCTGGGCCGCGCCCGCAAGGTCGTGGTGACCAAGGACGAGACCACCATCGTCGACGGTGCCGGCGACGCCGAGCAGATCCAGGGCCGGGTCAACCAGATCCGGGCCGAGATCGACAAGAGCGACTCCGACTACGACCGCGAGAAGCTGCAGGAGCGCCTGGCCAAGCTGGCCGGCGGTGTTGCGGTGATCAAGGTCGGCGCGGCCACCGAGGTCGAGCTCAAGGAGCGCAAGCACCGCATCGAGGACGCCGTTCGCAACGCGAAGGCGGCCGTCGAGGAGGGCATCGTCCCGGGTGGTGGCGTCGCGCTGGTGCAGGCCGGCAAGACCGCCTTCGAGAAGCTGGACCTGACCGGCGACGAGGCGACCGGCGCGCAGATCGTCAAGATCGCGCTGGACGCCCCGCTGCGGCAGATCGCCGTCAACGCCGGCCTTGAGGGTGGCGTGGTCGTCGAGCGCGTCCGCAACCTCGACCCGGGCCACGGCCTCAACGCCGCCAGCGGCGAGTACGTGGACCTGCTGGCCGCGGGCATCATCGACCCGGCCAAGGTCACCCGGTCGGCGCTGCAGAACGCCGCCTCCATCGCGGCGCTCTTCCTCACCACCGAGGCCGTCGTCGCGGACAAGCCGGAGAAGACCCCGGCTGCCCCGGCTGGCCCGGGTGGCGGGGACATGGACTTCTGAGTCCAGCTCCACCGAACGCCGAAGGGGCGGGCCGCTGACACGGCCCGCCCCTTCCGTCGTCTGCCGGCCCGCCGGTCACGTCGGCAGGTGTCGCTGGTTGCGTCGCTTCCGGGTCCGGTCGTACGGCGGGTGGATGCGGATCGGCTCGTCCACCAGGACCACCTGCTCCTCGGCCGGGGGCGCGTCGTCCTCCGTCATCTCCGCGAGCTGCTCGGCGTCGCCGTAGTCCAGCCGGTCGAACGGCAGCTGCCCCGGGATCTCCTCGACCGGCACCCAGGTGGCGCGCTGCGCGTCGTCGGTCTGCTCGTTGTCCGTGGTCATGACCGCCTCCTCTACCCAGACGGTAGGGGCCGTCGATGGCCGACGCGGCCGAACGGCGCTATACAGGCCCATGCCCGTTTCGCCGCCGGCCTGCCACGCACCCCGCCGCCCGGCCTGCCACGCAGCACTCGGCGGCCCGGGCGTCCCCGCTCATCCGGCGGGCGGCAGCGCCTTGCGGTACAGGAAGAAGACGCGCTCGATCCTGGCCCCCGCGCTGCCCGAGTAGAAGGGCACCGGGCCGACCCAGCCGATCTGGGCGGATTGCACCCCCTCGGCCCGCTGGTCACGCAGGCACCGGCGTAGCAGCACCCCGCCGATCCCCGTGCCCTCCGCCTCCGGGGCGGTGCCCATGGGGCCGAACCAGCTCGGCCGGGACGAGCCCCAGGCGGCGAAGCCGAGAACCGTGCCGGCCCGTTCCGCCAGGTGCGCCCCGGCGCCGGGGCGTCCCAGCGAACCGGCCAGCTCGCCGTCCCACGCGCCGCCGAAGGTGGACCGGGCGAACGCGGCCAGCGCCGGCAGGTCCGCCGGCTCCGCGCGCCGCACCGTGACGCCCCGCTCGGCCAGCCGCCGCTCCGCCGGCTCCGTCGTCCGCAGCGCGGGCGATTCGTCGTACGACAGGTCGGCCGTCATGTTCCACGCCGTGCGGTCCTGGGCGTAGCCCAGCGCCAGCGCGGCGCAGACCGCCGGGGTGTACCGCACGTCGATCCCCGGCCAGGCGTAGTACGGCGGGTTGCCGGCCAGCAGCACCTCGGTCGCGCCCCGCCCGGCGAGGAGGCGCTCGGCGCGGGTCAGCAGGGCCCGCCCGACGCCCCGGCGGCGCCGCTCGGGGGCCACCGCCACCAGGTCGACGTGCCCGACCGGGGGCTCCCCGCCGGAGAGCGAGGCGATCAGCGCGCCGACGAGCTCCGCCCCGTGGTACGCGCCCAGCCCCAGCACCGTCCGGTCCGCCCCGGCGCGGGTGTGCAGGGTGTCCACCACGGCCTCCGCCTCGGCCGCGTCCTCCGGCAGGTCCAGCGCGCGCCGGCACAGGTCCACCACGGCGGGCAGCGCGTCGGGGGTCAGCTCGGCCAGGGTGGTCTCCACGTCCATGGTCGCCGACCCTAGATCAACGACCCTCCCGCCGCACCTGCCACGACGTCCCGCCGTACCTGCCGGCGGTCTGTCGCCCCGGCGGGCGGGTGCCGGCGGGGGCGAGAGGCACCTCCCGCGCCGGGGCGTCGACGAGGGCCCCCACTGGTCATCCGCCGCGGGCGGCGCGGACGGCCGCGTACGCGTCGACGAGACCGGCGCCGGTGATGTTCGCGTCGCCGCCGCAGGCGTCCGCCGGGTTGCGGGAGCGGTACGTCGCGCCGGCCGGGGTGGCGGTGTCCCGCAGGATCCGCCGGGTCCGGTCCAGGTCGCCCACCAGTGCCGGGTTCGCCGACCACATCAGCGCCACCACCCCGGCCACCTGCGGGGTCGCCATCGAGGTGCCGTCCAGCGTGGCGTACGTGCCGCCCGGCATCGCGGAGAGCACCCCGACGCCCGGGGCGACCAGGTCCGGCTTGCTCCCGCCGGGCACCGGCCCTCGGCTGGAGAAGGAGGCGACCTCCCGGTCCCGGTCCACCGCCCCGACCGTGAACACGTCCGGGTACGGCGCCGGGGGGTCCTCGATCGACCCGCAGCCCGGCCCGGTGTTGCCGGCCGCCGCGACGACGAAGATGCCGGCCGCGTCCAGCGCCGCCGTCGCCGGCCGCAGCGCAGCCGGGTCGCAGCCCTCGATCGGCGGGCAGCCCCACGAGTTCGTCAGTACCTGTGGGGCCCGCTCGGGCCGCCCGTCGGTGAACGGGTCGCCGCCGGTCGGGAACGGGGCCAGCATGAACTGGAGACAGTCGAGGTAACGGGCCGGGCTGCCGAGGTTGCGGTCCAGGTTCACGCAGCCGACCCAGCTGGCCCCCGGGGCCACCCCGATGCCGCCGCGCCCCACCGCGCTGCCCGTCGTGTGCGTGCCGTGCCCGCCCTGATCGGTCGGCGCCGTCGTGCGGTCCCACGGGTCGTACCAGGAGTCGTCGCCGCCCCGGAAGCCGGCGGCCAGCGCCGGGTGCCGGCCGTCCACCCCGGAGTCGGAGCTGCCCACCACCACGCCGGCGCCGGTCACCCCCAGCCCGGACCAGACCCGGTCCGCGCCGATCAGGGACACGTTCCAGGCCGGCCCGGCCGGTGCCGGCGCGTCGCCCCGGCTGGTCGGCGCGGCGGCCGGCAGCGGGCGCAGCCGCTGGCTGACCAGCACCCGGGCCACCTCCGGCCGGCCGGACAGCCAGGCCCGCACCGCTGGGCCGCCGTCCACCTCGATCGCGTTGACCAGGTAGTACGGCGTCGGGTCGAGCCGCAGCCGGGCCAGGTCGCGGCGCAGGTCGGACTGGGTGCGCTCGGCCGTGGCGACGAGCCGCCGGTAGACCTCCCCGGCCCTGGCGTCCCGGCCGGCCCGGCCCGGCACGCCGGCCTGGATCCCGCGCAGGTCGGCCTGCTCGCGCAGCACCACCAGCAGCCGCTCGCCGTGCAGGCCGGGCCGGCCGGGCCCGAGGTACACCGCCGCCGCCCCGGCGAGCAGGACCACGGCGGTCGCCGCCGCCACCGGCCGGCTGGGCGTCCCGCCGCGCGGGCGGGCCAGCAGCACGCCGTACGCGACGGACAGCACCGCGGCCACCGCGAGCCCGGCGGCGGCGGTGGCCGCCACCCAGTACGGCACGTCGCGAGTGGCCGCCAGAATGAGGGTGATCTCCTCCGGGTCGGCGAAGGCAAGCGGCCCGAGAACGCCGAGCCCGACGAGCCAACGCGCCGGGCCGGGCCCGGCGGACCCGCCCGCGCGGGCGGCGGGGGCCTGGAGGGCGGCCAGCACGAAGCCAAGCGGCGGCAGGGTCAGCAGGGCGGGCAGTTGGGCCCCGGACTGCCCGACCCCGGCGGCGACGACCAGCAGCGCCACCCCGGCGACCAGGCCGCCGACCAGCACCAGCCGGGCCGGCCGGGGCGGACGGCCGGCCGCGAAGTGCGCCCAGAACCGGGCGTCGAGCAGCGCGCCGGCGAGGACGCCGACCGCGGCGGCGGCGACCGCCGCGAGGACGGTCTCCAGCAGCCCACCGAGCGCCCCGAGCCACGCCCAGGGCAGCACGGTCGCCACCCCGGCGGCCACCGCCAGCAGCGTCACCGTCCCGTTCCGGCCGGCGGCCGGCGGCGTCGCGGCGGGCCGTCCGGACGTGCCCGATTCACCGACCGTCCCGGCACCAGGGACTGTCCCGGCGGGTTCCGCGTCGCCGGCCGGCCGGCCGGTTCCGGTGCCCGGAGACACCTGGGCGCGGCCCCGGGCGAGCCGGCCGAGC